>NZ_JBNHIN010000005.1:106242-118745 GCF_050054615.1 Streptomyces sp. YGL11-2
CCCCGGCCCGACCGCGGCGGGACCGCCGCGGTCCGGGCCACCTCATGGGCGGCGACCAGCTCCCGGCCGCGCGCGAGGACGTCCGCGGGCAGCCGTACGCCGCCCGCGGCCAGGGACACCAGGTCGACGCGGGCACCCAGTTCGGCCGCGCACTCCGCCAGCCGGTCGCGGTCCCCGGCGGACCGCATGTCGACCAGGGCGACGACGACATAGCGGCCGCGCGGGAAGCGCGCGTGCAGCGCCCGGAGGGTGTTCAGGACCGTGCGCCCGGTGGAGAACTCGTCGTCGACGAGCACCAACGGGCCACCGCCGGCGAGGAGTTCGCGGTCCTCGGGGAGCAGCAGGTGGGAGGTCGCATGGCTGTGCTCCTCCTCGAAGCCGCCCACCCGGTCGACGCCCGGCACCGGCCGCCGGGTGGAGTGCAGATACGGTGCCGCGCCCAGCCCGTCGGCGACCGAGTGCCCCAGTCCGGTGGCGGTCTCGGCGTATCCCAGGACGACGGAGCGGGCGGCGGCCTCGTCCCCGAGCAGCGCGCGCACCCGGCGCCCGAGTCCGACGCCGGCACCGTGGACCACGTCCGGGCGCTGCGGGACGTGCTTGCCGAGCACGTTCGACACGAGGAGATGGGCCCGTTTGGGGTTGCGGCGCAGCGCCAGCCCGAGCAGTTCGGGCAGCTCGTCCGAGCCGCTCAGCGCGACCCCGAGCCGCCCCGCGACCCACTCCCCCGTCCACACCGCGCGTGCCGTCTCCTCCTCGGTGCCGTACGTACCCTTCGTGCCGCTCATGCCGTTCCCGCCATCCTTGCTGTTCCTGCTGTTCCTGCTGTTCCTGCTGGCCTGTTGTTCCTGCCGGCCTGTTGTTCCCGCTGTTCCTGCCGGCCTGCCGTCCCCGCCGTTCCCTCGCCGCTGCCGTCCCCGCCCCGTCCGCCGCGCCTCAGGCCGGCGGCAGGCTCGCGGTCAGCAGCTCCACGAACCCGACGTCCTCCCGTGCCACGCCGAACGCCTCGGCACGCAGCAGGGTCCGCTCGGCCCAGGCGCGGTGCGGCTTCACCTCGTTCATCTTGTTCGTGTAGGCGGAGCGCAGGACCCCGCCGTCGCCCCGCTCAGGCCGCAGGATGTCGCCGGCGTCGCTGTACTCCTCGTGGCTGACGACCGAGAGGGCGTGCACGGGGGCGACGTGCGAGGGGTGGATGCAGGTCTTGCCCTCCAGTCCGTTCGCCCGGTCGAGCTCGATCTCGCGCAGCAGCCCGTCCATGTCGTGCTCGATCAGCGCGTTGCGCAGCTCCTCGGCCTCCCCCACGAACGGGGTGCGGCGCAGCTGCGGCTTGAACATCCGCTGGTGCAGCCGGAAGTACTCCCACACCGGGCCGGTGACCGTGAAACCGCTGCCGTCCACACGGCCGAGGACGTTCACCACGTCGGCGATCACGGAGGCGACGATCTGCACGTCGTACGCCGTCATGTCGGGCGCCCGGCGCAGCCCGTAGGCGGAGCAGAAGTCCGTGACGCCGAGCCGCAGGGCGAGCACCCGGTCCCGGTGGGCGCCGACGGCCCTGGCGATGCCCCGGAGCGTCGCGGCGCGGCTCTCCAGGTGCAGCAGCTGCGGGGATTCGAGCACCGGCATCGCGAACAGCCGCCGCCCGCAGGCGGATTCGGCGGCGGCCAGTTCCTCCAGGAAGGGCGCGCCCCGCTCCTCGGTGAATTTCGGAAGGACAAAACCGGACAGCCTGCGCACGCCGGGCCCCAACCGCCGTACCAGGTCCCGTATTTGGCCCGGTGCGCGGACGCGGATGAACAGCAGCGGCAGGTCCTCGCCCGCCTCGGCCGCCGCGTCGAGCAGTCCGAGCTGCCGGACGAGGTTCTCCTCGCCGGCCGCCACGTCCGCGTCCCCTATGGAGTCTTCGAGGCACAGCACCATGGACACGACCCCGCGCCCGGCCTGCTTGAGGACGTCGGCGGCGAGCCGCGGGCGGGTGGCGGGGCTGTAGAGCGTGGCACCGAGGGCGGCCGCGAGCGTACGGGCCGGGGAATCGGCGGTGAACTCCACCGGTTCCTCGTGGAACAGAGCCTTCCGGATGTCCGGCGCAAGATGCCCGAAGTGACGCATACAACTCCCCGCATACCAGCGGGACCCGGGCACCCCCGTGACGTCTCGCTGTCTGGATCCAGCCGGTAATCGTACGTGTGTGGGGGTGTCGAAAGTTCCCGCCGCAACGAAATTCCGGTGACCCGGACCCGGCGTCCAGGTGTACGAGCGCGCAGCTCCGGCGCGCGGGCCGGGCCCCCGCGTTGTCGCTGCGACGTGTGGGAAGGCAGGATTGCCGCATGACGCACGCGATGCTGAAAGGGTCGAACGTACCCCTCGACGCCACGGCGGTACGGGCCGTCCTGCGCTGGACCCCCGGTGCCGACGTCCCCGACGTCGACGCCTCGGCCCTGCTCGTGGGACCGGAAGGACGCGTGCGCTCGGACGAGGACTTCGTCTTCTACAACCAGCCGAGGCACCCCAGCGGCCTGGTCCGGCACCTGCCCAAGTCCCGGCTCGGCGACCACCTCACCGACAGCATCGAGGCGGACCTCGCTCCGCTCGACCCGGCGGTGGACCGGGTCGTGCTCACCGCGTCGTCGGACGGTGGCGCCTTCGCGGACGTACCGGATCTGCGTGTTCTGCTGTACGACGCGGCGACGGAGGGCGCCGAACCGGTCGCGGTCTTCGACGTAGTGCCCGACACGGGCGAGGAGACGGCGCTGATCTGCGGGGAGCTCTACCGGCGCGGCGACGGCTGGAAGTTCCGCGCGCTGGGGCAGGGGTACGAGAGCGGGCTGGTCGGCCTGGCGACGGAGTTCGGGATCTCGGTCGACGAGAACGATCCGCCCGCCGGCCGCACGGACCCGCCGGCCGCGGCGGAACCGTCCCCGGCCCCGCCCGACGAAGTCCCCACGGCGGCCGTCGAGCGGCCCGCCCCCGGCACGCCGGCGCCACAGGTCCCCGGACCGGCCACCCCCACCTCCCCGCCGCCCAGCGCCTGGCCCGAAGAGGCCGTCGCGCCGTCGTCCCCGGGGGGCCCGCCGGCGTATCCGGCGGCCGGCCCGGAAGCCGTCACCCAGCACGTGCCGGACCGGATGCCGGAGCCGTTCTCGGCCGCCCCGCTGCCCCCGGCCCCCGCGGCACCGCCGTCCACCGCCGGCTACGGCTACCCGCAGCACGTTCCGCCGCCGCCGGCGCAGCCCCCCGCCTACGGCTACCCGGGCCCGCCGCCGCAGCAGCCCCCGTACGCGCCCCAGCAGCCGCCCGCGTACGGCTACCCGCAGCACATGCCGCCGCACCTGCAACCGCCGCAGCCCGCCCCGACATACGGCTATCCCGTGCAGCAGCCGCAGCCGTTCGCCCCCGACCCGTCGTTCGTGCTGCCGCCCCAGGGGCCGCAGTTCCAGCGTCGCTAGGGCAGGCCCCGGCGGCCGGCCCCGGCGGTCAGGCCCCGGCGGCCGGCCCCGGCGGTCAGGCCCCGGCGGCCGGCCCCGGCGGTCAGGCCCCGGCGGCCGGCCGCGGCGGTCAGGCCATGACGGTCAGACCTTGGACTTGTAGCCGCGGCCCCACTGGAGCCCCCAGCCGTACATCCGGTCGAGCTCCGCCTGGAAGCCGTAGACGTACTTCACCTCGCGGCGCACCGTCAGGCCGTCCTTGCCGTTCTCCAGCATGAAGATGGCGCAGGAACGGGCCTGCGGCGCCCGCTCGTCCAGCTTGACCTCGACCCGCGGTCCGGTGCTCGGGTAGAGCGTCACGACCGCGTGCGTACGGTCGAAGGCCGGGGTCCCGTCGTAGATGTAGACGAAGATCAGCAGCCGCTTGATCTCGTCGCGGTGGTCGAGGTTGACATACAGCGTCTCGCCGGACCCCGAACCGAACCGGTCGTCGCCGCTGAGCTGGACGAACGGCGGGCCGTTGAGGTCGCCGAGGAAGTCCCCCAGCGGCTGCACCACGCCCTTGGTGCCGTCGGTGAGCTCGTACATGCAGGCCAGGTCCAGGTCGACGTTGACCACGGCCGGCCCCTGCGCCTGCACGACCTCGGGCTTGAACAGCCGCCCCGGATTCCGCAGCAGGCTTCCGGTGCGCTGCCCGCCCCGCTCCATCAGGTCCGAGGTCCGCATCTGCCAGCTCAGGTTGACCCGCAGATGCCCGTTGGCCGCCCCCTGCTTGGTCAGCGAGACGACCGGATGACGCTTCGTCAGCTCGACGACGTACGACGCTCCGCCGCCGTCGAACGCGGGCGCGTTGCCGCGCCGCCAGTTCCCCAGGAACGACATCTTTCCCACCCCCTTGTCGGGCCCCACATCACCACGGGGCGGCCGGAGGGTTCGTACCCATGGCCGCCCCGCAGAAAGCGTTCCTCAATCAGCCGTCCGTCACACTCCGGACGTCACTTCCGACTTCGCCGACGACTCCTGCCCTGGCCTGCCCTCGCGCCGGTTGCGCAGCACGGACGAACCGAAGGACAGGGCGATCAGCACGACGCCGACCAGGCCGGTGACGACCTCGTTGATCTCGTACTTGATCGTGACGAGCAGGATGACGCCCAGCGCGCCGATCGCGTAGTGGGCGCCGTGCTCCAGGTAGACGTAGTCGTCCAGGGTGCCCTTGCGGACGAGGAAGACGGTCAGCGACCGGATGTACATCGCACCGATGCCGAGACCCAGCGCCATCGCGAAGATGTCGTTGGTGATCGCGAACGCGCCGATGACACCGTCGAAGGAGAAGGACGCGTCGATGACCTCCAGGTAGAGGAACATGAAGAACGCGGCCTTGCCGGCCAGGCCCACGGCCGAGCCGCCCCGCTTCCGCACCGGAGCCGCGTCCGCGCCCGTCCCGCCGTCCCGGGCACCCTCAGCGCCTCGGACCTCGTCGGCCGCTCCGTCCGCGCCGTCTTCGTCGTCTTCGTCGTCCTCCAGCCGGCCCTCGAAGTACCCCGAGATACCGCCGACGACGAGGTAGGTCACCAGACCGCCGATACCGGACAGCAGGACCGTGGTGGTCTTGTCGCCGCCGCCGTGCGCCACGTTGGTGGCCACCGTCAGGGCACTCACCAGCAGGGCGGCCAGCGCGACGATGATGGAGAGGGTGTCGAGCTTGCCGATCCGGGCGAGCGGCTTCTCGATCCACCCCAGCCACTTGTAGTCCCGCTCCTCGAAAATGAAGTCGAGGAAGATCATCAGCAGGAAGATGCCGCCGAACGCCGCGATGGCCGGGTGGGCGCTGGTGACCAGTTGCTCGTAATGCGCCTTGTCGTTGATCGCGAGCTTGACCGCCTCGATCGGCCCCAGTTTCGCGGTGATCGCGACGATGACGACCGGGAAGACCAGCCGCATGCCGAACACCGCGACGAGAATGCCGACGGTCAGAAAGATCTTCTGCCAGAAGGCGTTCATCTTGCGCAGGATTCCCGCGTTGATGACGGCGTTGTCGAACGAGAGCGAGATCTCCAGGATGGACAGGATCCCGACGATCGCGAGCCCCTGCCACCCCCAGAGGACACCGGCCAGGCCGAGGCCGAGCACCGTGATGGCGAACGACCAGCCAAAGGTTTTCAGGAGCACTGCCTACCCAATCCTTCGCTGTATGGGTCCCCCGCGCGCGGTGCGCGGCGCTTTACGAAACGTTGACCCCGAAGTCTAGAGCGATGCCCCGCAGACCGGATGCGTACCCCTGCCCCACGGCCCGGAACTTCCATTCGCCGCTGTAGCGGTACACCTCGCCGAAGATCATCGCCGTCTCGCTGGAGGCGTCCTCGCTGAGGTCGTAACGGGCGAGTTCGCCGCCGTCGGCCTGATTGACGATCCGGATATAGGCGTTGCCGACCTGGCCGAAGCTCTGGCCGCGCAGATCGGCCTCATGGATCGAGACCGGAAAGACGATCTTGTCGACCTGCTCCGGCACCAGTGTGAGATCGACGAGGACCGTCTCGTCGTCGCCCTCACCCTCACCGGTGAGGTTGTCGCCCGTGTGCTCGACCGAACCCTCAGGGCTCTTGAGGTTGTTGTAGAAGACGAAGTACTCGTCCGCCAGGACCCGGCCCTCCCGGCACAGCAGCGCGCTGGCGTCGAGGTCGAACGGCGCTCCCGTGGTGGACCTCGCGTCCCAGCCGAGCCCGACGGAGATCCGTGTGAGATTCGGCGCGGCCTTGGACAGGGAGACGTTGCCCCCCTTGGCGAGTGTGACGCCCATCGTGTTCGCTTCCTCCCCTGTGTCGGTGGGGGACGCGGCTCGCGCCCCCTGAAGCGCGTCCGGCGCCGCACTCCCCGCTGCGGGGTGTACGGCGCCGGACGCGGTGCGGCCGTCGGTCAGACGTTGACGCCGAAGTCCTGCGCGATGCCGCGCAGCCCCGAGGCGTAGCCCTGGCCGATGGCGCGGAACTTCCACTCCGCGCCGTTGCGGTAGAGCTCGCCGAAGACCATGGCGGTCTCGGTCGAGGCGTCCTCGCTCAGGTCGTAGCGCGCCAGCTCCTTGCCGTCGGACTGGTTGACCACGCGGATGTAGGCGTTGCGGACCTGGCCGAAGCTCTGCTGACGGGTCTCGGCGTCGTAGATCGACACCGGGAACACGATCTTGTTGACGTCGGCCGGGACCCCGGCGAGGTTCACCTTGATGGCCTCGTCGTCGCCCTCGCCCTCACCGGTGGTGTTGTCACCGGTGTGCTCGACCGAACCGCAGGGGCTCTTCAGGTTGTTGAAGAACACGAAGTTCTGGTCGCTGGCGACCTTGCCCTGGTCATTCGTCAGCAGGGCGCTGGCGTCAAGATCGAAGTCCGTACCGGTGGTGGTACGCGCGTCCCAGCCCAGACCGACGAGCACGGCGGTCAGATTGGGGGCTTCCTTCGTCAGCGAGACGTTGCCGCCCTTGCTGAGGCTGACTCCCACGAGTCCTCCCATAGATTCGAGGGGTACGTCATGAATGTGCGCCCCCATCGTGCATGGCATCGGATCAACGAATTGATCCTAGTGACGGGTTCCCACCGAATGCGGAAACCGCGCGCGGATCCCGAAGGATGTCCGCCCGGTGGGCCGTGGGGCGCCCGGCGCGTGCGGCGCTCGGCGACTAGAGGGCTTCGAGGGCCTTGACGTAGTCGTTCAGGTCGCGGGCGTCGGGCAGGCCGTTGACGACCGTCCAGCGCACCACGCCCTCCTTGTCGATGATGAACGTGCCGCGCACCGCGCAGCCCTTGTCCTCGTCGAAGACGCCGTACGCCCGCGACGCCTCGCCGTGCGGCCAGAAGTCCGACAGGAGCGGGTACTCCAGCCCCTCCTGCTCGGCGAAGACGCGCAGCGAGAACGGGGAGTCGTTGGAGACGGCCAGCAGCTGGACGTCGTCGTTGGCGAACTTCGGCAGCTCGTCGCGGAGCGCGCACAGCTCACCGGTGCACACACCGGTGAAGGCGAAGGGGTAGAAGAGCAGGACGACGGCCTTCTCGCCGCGGAAGTCGGAGAGCCTGACCAGTTCGCCGTGCTGGTTCCTGAGCTCGAATTCCGGAGCCTTCGTGCCGACCTCGATCGCCATGGGTGCATCCCTTCCGCATCACTCTCAACTTGACGCGACCAACCCTACGCGCCGGCCCGAACGCCCGGAGAACCCGGCCTGAACAGGGCCGAGCCCCCTCCGGAACAGGCCGGAGGGGGCTCGGCGCACAGCGTCGAGGGGAGCGCTCAGCGCTTGCCCGACGACTTGGGGGTGACCAGGCGGCTGCCGGTCCAGTCCTTGCCCGCGTTGATGCTCCGGGTCTGGGACAGCCCCGCGGTCTGGGCCGCTTCGTTGATGTCGCTCGGCTCGATGTAGCCGTCGCGGCCGGTCTTGGGTGTCAGCAGCCAGATCTGGCCGCCCTCGTCGATCAGACCGATGGCGTCCACCAGCGCGTCCGTGAGGTCGCCGTCCTCGTCCCGGAACCAGAGGAGGACGACGTCGGCCACGTCGTCGTAATCCTCGTCCTGGAGCTCCTGGCCGGTGACGGCCTCAATGCCTTCTCGGAGCTCCTGCTCGACGTCATCGTCGTAGCCGATCTCCTGGACCACCTGTCCGGGCTCGAACCCCAGCCTGGCGGCAGGGTTGGTCCGCTCCTCCGCGTGGTCCGCGGTCGCGCTCACGGATTGCCTCCTGTCATGTTTCGGAAATGCTCGGGAGACCCCGCGCGTGCGCGGGGCATTGGGCGTAGTCCACACGGGCCGGGCGGATCGCGCAAGTACCCGGCGGTCGAGACCGCCTAAACGGTGACGATCCGAAGGCACCGCGCGGCCTTCGCCACTCCACCAGGACACCACGAAGTGATTCACACCACAGCACCGGGGCGGGTATATGGGGTAGGCGGGCACGAATGGCCCCGTCGAGTGACGAGGGAGCCCCCCGGACCCGCTTTCGAGCGCCGGACGGCCGTACGTCAAGGGCTTTCGACATGGGCGTATGGTTGCGATTTGGCCGACCTGAGAATCGGCCTTTTCAGCGCCATCTCTCAGCGGGTGGTTACCCATCGGTAGAGGTGACGTATCCCAGTGACTCGGTACACGATGGAAGACGGCGCGACACAAGGCAGAGACAGCATTCGTCCCCGTGCACAGCAGCAATGGCAAGCCGAGCACGATACGAACCGAACACTAAGGAACAGCGTGGCTTCCGGATCCGATCGAAACCCGATCATCATTGGCGGCCTTCCCAGCCAGGTCCCGGACTTCGATCCCGAAGAGACCCAGGAATGGCTCGACTCGCTCGACGCGGCCGTTGACGAGCGAGGCCGGGAACGTGCCCGCTACCTGATGCTCCGCCTGATCGAGCGCGCCCGCGAGAAGCGTGTGGCCGTGCCCGAGATGCGCAGCACGGACTACGTCAACACCATCGCGACCAAGGACGAGCCGTTCTTCCCGGGCAACGAGGAGATCGAGCGCAGGGTCCTCAACGCGACCCGGTGGAACGCTGCCGTCATGGTCTCCCGCGCCCAGCGCCCGGGCATCGGCGTCGGCGGCCACATCGCCACGTTCGCCTCCTCCGCTTCCCTCTACGACGTGGGCTTCAACCACTTCTTCCGGGGCAAGGACGAGGGCGACGGCGGCGACCAGATCTTCTTCCAGGGCCACGCCTCGCCCGGTGTCTATGCCCGCGCCTTCCTGCTGGACCGACTGTCCGAAGCGCAGCTGGACGCCTTCCGACAGGAGAAGTCCAAGGCCCCCAACGGGCTGTCCAGCTACCCGCACCCGCGGCTGATGCCGGACTTCTGGGAGTTCCCGACCGTCTCCATGGGCCTGGGCCCGCTCGGCGCGATCTACCAGGCCCGCATGAACCGCTACATGGAGGCGCGCGGTATCGCCGACACCTCCAAGTCGCACGTCTGGGCCTACCTCGGCGACGGCGAGATGGACGAGCCCGAGTCGCTCGGCCAGCTGTCCATCGCCGCCCGTGAGGGCCTGGACAACCTGACCTTCGTCGTCAACTGCAACCTCCAGCGCCTGGACGGCCCGGTCCGCGGCAACGGCAAGATCATGCAGGAGCTGGAGTCGCAGTTCCGCGGCGCCGGCTGGAACGTCATCAAGCTGGTCTGGGACCGCAGCTGGGACCCGCTGCTCGCGCAGGACCGCGACGGCATCCTGGTCAACAAGCTCAACAGCACCCCCGACGGCCAGTTCCAGACGTACGCCACCGAGACCGGCGCGTACATCCGCGAGCACTTCTTCGGGGACGACCACCGCCTGCGCGCGATGGTCGCGAACATGACCGACGACCAGATCCTCCACCTGGGCCGCGGCGGTCACGACCACAAGAAGATCTACGCGGCGTACGCGGCGGCCAAGGCCCACAAGGGCCAGCCGACGGTGATCCTCGCGCAGACGGTCAAGGGCTGGACGCTCGGCCCGAACTTCGAGGGCCGCAACGCGACCCACCAGATGAAGAAGCTGACCGTCGAGGACCTCAAGGGCTTCCGCGACCGGCTGCACCTGCCGATCCCGGACAAGGACCTGGAGGACGGCCTGCCGCCGTACTACCACCCGGGCCGCAACTCCGAAGAGATCCAGTACATGCACGACCGCCGCAAGTCGCTGGGCGGCTACGTGCCCACCCGTCTCGTGCGCGCCAAGCCGCTGGAGCTGCCCGGCGACAAGGCGTACGCCACCGCCAAGAAGGGCTCGGGCCAGCAGAAGATCGCCACGACCATGGCGTTCGTCCGCATCCTGAAGGACCTGATGCGGGACAAGGAGATCGGCAAGCGCTTCGTGCCGATCGCCCCGGACGAGTACCGCACGTTCGGCATGGACGCGTTCTTCCCGTCCGCCAAGATCTACAACCCGCTGGGCCAGACCTACGAGTCGGTGGACCGCGAACTGCTGCTGGCCTACAAGGAGTCGCCGACCGGCCAGATGCTGCACGACGGCATCACCGAGGCCGGCTGCACCGCCTCCCTGATCGCGGCGGGCTCCGCCTACGCCACGCACGGCGAGCCGCTGATCCCGGTCTACGTCTTCTACTCGATGTTCGGGTTCCAGCGCACCGGCGACCAGTTCTGGCAGATGGCCGACCAGCTCTCGCGCGGCTTCGTGCTCGGCGCGACCGCCGGCCGTACGACGCTCACCGGCGAGGGCCTCCAGCACGCCGACGGCCACTCCCAGCTGCTGGCCTCGACCAACCCGGCCTGTGTCGCCTACGACCCGGCCTACGGCTACGAGATCGCGCACATCGTCAGGGACGGTCTGCGGCGGATGTACGGCGAGAACTCCGAGGACGTCTTCTACTACCTGACCGTCTACAACGAGCCGATCCAGCACCCGGCGGAGCCGGCCGACGTCGACGTCGAGGGCATCCTCAAGGGCCTCTACCGCGTCAAGTCCGGTGAGAAGGGCGAGCACGCGGCCCAGATCCTCGCCTCCGGCGTGGCGGTCCCGTGGGCCGTCGAGGCCCAGCGGATCCTCGCGGACGAGTGGAACGTCAAGGCCGACGTCTGGTCGGCGACCTCCTGGAACGAGCTGCGCCGCGACGCGGTGGCGGTCGAGGAGCACAACCTGCTGCACCCGGAGGAGGAGCAGCGCGTCCCGTACGTGACGCAGAAGCTCCAGGGCGCCGAGGGCCCGAAGGTCGCGGTGTCGGACTGGATGCGTTCCGTCCCGGACCAGATCGCGCGCTGGGTCCCGGGCACGTACCAGTCCCTGGGCGCCGACGGGTTCGGCTTCGCGGACACCCGCGGTGCGGCCCGCCGCTTCTTCCACATCGACGCGCAGTCGATCGTCCTGGGTGTGCTCACCGAGCTCGCCAAGGAGGGCAAGGTGGACCGCTCGCTGCTGAAGCAGGCGATCGACCGCTACCAGCTCCTGGACGTCACGGCCGCCGACGCGGGGGAGGCGGGCGGCGACGCCTGACCCCTGTGCGGCCTGCCGCCGCACCGTCTCCGCCGCGCCCCCCGGCCAGCGCTCAGCGCCGGCCGGGGGGCGCGGTGCGTGCACCGCGGACGCCCGGATCACTGCTCCCATAGCTTGAACGCCCTTACCTGGTACGGCGCCTTGGGCACCCAGCTGCCGCCGCCCGGGTACGTGTCGAACTCGCCGGTCTCGGCGCACTCGGCGCTCTGGTAGGTGGTGACCGGGCGGCCGGTGCGGTTGGCGAACGCGGCGGCGGTGACCCCCTTGGGCAGGGAGACGCAGCTCTCGATCTCGGTGTCGGACAGCTCGTAGGTCTGCCGCCTGCCTCCGAAGTCCGCCTTCGGCCAGAGGCACAGCTGGCCGGCCGAGCAGTCGCCGGACGCGGCGGGGTGCCCGCCGGCGTGCGCGGCGCCGGCGGCGTGCGCTGCCGGGGCGCCGAGAGCGGCCGGGGCGACCAGCACCGCGGCCAGCGCGGCCAGGCCGGTGACCAGCGCGGTGGTGTGGAACGTGTCGAACAGACGGATACGCATAGGAGCCTCTCCCCCGTGACGTGGCCGTGGCGACCCGCGGAGCGGGGGTGGGCCACGGCATGGGTGTCCGCGGCGGGCGGGTGCCCGCGGCGGGTTCGTTTTCGAGCCTGGCGCCGCCGCGGCGCGATCGCCAAGGCCCGAACGGCAGCTCCACCCGCATCAGGTATGTGGATAACCGCGCGGTGCCCCGCCGCCGCGGTGGTACGCGCGGTTGACGTGCGGCGGGGTCGCGGAGACCGACCGCGGAAACCGTTCCTCCCGTGCGCCGCACGGCAGTTGGGCGTGCCCGCTGCCCAGGAGGAGGCACCGCGGGCCGGCGGTTCCCGGATCGGGTCATCCGGATGAGGGATTCGGCGGTCCGGGCGGAAGCCAACTCGCCCTTGGCGTACGGCGCGTGGCGGCGAACGGCGGGCGAGCGGGACGGGTTGACGACCGGCGGGCAGATCGACGACCGGCGGGCGGTGGGCGGGTGCCCGCGGCTGCGCACGGCCGGCACGGCACCCCGCGCCCCTCACGGCGGCCGGCACCCTGGCGCGCGCAAGGCGACGGCGGGGGGGGGGGGGGGGGGGGGGGGGGGGGGGGGGGGGGGGGGGGG
>NZ_JBNHIN010000005.1:118835-282608 GCF_050054615.1 Streptomyces sp. YGL11-2
GAGGGGGTGCCCCGGCCGGCCGCGCGCCGGTCGTGTGCTTCGGGTGTGTGCGGTGCCGGGGCGCTGCGCCCGACTACCGTGCGGTGCCGGTCAGATGTGCCCCATGCCGGCGCCCGCCTCGGCATTCGCGCCGCGCTTGGTGAAGACCGCGACGACGGCCGCGACGATCGCCACACCGCAGGCGACCGTGAAGGCCAGGCCCATGCCGGAGACGAAGGTGTGGTGGGCGACGGTGGTGATCTTCTGGGCGAACTCCGGCGGGGTGCCCTTCGGCACCGGCGCGATACCGGCCGAGACGGCGTCGGACACCTGGGACATCTTCTCGGGCGGCAGCGGCGGGAGGCCGGCCGCCTGCCACTTGCCCGGGAGCTGGTTGTCGACGCGGGAGGCCATCACCGCGCCGAGCACGGCCGTACCGAGGCTGCCGCCGACCTGCATGGCGGCCTGCTGGAGACCGCCGGCCACACCGGACAGCTCCAGCGGGGCGTTGCCGACGATGACCTCGGTGGCGCCGACCATGACGGGCGCGAGGCCCAGGCCGAGCAGGGCGAACCAGAGGGACATCGGGCCGGTGCCGGTGCTCGTGTCCAGACCGGACATGCCGTACATGGCGACGGCGGTGAAGACCATGCCGCCGACCAGCGGGATCCGGGGTCCGAACTTGGTGATCAGCGCGCCCGCGAGCGGCGAGCCGACGATCATCATGCCGGTCAGCGGCAGGAGGTGCAGACCGCTGTCGACGGGGCTCATGCCGTGGACGTTCTGGAGGTAGAACGTCACGAAGAACAGCCCGCCCATGAAGGCGAAGGCCATCAGCACCATGAGGACGGTGCCGGCGGTCAGCGGCACGGAGCGGAACATCCGCAGCGGGATCAGCGGCTCGCGGACCCTGGTCTCCAGGACGGCGAAGAGCGCGAAGAGGACGACCGCGGCGATCAGGAAGCCCCAGGTCTTCATGTCTCCCCAGCCCCAGTCCGTCGCCTTGATCAGCGGCCAGATGAGGCAGAACATCGCGCCGGACAGCAGCACGATGCCCGGGATGTCGAAGGAGCGGGGGGCGTTCTCCGCGCGGTGGTCCTTGAGGATCACCAGGCCGAGGACCAGGGCCAGCGCGCCGACCGGCACGTTGATGAAGAACACGGACTGCCAGTTGACGTGCTCGACCAGCAGTCCGCCGACTATCGGGCCGCCGGCGGTGGAGGCGCCGATGACCATGCCCCAGATGCCGATGGCCATGTTCAGATTCTCGGCCGGGAAGGTGGCGCGCAGCAGTCCCAGCGCGGCGGGCATCAGCAGCGCGCCGAACAGGCCCTGCAGCACGCGGAAGACGATGACCAGCGTGACCTGGCTGGAGAACCCGATGGCACCGGACGCGGCGGCGAAGCCGACGATGCCGATGAGGAAGGTCTGGCGGTGGCCGAAGCGGTCACCGAGCTTGCCCGCGGTGATCAGCGCGACGGCCAGCGCGAGCATGTAGCCGTTGGTGATCCACTGCACGTCGGCGAGCGACGCGCCGAGGTCCTCCTTGATGGCCGGGTTCGCGATGGCGACGATCGTGCCGTCGAGCGCCACCATCATGACGCCGATGGCGACGGAGAAGAGCGTCAGCCAGGGATGGCCCCGCAGCCCCTTTCGAGGCTCCGGTACGGGAAGTTCCGGTGCGACGTCGGCGACCGGGGTCTGTGAACTCATGTTTCGAGGCTAATGTCAGCCACTGACAATTGACAAAGTGATTCATGAGTCGGTAACTGTCATTTAGCTCACAGGTATTCTGAGCAGCAAGAACACCAGGGAAGGGCGGCGCAGGATGGCGACCCCGACGCCGCAGACGGCACCCACCGGCGGCCTGCGCGAACGCAAGAAGCAGCGCACCCGCGACGCCCTGATCCGTGCGGCGCTGGAGCTCTTCACGGAGCAGGGGTACGAGGCGACGACGATCGACGAGATCGCCGAGGCCGTGGACGTCTCCCAGCGCACGTTCTTCCGGTACTTCGCCAACAAGCAGGACGTCGCCTTCGCCGTCCAGGACATGGTCGAGGCCCGCTTCCTCAGCGAGCTGCGCGCCCGGCCCGAGGACGAGGCCCCGCTGACCGCGCTGCGCAGCGCCGTGATGCTGGCCTGGGACGACATCGGCGACGCCATCGCCTCGGTGATCCCGGTGGACCTGCACATGCGCTCGTACCAGATGATCGAGTCGACGCCCGCACTGGTCGCCGCGCATCTGCGCCGCTCGTCCGAACTGGAGGAGCAGATCGCCCAGTTGATCGCCCGGCGCGAGGGGCTGGACGTGGACACCGACCCCCGCCCGCGGGTGCTGGTCGCGGCGTTCAGCGGCGTGATGCGGGTGGCCGGGAAGGTCTGGGGCGAGGGCCAGGACTGCAGCGTGGCGGCGATCCGCGAGCTGACGCAGTCCTATCTGGACCACATCGGGCCGGCGATCGACGCCGACTGGCGAACCCGCTGAACACACCGCCCACCGGGCGCGAACACGCCCTCAACCTGGCGTAACAGCCTTTCTCCGGTGGGTGATCGGTTTATTGCCCATTGAGACGGACTCTGCACGAGTGAGCACCGATCAATGACATCGGATGTCCGTTTTGGTCGAAATACCCTCCACGAAACGTGAGATGCCTCACTGGACTCAGCAGGCACCCTCCCGCGTCTCCTAGGGTGGCCCGCGGTGACTTCTTTCCCGGGCCTCGGTCCCTCCTCCGGTTTCCTGCAGTCCACTGCCTGGCGTGCCTCGTTCGCCTTGGTGGTGGTGTTCGTGATGCTTGCCATGACCGGCTGGACGGCCATCAGAGGCACCAAGGACGACGCCAACCCCCTGGCCACGGCCAAGGCCGCCTGGCGGCACGCCACGATCCACGGACGGCCGCTGCCCGACCCGGACGGCGCGCCGGCCACCCTCCGCGCGTTCTTCGCCACGCTCGACCGGGCCGAGCGCCAGCAGCTCGCGGCCCGCTACCCGCTCGTCGTCGGCAACATGGGCGGCGCCCCCGTCGAGCTGCGCTACAGCGCCAACCGCAAAGCCATCGACGCCGCCCGCGCCGTCGAGAAACGACGCATGCGCGACCACCGGCTCACGCCGGTCGGCCGCCAGACAGCGGGCCAGCTGATGCACCGCCTCGAATCGCTGATGAGCGACGGCCGCCAGATCCTCGCCTTCGACCCGGCGGGCGACGGCCGGGCCGCGGAGGTCTTCGGCGACCTCACCACGGCCGACCGGGTCTCGGTGGTGGTGCCCGGTGTGGACACCAACCTGTCGACCTTCGAGCGCACCGCCAAGGCGACCGCCGCCCCCGTCGGCATGGCGCAGTCCCTCTACGACGCCGAGCACTCCGCCCGGCCGCAGGCCCGTACGGCGGTGATCGCCTGGGCCGACTACACCACGCCGGCGGGACTGGGCGTCGAGGCCGCCACCGGGCAGCTCGCCGAGGCCGGCGCGGTCCGGCTGCGCTCCCTGGTCGACTCCCTGCCGTCCGATGACTCCGTCTCGCTGTTCTGCCACAGCTACGGGTCCGTGGTGTGCGGCGTCGCGGCCCGGAGCCTGCCGGGCAACGTCACCGACATCGCGGTGGCGGGCAGCCCCGGCATGCGGGCCGGGAGCCTGTCCGGGCTGGGCACGCACGCCCGGGTCTGGGCGATGCGGGACGCCGACGACTGGATCCAGGACGTGCCGTACCTGGAGGTCGGCGGGCTCGGCCACGGCGCCGACCCGGTCGACCCGTCCTTCGGGGCGCGCATCCTGTCGGCCGCCGGCGCCGACGGGCACGCCGGCTACTTCGCTCCGGGCACCCGCAGCCTGCGCAACTTCGCGATGGTCGGCGTCGGTGCCCTCACGTCGGTGGAGTGCGCCTCCAGCGACTCCCACTGCGGCGCGGACCTGGCCTGACGGTCAGATGCGCGCAGCCGGTTGCCCGCAGGTACGGCCCGGCGCCCGGGGACGGGCCGCACCTGCGGGAACCGCGGCCGGTGCGGGTGACGTGAACAGAGCAAGGCGCCCGGCAGGTGACCGGGATGCCCGCGACGCGCGTAGCGCAGGTGTCCGGAAGGGGGACGGGCGGGCAACCACCCGCATACGATGAGCCACATGGGTGATGTGCTGGCCGGTTTTCACGCCGTCTGGGAGTTCGACACGGACTCCGTGCTCATCCGCTTCGAACGGGGGATCCGCAGGCCGAGGCTGTTCCAGGCGCTCGGCGAGCGACGCATCCCGTACGAGGCGCTGAAGTCCGTCGAGGTCTCCCAGGGCAGGCGCGGCGCGGTGGTGCTGCACGCCGTGCCGCGGCAGGGGGCCGACCCCCTGATGGAGGCCGCGGACGGACAGCTCAAGGAGGACGCCGACCCGTACCGGCTGGTGCTGCCGGCCGAGCGCGAGACGCTGGCCGAGTTCTACGCCGACGAGCTGCGCGCGGCGCTGGGGCCCGCGGCGAAGGAGCCCGCCGAGCGCCACCTCGTGGCCGCCCCGGAGCCTCCGCTGCACTTCAAGGCGTACGACGGCAAGGCGTCCTTCGACGGCCGGTCGGTCGCCTTCCGCTGGTTCTGGACGGGCGCGTCCTCGGCCAAGTGGAAGAGCGGCGACCAGACGTTCGCGGTCGACGAGCTGACCGGGGTGGAGTGGCGCTCGCCGGAGATCGTCAACGGCCATCTGCGGCTGCTGGAGCGCGGGGCCCGCGAGCCGGGGGCGGGCGAGGCCGACCAGGACCCGGCGGCGGTGGTCTTCGGGCTCGGTTACGGGCTGGTCCACGAGTCGCTGCCGTTCGCCGCCTCCGTGCTGGAGGCGGTACGCGCCGCCGAGGCGGCGCCGGACGTGCCGGAGCGCGAGCCGGTGCGCCGGGCCGGGGACACCCGCCGGGACCCTGCCGACATCGCGGACCGGATCCGGCATCTCGGGGAGCTGCACGAGGCGGGGCTGCTGACGGACGCCGAATTCAGCGCGAAGAAGGCGGAGTTGCTGGCGGAACTCTGAGGGGCGGGGGCTCCGGGAGGGCCGTGGCCGGGCCGGCCGGGCGGGCTGCGCGGGTCCCGGCCCGCCGGGTGGGCGTCATACCGTGGTACGGGCCGCAAGCCCGAACCCTGGTATGACGCCGGTGCGCGGGCGGTCCGCTTACATTGAACTCGCGATGTTCAAGCGACCCCCCACCCCAGAGCGCGAGCCGGCCGGCGACGGGCCCGAGCCGGTCCGCACCAAGGCGCTGCGCGCCGCCCGGCAGGCGGTGCGCATCCTCGCCGCCGAGCTCGGCACCCCGGCCGGTCCCGGCACCCCGCTGTTCGCCGGCGTGCAGAACCGCTGGCTGCGCCGTCTGCCGTACCTCGCCGCGTTCGTGTTCACGGTCTCCCTGCTGCCGTCGGGCGTGAACGTCCTCCACAACGACTACGGCATGAGCGGCGGCCTGGCGGGCGCGCTCGCCACCGCGCAGAGCGTGCCGCTGCTGCTCGCGGTGACCCGGCCGCTCCAGGCGTGGTGGGTGATCTTCGCGGCGGATCTCGTCGGTGCCGCGGCCCTGATCGGCACCGACGGGGTCGCCGGCCGCACCTGGCCCTGGCCGCCCACGGTGATCGTCGGCTATCTGGCGCTGATGCTGGCGCTGTCGCTGCGCGAGCGCCGGCGCACCCTGATCGCGGTCTGGCTGACGACCGGAGCCGCCGGGATCCTCGCCGAGACGATCGCGCCCGACAGGAGTCAGAGCACCTGGGTGCTGATGTTCGTCCTCGCCGGCGTGATGCTGCTGATGGGCGCCGCCCTGCGGGAACGCGGCGACGCCCAGCGGAAGTTGCAGGAGCAGGAGACCATCAGCGAGGCGGAGCGCGCCCGGCGCACGCTGCTGGAGGAGCGCACCCGTATCGCCCGTGAGCTGCACGATGTCGTCGCCCACCACATGTCGGTGATCACGGTCCAGGCCGACAGCGCCCCCTACCGCATCAGCGGGATACCCCAGGAGGCCCAGGAGGAGTTCGGGGCGATCGCCACCACCGCGCGCGAGTCGCTGGCGGAGATGCGCCGGCTGCTCGGGGTGCTGCGCAGCGAGGAGACGGAGCGGCAGGGCGGTCCGGAGAAGGCCCCGCAGCCCGGGATCGGCCAGCTGCCGAAACTGGTCGAGGCCACCGTACGGGCCGGTGTGCCGGTCGAGTTGGTGCTGCCGCAGGAGCCGGTGGTGCCGGAACCGGCGGTGGACCTGTCGGCATACCGCATCGTCCAGGAGGCGCTGGCCAATGTGGTGCGGCATGCGCCGGGCGCACAGACCCGGGTGTCGGTGACGACGACCGGGGACGGCGCACGGTTGACGGTACTGGTCGTCAACTCCCGGCCGCCGGTGCCGTCCGCGCCGTTGGAGACCAGCGGCACCGGGCACGGCCTGGTCGGCATGCGGGAGCGGGTGCGCCTGGTGGACGGCACACTCGACACCGGACCACTGCCCGACGGCGGCTTCCGGGTCGCCGCCCAACTCCCCCTCTCCGCGCCGCTCTCCGGGGCGGCTCCCCTCTCAGCGAAGGACTCCGACTCCCCATGACCACGCGAGTGATCATCGTCGACGACCAGGCCATGGTGCGGGCGGGGTTCGCCGCCCTGCTCGCCGCGCAGAGCGACATCGACGTGGTGGGTGACGCCCCGGACGGTGTGCAGGGCGTGGCGCTGAGCCGCCGGACGCACCCCGATGTGGTGCTGATGGACGTCCGGATGCCCGAGATGAACGGGCTGGAGGCGGCCCGTCAGCTGCTCGATCCGCCCATCGGCGCCACCCACCGCCCGAAGGTGCTGATGCTGACCACCTTCGACGTCGACGACTACGTCTATGAGGCGCTGCGGGCGGGCGCGTCCGGATTTCTGCTCAAGGACGCGCCGCCGGCCGACCTGATCTCCGCGGTGCGCGTGGTGGCGGCCGGCGAGGCGCTGCTCGCGCCGTCGGTGACCCGGCGCCTGATCGCCGATTTCGCCCGTCAGCGGCCGGCGCCCCGCAAGGACCGCGCCTCCCTGCGGCTGAACGGGCTGACGCCGCGGGAGACGGAGGTACTGGAGCTGATCGCCCGCGGCCTGTCCAACCAGGAGATCGCCGATGCCCTGATCCTCGCCGAGCAGACCGTGAAGACCCATATCGGCCGGGTGCTCGCCAAGTTGGAGCTGCGGGACCGCGCCCAGGCCGTGATCTTCGCGTACGAGTCGGGTCTGGTGGCACCCGGGGAGCGGTGACCGGGGCCTCCTCGGGGTAGCCCCACCCCGCCCCCCTGCCGGCCCCACCCCGCTCCTGGGGGCAGCCCCCGCGCTCTCCTCCGCGAGAACGAGAGCACGCCGGCACCCCCTACCCCGGTATCACCCGGGAGTTGACGCCCCGGTGTGACGTCACGTCATACACCGTCTTCCTACCTTTCCCTCCGCCACACCGCTGGAAGAGGGAGAGACCACCATGACCGTGCCGCGCAACGGCCTTCGGCGCAGCAAGCGGACCGTCGTCGCCGCCGCACTGGCGGCGGCCGTCGTCGCGGGTACCGGCGGATGGGCGGCCGGCACCGCGCAGACCGCGGTGACCGGGCCGGCGCCCGGGGCCGGCGCCTGGCGGGCCGACCACTCGCTGGGCGTGCGGCTGCCGGATCCGGCCACCGCGGAGCCCGCCGAGGTCGCCCGCTTCTTCGCCTCGCTGACCGGCCGCGAGCGGCAGTCGCTCGCCGCTCGACATCCGCTCACCGTCGGCAACCTCGACGGTGCGCCGGTCGCCCTGCGCTACGAGGCCAACGCCCGTGCGCTGCGCGCGGAGCGGGACCGCCAACTCGCCCTCGCCACCGACCCGGCCGGCACCCTCCAGGACCACCAGCAGGCCCGGAAGTCCGCCGACCGCTGCGCCGCGCTGCTCGCCCCCGGGCGCCACATCCTCGCCTTCGACCCGCGCGGACGCGGTCAAGTGGCCGAAGTGCACGGCGATTTGGCGACCGCCGAGCGGACCGCGGTGATCGTGCCCGGCTCGGACATCGACCTGGGGTCGTTCGACCGCGCGAAGGACCCGTACGGCACCCCGACCGGCATGGCCGCCTCGCTGCGCCGGCAGATGGCGGCGGATGCGCCCGGGACCCGCACGGCGGTGATCGCCTGGGTCGGCTACACCACCCCGGTCGGCCTCGGCCCGGACGCGGCCACCGGCCGGCTCGCCGAGGCCGGCGCGCCCCGGCTGGCCCGCCTCCTGTCCGGCCTCGCCGCCCTCAACACCCCGGCGCCGGCGGTGTTCTGCCACAGCTACGGATCGGTGGTCTGCGGGCTGGCCGCGCCGCGTCTGGAACGCGGTGAGATCGCCGACCTGGTGGTCTTCGGCTCGCCGGGGACGCGCCAGGACAACGTGGCGGAGCTGCGCACCCCGGCCCGGGTGTGGGCGGCGCGGGACGCCTCCGACTGGATCGGCGACGTCCCGAACGTCGAGCTGCTGGGCCTGGGGCACGGCACGGACCCCACCGATCCGGCGTTCGGCGCCCGCCGCGTCTCCGCCCAGCAGGCCAGGGGCCACACCGGATACCTCGCCCCCGGTACGGACTCCCTCCGCAACTTCGCGGCGATCGCGCTGGGCCGCTACGCCGAGGTGCGCTGACGGCGACCGGCCCGCCGCCGGGTGCCGCCCGCACCGCCCCCGCCAGCCGGCGGCTCCTCCCCCGCAGCCACCGCCATCCGGCACGCACCCCCGGTCGCCACGCCGCAGAACTCACCACCGGGCATGCGCGATCGGTCGCCCGGCATCCACCACTCACCCAGGGACGCCCCATGGACACCGCACCTCTCGTACGCCTCACCCGGACCGTGCGTACCGCCGTCCACGCCATCGAGGACCGCACCCCGGCGCACCGCGACCGCGCCGTCGACGGACTGCGCGCCCTCGCCCTGCTCTCCGTCCCCACCGGCCACTGGCTGCTCGGCGGCTTCACCCGGGATGCCGACGGCGCACTACACAACGCCAGCCCGCTGACCGCCTCCGGCTTCCTCGCGCCGGCGAGTTGGTTACTGCAGATGCTCGGCATCTTCTTCCTGGTCGGCGGCTATGCCTCGGTGCTGTCCCTGCGGCGCGCCACCGCGCGGGGCGATGCCACCGGCACCTGGCTGCGCGGCCGGATCATCCGGCTGGGCCGCCCGGTGCTGGGCGTCGCCGCCGTCTGGGCGGCGCTGCTACCGCTGCTGTACAGCCTGGGGGTGCCCGTCGCGACGCTGCGCACGGGGGCGACACTGGTGATCCAGCCACTCTGGTTCGTCGGGGTGTATGTGCTGGTCACCGCGCTCACGCCGTACTGTGCCCGCGCCGCCCGGCGGATGGGCGGCTGGGCCGCGGCGCCGCTGCTCGCGGCGGTCGCCGTCGTCGACTTCCTTCGGTACGGGCCGTACGCGGAGGCCATGCCGCCCTGGCTGAGCCTGCTCAATCTGCTGCCCGGCTGGATGTTCGCCTACCAGGTCGGCGTCTCCTGGGGAGAGCGGCGGCTCGGCAGGCGCGCCGCCTGGACGCTGCTGCTCGGCGGCGCCGCGCTGTTCGCCGCGCTGCTGCTGTTCTTCCACTACCCGGCGAGCATGGTCGGGGTCCCCGGACAGGACCGGACGAACTCCCACCCGCCGTCGCTGCTGGTCCTGGCGCTGGCCGCGGCGCAGTCCGGGGCCGCCATCCTGCTCCGCGACCGGCTGGCCGCGCTGCTGCGCCGGCCCGCGCTGTGGGCGCCGGTCGAGGTGATCAACCTCTGTGCGATGACGATCCTGTGCTGGCACCAGACCGCGATGTTCTCGGCGGCCGTGCCGTTCTCCCTCGCCGGCGCCGTACCGGGCCTGACCGTCGCCCCCGACTCGCCCGGCTGGATCCTGGCGCGGCTGGCCTGGTTGCCGGTCTTCGCCGTCCTGCTCGTCCTCATCGGGCGGGTCACCCGCCGCTTCGAGACACCGTGGACCGGCGTGGGGCGGGCCCGCCGGGCGGTCGCGGCGGTCCTGGCGGCCGGTTTCGCGGTGTTCGCGCTGGGGCTCGCGTAACCGCCCGGCGGACGCTCGGCCGCCGCCCTGCACCGCGCCTTCGGGTGCGTGGTCGGACCGATCACGCACCCGAAGGCACCGGGGCGCCGTACGGCGCCGGGGCCCGGGGCCGCCGAACACCCGGCGTCCGGCGGCCCGTTGGGGCCGCCGCGCCGACGCCGTGGTTCCCGGTCCGGTTACTCGCGGCCGGCCGACGTGAACGTCATGTCGGCGTACCGGTCCCCCGCCACCCGGCCCGCGATCGGCTCCAGCAGCGCCAGGGCCTGCTCGCCGAGCGCGAGCCGCGTGGCGCCGGTGTTCTCCTCGATCCGGCGGCGCTTGCTCGTGCCGGGGATCGGGACGACCGTCAGCCCGCGCGCGGCGGCCTGGTGGTGCACCCACGCCAGCGCGACCTGGCCGAGCGTCGCTCCATGGGCGTCCGCGATCTTCCGGACCGGTTCCAGCAGGGCGGCGTTGGCGGCGGCGTTGTCACCCGTGAAGCGGGGCTGTCGGCGGCGGAAGTCGTCCTCGCCCAGCTCCCTGTCGGCGTGCACGAAGGAGCCGGTCAGGAAGCCGCGGCCGAGCGGCGAGTACGGGACGAGGGCGACGCCGAGGCCGGCCGCGGCCGGGACCACGCCCTGCTCGATGTCGCGGCTGAAGAGCGACCACTCGGACTGGACCGCCGCGATCGGGTGCACGGCGTGTGCGGCACGCAGCTCGGAGGCGGTCACCTCGCTCAGCCCCAGATGCCTGACCTTGCCCTCGGTCACCAACTCCGCCATCGCGCCGACCGATTCCTCGATCGGGACGTTCACATCGCGGCGGTGCATGTAGTAGAGGTCGATCACGTCGACGCCGAGGCGCCGCAGGCTGGCCTCGACGGCCTGCCGGACGTAGGCGCGGTCGTTGCGGATGGCGCGGGTGTAGGGCTGGTCCGGATTGCTGACCAGCGCGAACTTGGTGGCCAGCACCACCTCGTCGCGGTGCGCCCGGATGAAGGGGGCGATGAACTTCTCGTTCTCGCCCGCGCCGTAGACATCGGCGGTGTCGTAGAGCGTGACGCCCAGTTCGAGGGCGCGCTCCAGGGTGGCCCGCGCCTCGTCGGCGTCGGTCGGCCCGTAGGCCCAGCTCATGCCCATGCAGCCGAGGCCCTGGACCCCCACCCGCGGGCCGCCGGTGCCCAGCTCAACCGTGTCGATCTTCTCGCTCCCCATGAGACCTCAGAACCCCTCGGACGCCCGCCGGGCGTCGGCATAGATGTCGATCTTGTAGTCGAGTACGTCGAGCGTGCTCTGCAGCTCGGCTATCCGCTGCCGTACGTCCTCGCGGTGCTCGGTCAGCAACCGCTCGCGCTCGGCGAAGGTGCTCTCGCCCGCCCGCACCAGCTCGGCGTAACGGACCATGTCGGCGACCGGCATGCCGGTCAGCCGCAGCTTGGCGACCAGATTCAGCCAGTCCAGATCGCGGTTGGTGAAGCGGCGCTGCCCCGTGTGCGTACGGTCCACATGCGGCATCAGGCCGATCCGCTCGTACCAGCGCAGGGTGTGCGCGCTCAGGCCGGTGTGCTCGGCCACCTCGCTGATCGTGTACCGGTCGTGGCCGGTGGGCCGCGGATGGGCGGGCGAGGTCGCGCACCCCTGCAGCGTCGCCGGCCGCGGCCGGGGGCAGGGCACCTCCGGCAGCCCCCTGGTCATGTGCGCGCCGCCGGTCATGGTCGCGCCGCCGGTCGCCGGTTCGCTCTGCGTCACGGTCATCCCGTGTCTCCCCCTCTTTGCCGGATGGCTCGTTCGTCCCCGGACACCGCGCCGGCGTCCGGACTCTGGTCGGATGCCTCTCGACCTCCCCAACGCTAGAGACCTGGAGTGCACTCCAAGCAAGCGCCGATCGCGGAGAGACTTGACCGGAATTTGAGGCCGCCAGGGCACCCCGTAGGCTCGGACCATGCAGAGCCTGCGGATGATCGAGAACTGGCCGGTGCCCACCGCCTCGGCTGCCGTCGTACGAGCCGACGGCTCGGTGGCCGGAGCGTACGGCCCGCTGGAGCACCGCTTCCCGCTGGCGTCGGTCACCAAGCCGCTGGCCGCCTACGCCGCGCTGCTCGCCGTCGAGGAGGGCGCCGTCGAACTGGACGAACCGGCCGGTCCCGAGGGTGCCACGGTCCGTCATCTGCTCGCCCACGCCTCGGGGCTGGCCTTCGACGAGCAGCGCGCGATGGCCGCGCCGGGCACCCGCCGGATATATTCCAACGCCGGTTTCGAGGCGCTCGGCGACCACATCGCCAAGGCGACCGACATCCCCTTCCCGCAGTATCTGCACGAGGCGGTGCTCGCGCCGCTCGGCATGACCGCGACGGACCTGACCGGCTCACCGGCCAAGGACGGCGTCTCCACGGTCGCGGACCTGATCCGCTTCGCGGCCGAACTCCAGGCGCCCCGGCTGCTCGCGCCGCAGACGCTCGCGGCGGCGACCGGGGTCGTCTTCCCGGGGCTCACCGGCGTGCTGCCGGGCTACGGCCACCAGAAGCCCAACGACTGGGGGCTGGGCTTCGAGATCCGCGACGGGAAGTCGCCGCACTGGACGGGCGCCGGCTCCTCGCCGCGCGCCTTCGGGCACTTCGGGCAGTCGGGGACGTTCCTGTGGGTGGACCCGGACGCGCGGGCCGCGTGCGTCGCGCTGACCGACCGGGACTTCGGGCCGTGGGCCATCGAGGCATGGCCGAAACTGACCGATGCGGTGCTGGCCGAACTGGCCGGCCGCTGACCGCTCCGGGGCCCGGTGCGGAGCGAGCGGCACCCGGCCCTCCCGAATGCCGCCCGCTCCCCTATCCGTACACGGGCTCCGGCCGCATCTCCCACACCAGGCACTCCGCCGCCGTCAGCCCCACCAGCTCCAGCCCTTCGGCGTCCGTGATCCGTGCCGCGTCGCCGGCCGCCAGGCGCTCCGCACCGAGCCGCACCGCGCCACGCACCACCTGCACGTACACCCGGGCGGCATCCGGGAGGGCGGTGCGCTCGCCGTCCGCGAGGCGGCGCACGTGCAGCATGGCGCCGGCCCGCGGAAGCGCGTACGGGGTGCCGTCGGCGATACCGCGGACCACCTCGTACGACGGGTCGCCCCCGTGGGAGAGCGGGGCCAGCCACATCTGGACGAAGCACAGCGGCTCCGCGCCGGAGTTGCGCTCGACGTGCCGCACGCCGCCGGCCGAGCTGAGCCGCTGGAGGTCGCCGGGGCGTACGGTCGTTTCGTGGCCCGCCGAATCGCGGTGGGTCAGTTCGCCCTCGACGACCCAGGTGACGATCTCGGTGTCCCGGTGCGGATGCTCGTCGAAGCCGGCGCCGGGCGCGAGGCGCTCCTCGTTGCAGGCGATCAGCGCTCCGAAACGCAGGTTGTCCGGGTCGTAGTGGGGCCCGAAGGAGAACGCGTGCAGCGACGTGATCCCGGCCTCCGCGTCGCCGCCCCGATAGCGTTCCTCACCTCTGCGCACCTGAATCATCGGCCCACCGTAGCCCCGCCGCCGCACCCCCTCATCCCGATAGGGCAGGCTTGTCCCGTGTCTGAACCCGCATCGCGCGACGCGCACCCGCACTCGGCGACCCTCCGGCGCCTGGAGAACTCGTCCGGCAAACTGGCGGCGGCGGCCATCTCCCGTATGGACGCCACGCTGCCGTGGTACCGCGCGATGCCCCCGGAGAACCGTTCCTGGATCGGGCTGGTCGCGCAGGCCGGTATCGCCGCCTTCACCGAGTGGTTCCGGCACCCCGAGACGCCGCAGGCGATCAGCACCGACGTCTTCGGCACGGCGCCGCGCGAGCTGACCCGGGCGATCACCCTGCGGCAGACCGTGGAGATGGTCCGCACGACGATCGAGGTCATGGAGGCCGCGATCGACGAGGTCGCGGCGCCGGGCGACGAGTCCGTGCTGCGCGAGGCGCTGCTGGTCTACGCCCGGGAGATCGCCTTCGCCACCGCCCAGGTCTACGCGCAGGCCGCCGAGGCGCGCGGCGCCTGGGACGCGCGGCTGGAGTCGCTGGTGGTCAACGCGGTGCTCTCCGGGGAGGCCGACGAGGGTGCGGTCTCGCGGGCCGCGGCGCTGGGCTGGAACGCGCCGGAGCATGTGTGCGTGGTGCTGGGCACCGCCCCGGACGGCGACAGCGAGCTGACCGTCGAGGCGATCCGGCGGGCCGCCCGGCACGCCAAACTCCAGGTGCTGACCGGGGTCCTGGGCAGCCGCCTGGTGGTGATCGCGGGCGGCTCGGACAACCCGCTCAAGGCCGCGAAGGCGCTGATCGGCCCCTATGCCGCGGGGCCCGTGGTGGCCGGCCCGGTGGTCTCCGACCTGCTCGCCGCGACCCGCTCGGCGCAGGCCGCGGCGGCCGGGCTGCGGGCCTGCGCCGCCTGGCCGGACGCCCCGCGGCCGGTGCTCGCCGACGATCTGCTGCCGGAGCGCGCGATGGCCTCGGACCCGGTCGCGCGCGAGCAGTTGGTGGAGGAGATCTACAGACCGCTGGAGGAGGCGGGGTCGGCTCTCCTGGAGACACTGAGCGTCTATCTGGAGCAGGCCAGCAGTCTGGAGGGCGCCGCGCGGATGTTGTTCGTCCACCCCAACACCGTGCGCTATCGGCTGCGTCGTGTGACGGACGTCACCGGCTGGTCACCGTCGGATGTGCGCTCGGCCTTTACGCTGCGTATCGCGCTGATTCTGGGGCGTCTGGCTGACGGTGAGGCGCAACCCTAGACTTTTGTCGAACACCAACAATTCCCCCGATGGTTCTTCGTCCCTGTCCCCACGGGCGGGCGGGACCTCCCCCAAGAGAGAGTGTGAGGGTGCTCGTACTCGTCGCTCCCGGCCAAGGCGCTCAGACGCCCGGCTTCCTGATCCCCTGGCTCGACCTCCCCGGAGTCGAGGACCGGCTCCGTGAGTGGTCCGACGCCATCGACCTGGACCTCGTCCACTACGGCACCAAGGCCACCGAAGACGAGATCCGCGACACCGCGGTCGCCCAGCCGCTGCTGGTGGCGGCCTCCCTGATCTCCGCGCGGCAGCTGTTCGCGACCGCCGACGACGTCGTCGCCACGGTGGGCGCGGCGGCCGGGCACAGCGTCGGCGAGCTGGCCGCCGCGGCACTGACCGGCACCGTCTCCGACGGCGCCGCGATGACCCTGGTGCGCCGCCGCGGGCAGGCCATGGCCGAGGCCGCCGCGACCACCGAGACCGGTATGGCGGCGCTGCTCGGCGGCGACGAGGCCGTCGTACTGCCCCACCTGGAGAAGCTGGGCCTGACGCCGGCGAACGTGAACGGCGCCGGCCAGATCGTGGCCGCGGGCACCGCCGAGCAGATCGCCGCGCTGGTCGAGAACAAGCCGGAAGGCACCCGCCGGGTCGTGCCGTTGAAGGTCGCCGGCGCGTTCCATACTCACCACATGGCACCCGCCGTTTCGGCCCTGGAGTCGGCCACCGCGGAGCTGACGGTCGCCGACCCGCTCACCCGTTACGTCTCCAACAAGGACGGACAGGTGGTCACTTCCGGCCGGGAACTGGCGCAGCGGCTGGTGGGCCAGGTTGCCAACCCGGTGCGCTGGGACCGGTGCATGGAGACCTTCAAGGAGCTCGGCGTCACCGCGCTGATCGAGGCGGCCCCGGGCGGCACGCTCACCGGCCTGGCCAAGCGCGCCCTGCCCGGCGTGAAGACGCTGGCCCTCAAGACGCCCGACGATCTCGATGCGGCCCGCGAGCTGATCGCCGCGGTATCGGCCGAATAGGAGTCCGAAGCGCATGACCTCGAAGATCAAGCCCTCCAAGGGCGCCCCGTACGCGCGCATCATGGGTGTCGGCGGCTACCGCCCGACCCGTGTCGTGCCCAACGAGGAGATCCTCAAGCACATCGACTCGTCCGACGAGTGGATCCGCTCGCGGTCGGGCATCGCCACGCGCCACTGGGCGGGCCCCGACGAGACCGTCGCGACGATGTCGGTCGAGGCGGCCGGCAAGGCCATCGCCGACGCCGGCATCACGCCCGAGCAGATCGACGCGGTGGTCGTCTCCACCGTCTCCCACTTCAAGCAGACCCCGGCCATCGCGACCGAGATCGCGCACCTGATCGGCGCGGGCAAGCCGGCCGCGTTCGACATCTCCGCCGGCTGCGCGGGCTTCGGCTACGGGCTGACGCTGGCCAAGGGCATGGTCACCGAGGGCTCCGCGAAGCACGTCCTGGTCATCGGCGTCGAGCGGCTCTCGGACCTGACGGACCTGGAGGACCGCGCGACGGCCTTCCTGTTCGGCGACGGCGCCGGCGCGGTGATCGTCGGCCCCGCCACCGAGCCCGCGATCGGCCCGACCGTGTGGGGCTCGGAGGGCGACAAGGCCGAGACCATCAAGCAGACCATCGCCTGGGACGCGTACCGCACCACGCCGGTGCCCGGCGGTGACAGCCCGGGGGAGCGCACCGCCCCCGAGGCGATCCGCTACCCCGCCATCACCCAGGAAGGCCAGGCGGTCTTCCGGTGGGCGGTGTTCGAGATGGCGAAGGTCGCCCAGCAGGCGCTCGACGCGGCCGGGGTCAGCCCGGACGACCTGGACGTCTTCATTCCGCATCAGGCCAACATGCGGATCATCGACTCGATGGTGAAGACTCTGAAGCTGCCGGAGAGCGTGACGGTCGCCCGCGATGTGGAGACCACCGGCAACACCTCGGCCGCCTCGATTCCGCTCGCCATGGAGCGGCTCCTGGCGACCGGTCAGGCCAAGAGCGGGGACACCGCGCTGGTCATCGGCTTCGGGGCGGGTCTCGTGTACGCCGCGACGGTCGTTACTCTCCCCTAGGCAAGATCTGCGCAGCACGGCACCAAGCAGTAAGTGTCGGTTGCTGTCCAGAGCTTCACCGCTTCACCGTAAAAAGCAGTTTCCCCCTAAAATGACCGAAGGAGCGCCATCATGGCCGCCACTCAGGAAGAGATCGTCAAGGGTCTCGCCGAGATCGTGAACGAGATCGCCGGCATCCCCACCGAGGACGTCCAGGTGGACAAGTCCTTCACCGACGACCTGGACGTTGACTCGCTGTCCATGGTCGAGGTCGTCGTCGCCGCCGAAGAGCGCTTCGACGTGAAGATCCCGGACGACGACGTCAAGAACCTCAAGACCGTCGGCGACGCGACCGACTACATCCTCAAGCACCAGTCCTGATCTGGCGCAGCGCATGTCGCCACCCCGCGGTGGCGCCGTCGATTCAGACCCCTCTACCCGTGGAGTAAGAATTCCCGTGAACGCGACCAATCGCACCGTGGTCGTCACCGGTATCGGCGCAACCACACCGCTGGGTGGCGACAGCGCTTCAACCTGGGAGGCCCTGCTCGCCGGCACGTCCGGTGTGGGCAGCCTCGACCAGGAGTGGGCAGCCGAACTGCCCGTCCGGATCGCCGCGCAGGCCGCCGTCGATCCGGCCGACGTCCTGCCCCGGGCCCAGGCCCGCAAGCTGGACCGCTCGGCGCAGTTCGCGCTGATCGCGGCCCGTGAAGCCTGGGCGGACGCCGGTTTCACCGCCAAGGCCGGCGAGCCGGACTCCGGCGCCGGCGCGGCCGGCTCGGTCAACCCGGACCGGCTGGGCACCGTCATCGCCTCCGGCATCGGCGGCGTGACCACCCTGCTCGGCCAGTACGACGTGCTCAAGGAGAAGGGCGTCCGCCGCGTCTCCCCGCACACCGTCCCGATGCTGATGCCGAACGGGCCGTCCGCCAACGTCGGCCTGGACGTCAACGCCCGCGCCGGTGTGCACACCCCGGTCAGCGCCTGCGCGTCCGGCTCCGAGGCCATCGGCTACGCCATCGAGATGATCCGTACGGGCCGTGCCGACATCGTCGTCGCGGGCGGCACGGAGGCGGCCATCCACCCGCTGCCGATCGCCGCGTTCGGCAACATGATGGCGATGTCGAAGAACAACGAGGACCCGCAGGGCGCCTCCCGCCCGTTCGACACCGAGCGCAACGGCTTCGTCCTCGGCGAGGGCGCCGGCGTGATCGTCCTGGAGTCGGCCGAGCACGCCGCCAAGCGCGGTGCCCGGGTCTACGCCGAGGCCGTCGGCCAGGGCATCTCCGCCGACAGCCACGACATCGTGCAGCCCGAGCCGTCCGGCAACGGCATCGCGCACGCGCTGCAGAACCTCCTCGACAGCAGCGACCTCGACCCGGCCGAGATCGTGCACGTCAACGCGCACGCCACCTCGACCCCGCAGGGCGACCTGGCCGAACTGAAGGCGCTGCGCAAGGTCTTCGGCGACGACGTCAACCACATGGCGGTCTCCGCGACCAAGTCGATGACCGGTCACCTCCTGGGTGGCGCGGGCGGCATCGAGACGGTCGCCTCGATCCTGGCGCTGTACCACCGGACGGCGCCGCCGACGATCAACATCGAGAACCTCGACCCGGAGGCGGACGCGGACATCGTCCGCGGCGAGCCCCGCGCGCTGCCGGCCGAGGGCCGGGTCGCGGCGCTGAACGACTCGTTCGGCTTCGGCGGCCACAACGTGGTGCTGGCGTTCCGCACGGTCTGACCCCGTAGTCAGCGGCGGGCCCGCCCGGTCACCGACCGGGCGGGCCCGCGCGTTTGCGGGCGGCTCCCGTCAGCCGTCGAAGCTGGCGAAGTACGCCGCCGAGCCGTCCTCGTCGCCGTGCCCCTGCTCCTCGGCGCGGCGGAAGCGCTCCGCGGCGCCGGCCACCAGGTCCACCCGTACGCCGGCCGCCCCGGCGGCCTCCGTGATGAGCCGGACGTCCTTGCGCGCCGCGGACACCGTGAAGCTCGCCGGGAAGTCCCCGGAGAGGATCATCTCCGCCTTCATCCGCAGATACGGCATGTCGAGCGCCCCGCCGGCGACCGTGGCCAGGAAGTCCCGGGGGTCGACACCGAGCCCCTCGGCGAGCGCCAGGGCCTCCCCCGTGCCGCTGATGACGGTGAGCACCCAGGTGTTGACGACGAGCTTGAGGCGGCTGGCGGCGCCGCCGGTACCATCCTCGCCGACCCACTGGGTGCGGCTGCCGACGATGTCGAAGACCCGCCCCGCGCGCTCCCGCAGCTCCTGCGGACCGGCGGCCAGGATGGTCAACTCGCCCTTTTCCGCAGGTGCCTTGGTGCCCACCACGGGGGCGTCGACGAACCGCAGGTCGTGCTCGGCGGCGAACCGGGCGAGCGGGACGAGCGCTTCGGGGCCCACGGTGCTCATCTGGAGCCAGAGGGTGCCGGGGGCGAGCCGCGGGGCGGCCTGCCGCAGGGCGTCCAGGACGGCGGGCCCGTCGAGCAGCATGGTGAGGACGACATCGGCGCCGTCCACCGCCTCCGCCGGGGTGTCGGTGATACGAGCCCCGTCGGCGGCCAGTGGCTCGGCCTTGGCGCGGGTGCGGTTCCAGGCGCGGACGTCCAGCCCGGCACGGGCGAGGTTGCGGGCCATCGCGGCGCCCATGATCCCGGTGCCGAGCACGGCGACTGACGATGCGTGGGAAGTGTTGTTGTCGGCCATGGCGGCACGCTAGGCCGTGGAGGGCGCTCGAAGGCAACCGCGGCCGGATGTCGCCGTCACACGACCTGATGGAGCCAGCGGACGGGCGCGCCCTCCCCGGCGTACCGGAAGGGCTCCAGTTCGTCGTCCCAGGGCTTGCCGAGCAGCTTGGCGACCTCGTCGGCCAGCTCGGTCTCACCGCGTGCGGAGCGGTCGGCGGCGGCGCGCAGCCGGTCCTCTGGGATGAGGATGTCGCCGTGGATGCCGGTGACCGCGTGGAAGATGCCCAGGTCGGGGGTGGAGCTGTAGCGCTCGCCCTCGGCGGTGGAGCAGGGCTCGGCGGTCACCTCGAAGCGGAGCAGGTGCCAGCCGCGCAGGGCGGAGGCGAGCTTGGAGGCGGTGCCGGCCTCGCCCTGCCAGGAGAACTCCGCTCTCCAGGTGCCGGGCGCCGCCGGCTGGCGGATCCAGTCGAGGTTGACGCGCACCCCGAGGACGCCCGCCACTGCCCATTCGACGTGCGGGCACAGCGCGCGCGGAGCGGAGTGGACGTACAGAACTCCACGTGTCGTCACCGGGACCTCCCGTGCGGTTCGAGGTTCGCCTTCCCCAGCGGCCTCGTGCCCGTTCCGGTTACGGCCGGGACAGTTGCCGACATTCTGCCCCAGTGATCACTTCGGCACCAGCATGCCAGGTGACCTACAGTAAACACCATTGGGCGGAATTTGCCGCAAAAGGGACAGGAAATGACGTGATGTCATTTGCCTGCACCGACTGCACTTGCCACTTTGGGTCACAGACCGGCAGTTACAGGGCAAAGCTACCGCGCGGCACCGGACGGCAAGTGACGTACCGTCGGTACCGGAAGAGATATCACTCGCACGCCGGAGGGGACAGGGGATGACGACGATCAATCGGCCCGTTCGCCCTCGGCGTCACCGCCTCGCGGCCCGCGCGGGGCTGGCCGCGGGCACCGCCACCGCGCTGCTGGCCGTGCTCACCGGCTGTGCCGGCGACGGCGGTTCCGGCACCGCGCACGGCGGGGCGAAGACCAAGCACCCCGCCACGAAACCGGCACCCGCATGGCGCACGGCCCTCCACTCGATCGCCGCCCTCGGCGACTCCATCACCGTCGGCTTCGACGCCTGCACGGTGCTCTCCGAGTGCCCCGAGGTCTCCTGGGCCACCGGCACCGACCCCAGGGTCGACAGCCTCGCCCGGCGGCTGGTGAAGGCGAACCCCGCCGCGCACAGCTGGAACTACGCCCGGACCGGCGCCCTGATGAGCGATCTGCCGGAGCAGATCACCGAGGCCGCCGCGCGCCGGCCCGAGCTGGTCACGGTCCTGATCGGCGCCAATGACGCCTGCCGAAGCGACGTACGGGCGATGACCTCCCCGGACGCCTTCCGCGCCGGATTCGAGCGGTCCATGAAGACGTTGCGGCGGGCCTTGCCGCACACCCAGGTGTATGTCGCCGCGGTGCCCGATCTGCTGCGGCTGTGGTCCGAGGGGCGCAAGAACCCGCTCGGCAAACAGGTGTGGAAGCTGGGCATCTGCGGGTCGATGCTGCGCGACCCGGACGATCTGACGAAGCCGGCGCAGGAGCGGCGGAACGGGGTCCGGGAGCGGGTCATGGCGTACAACGAGGCACTGTCGGAGGTCTGCGCCCGGGACGCGCTGTGCCGGTTCGACCGGTCGGTCTTCGACTACCGCTTCACCGAGCGGCAGTTGAGCACCTGGGACTGGTTCCACCCGGGCGCCCGCGGCCAGCAGCAACTGGCGGAGCTGGCGTTCCGGACGATCACCCGCCGGGAGAACGCGTGAGGCACGCGGCGCCCCCAGGGGCATCCGTGAGACGTCAGGGATACCCCTAGGGGCACCGTGGCGCAGGTCATACCGTGCGGGGACGGGGAAGGTCATACCGTGCGGCGACGAACTCGGGCCTCGGGGACGGAACGATGAGGGGTGAGCGGTTCCGGCGTGGTCCGCGCCGCTCCGTTGTGTTCCGACCTGTTCGTCACCTGTCCCGGGGGAAAACACCATGGCCCGTCTCCGCGCCTCTCATCTCGTGCTGCCGAGCGCGGCACTGACCGTCCTGATGACCGGCTGCTCGCTGACGATCGGACCGCCGAAGACCGCGGAGCGGACGTACGGCGTGGACGCCAAGGTCGGCGCACTGTCGGCGACGACCCACGGTGGGGACATCGAGATCGTGCCGATCGACGCCGGCGGATCGGTCAAAGTGACGGAGAAGTACAAGTACAACGGGCAGAAGCCCGCCCCCACCCACACGGTCAAGGACGGCACGCTGACGCTGACGGCCGAGGACTGCCCGGAGACCGGCCGCCGCTGCGAGGTGAGCTACCGCGTGCTGCTGCCGCGCAGCGCCTCGGTCGATCTGCACACCAGCGGCGGGGACATCACCGTCCACGGCGCCTCGGGCGGCATCAGCGCGGAGACCAGCGGCGGCGACATCACCGTCGCCGACTCCACGGCCCGTACGGCGAAGGTGAAGACCAGCGGCGGGGATGTGGATCTCGCGCTGGCCGCGGTGCCCGACGAGGTGTCGGGGCGGACCAGCGGAGGCAATGTCACCGTCCGGCTGCCGAAGGGCTCGTACGCGGTCCAGGCGGTGACGAGCGGCGGGACCCGCAAGGTCTCCGTCCCGACGGATCCCGGCTCGGAGCACAAAATATCGGCGCGGACGAGCGGCGGCGACGTGTCGGTCCTCAGCCAGAAGTGACCTGCGCCACCAGCCGGATGTCGTCGATGCTGTGCGCCGCCTCGACGGTGTAGACGCCCGGGACCCGGCACCAGCGGCCCTCCGGTTCCGACCAGACCTCGAAGGCGCGGGCCGGCAGGGGGATTTCGGTCTCGGTGCTCTCACCGGGGCCCGCCTCGACGGCGGCGAAGCCGGCCAGCCAGCGGTCCGGGCGCTCGGGCGCGCCGGAGGCAGCGCCGGCTGTGGGGGCGAGGTAGATCTGGACGACCTCGCGGCCGGTGCGCCGGCCGGTGTTGCGCAGCCGGACCCGGACCGAGTCGAGGGTGGTGTCCAGGGACTCGTACTCCCAGTCGGTGTAGCCGAGCCCGTGGCCGAAGGCGTACGCGGGCGCCACGGCGGACCGCTGCCAGGCCCGGTAGCCGATGAACAGCCCCTCCTCGTACGGAAGTCGGCCGTCGGCCGGGGTGACGGTGGTGACCGGGGCGTCGGCGAAGCGGGCGGGCCAGGTGGTGGGGAGCCGGCCGCCGGGTTCGTGCGAGCCGAGCAGGACGTCCGCCAGCGCGGCGCCCGCTTCCTGGCCGGGGAACCAGCTCAGCAGCACCGCGGGGACCTGTTTCCGCCACGGCAGCTCCACCGGCGAGCCGGCGTTGACGACCACGACGGTGCGGGGGTTGGCGGCGGCGACCCGGGTGACCAGCTCGTCCTGGCGGCCCGGCAGCGTCAGGTCCGTGCGATCGAAGCCCTCCGACTCCACCTCCTCCGTCGTCGCGACGACGACGATCGCGGCATCGGCACCGGCCGCCGCGCGGACCGCCTCCTCGATCTCGGCGTCGGCGGCGAGCTGCGGCTCGCGGTGCCCGAGCGCGAAGTTCAGAACGTCCAAGCCCTCCCCCAGGCCGAGGGCGCGGGGCACGAACCGCAGGGTGAGCGGCACGGTCCGGCCGGCCGTCAGCTCCGCGGTGACCCGGTGCTCCACGGGGTGCATGAACGCCTCGAACGGATCGCCGCCCGTCGGCGCGCACTGGTCGTCGAAGAGCACCGCGCCGTCGACGGTCAGCCGGAGGCGGCCGGTGCCCGAGACGGCCAGGGTGTGGCCGCCGGTGCGCTGCGGGGTGTAGCTGCCGGTGAGTTCGACGGCGTGCAGGCGCTGCCGGGTGACGCCGTCGGGGAGGCTGCCCATCACCTGGACCTGTCCGTCGAACTGCGCGTTCTCGGCCAGCAGTTGTCCGTCGGCAGCCAGGTAGCGGGCACGCAGGGCGAAGCCGTCACGGGCGTACGGGACCCGGGTGCGTGGGTCGGCGCCGGTCGCGAAGGTGACCTCCACGCCGTCGGGGAGCGCGGCCCGCAGTCCGGCGAGTGGGGAGACGATCTGCTCGGGGAAGACGGTGGCGGAGCCGCCGCCGAGCACCCGGGCGTCGCGGGCAGCCGCCCCGATGACGGCGATGCGGCGCATGGCGGAGGCGTCGAGGGGAAGAGCACGGCCGGTACGGCCTGCCGGGTCGGCGCCCTGCGCCGCGCCGCCCGCCGGCTCGCCGGCCAACTGCCCGTCGCCGACGGGCTCGTTGCGCAGCAGTACGACCGCGCGGCGGGCGAGGTCGCGGGCCACGGCCCGGCCGTCGATGCCCTGCGGCACGTCGACCGGCGGCACGGCGGGTGGTGCCCCGTCCAGGCAGCCGGTGCGGGCGGCGAGCAGCAGCACCCGTCGGACCGCGTCGTCGACCTCCGACTCCGCGACCTCGCCCGCGCGGACGGCCGCCGCGAGCGGGGCGCCGAAGACCGTGCGGGGCCCAGGCATCGCCACGTCCAGGCCGCCGCGCAGCGCGCGTACGGTGTGCCGGGCCGCCGTCCAGTCGGAGACGTTGCAGCCGTCGAAGCCCCATTCGCCGCGCAGCACTTCGGCGACGAGCGGGCGGTGTTCGGTCATCGTCGCGCCGTTGACCTGGTTGTAGGCGGTCATGATCCCCCAGGGGCGGGCGGTCTTGACGATGTGCTCGAAGGGGGCGAGATACAGCTCGCGCAGCGGGCGCGGGGCGATGCGGTTGTCGACCGTGAAGCGGTCGGTCTCGGCGTCGTTGCCGACGAAGTGCTTGACCGTCGTACCGACCCCGCCCTCCTGCACTCCCCGCACATATCCGGCGCCGATCACGCCGGTCAGCAGGGGGTCTTCCGAGTAGCACTCGAAGTGCCGCCCGCCGAGCGGCGAGCGGTGCAGGTTGACGGTCGGCGCCAGGAGGACATGGACGCCCTTGCGGCGGGCCTCCTGGGCGAGCAGTTGGCCGGCGCGGCGGGCGAGTTCGGGGTCCCAGGTGGCCGCCAGGGCCGTGGGGCTGGGCAGGGCGATCGACGGGTCCTCGGCGCTCCACTGCCCGCCCCGGACGCCGATCGGGCCGTCCGACATCACCAGCGACCGCAGCCCGATCGCGGGCACGGCGGGCAGGGTCCACATGTCCTGGCCGGACAGCAGCCGGGCCTTGGTGTCCAGGTCGAGAGCGTCGAGCGCCCGCTCCACCACGGCGGAGTAGTCGTGGGGCCGGGGGTGGCTGCGGTGGGTATGGGGCTGGTCGGTCATCTGCGGCGCTCCCTTGACTGGACGTGCGGGCCCCCTGGCCGAATTCTTACCTCCCTACCGTGCACACGGTAAGGATCGTTATCAGTACGTTATCGATAGGGGGTGTGGAGCGCTGAGGACATAGGCGGGAGAGTTACGCTCGGCTCGTGAGCGCACGAGATCAGGGCCTCTCCCGGGGACCCCGGAGGGGCGGCGGCGGACGGGAGGCCCAGGGCGCCGAGCGGCGTGCGGCGATCATGGAGGCCGCCATGGAGCTGATCGCCGAGCGCGGCTACCGCCGTACCTCCCTCGCCGCCATCGCCGAGCGCGCCGGGCTGACCCAGCAGGGGCTGCTGCACCACTTCCCGACGAAGGAGCTGCTGCTGATCGGCGTGCTGGAGGCACGCGACCGCTGGGACGCGGCCGCCGCGGCGTCCGGCGCCTGGCGCACCGGCACCCTCGCCCAACTCGTCGACTACAACGCCACCCGTCCCGGCATCGTCCAGACGTACACCGTGCTGTCGGCCGACAGCGTCACCGAGGACCATCCGGCACGCGAGTTCTTCGAGACCCGATTTCGTGCCGTACGCCAGGCGCTGGCCGGGGCGCTGCGGGCCGAGTTCGGCGACACCCTGCCCGGCGGGCTGACCCCGGAGCAGGCGGCGCCGCTGCTGGTCGCGGTGATGGACGGACTCCAGCTGCAATGGCTGCTGGACCCGGAGAACGTCGACATGCCCGCCGCGTTCCGCGATTTCCTGACGCTGCTCGGGAGCACGGCCGGACAGGGCGACGAGCCAGCCGAAGAGCCGGGCCAGGGGACTGCCGAGGAGCCCGGCGCGGGGGCCGACCAGGGCCGGTCCGCCCCTGGCCCGCCGGACAGCCCGTAGGCCGGCGGGTCCGGTCAGGGCCCCGGGGCAGAGCCGCCGGCGCGTTGCTGCGCGTACTGCCGCGTCGGGGGCGGGAGTTCGGGGGTGGTGGCAGGTGCGGCGGGCGAGGTGCCGTCGCAGCCGGGCCGGGGCGGCAGGGCGCGCCTGATGACGCGCGCGGACGGGGCCCGGAGCATGCGCGCGGGAGTTGTCCACAGGCCCGGACGCGTCGCGGGCGGGCCGGGCATCATGGGCGAATGATCATTGCTGCCGCACAATTCCCCTCCGTACCAGGCGATATCGCCACCAACGCCGCACGGATGGCCGCCCTCATCGCCGACGCCGGCGAGCGCGGCGCCGGGCTGGTGGTCTTCTCCGAGCTGGCGCTGACGCACTACGACCTGCATCTGATAGCCGCCGATCCGGCGGGTCTGGCGGTGCTGCCCGACGACGCCCGGCTTGCGCCCGTACGGGAGGCGTGCCGGACGGCCGGGGTCGCGGCGGTGGTGAACGCCGCGGGGCGGGGCGCCGACGACGGAGCCGCGCCGACCATCGCGACGTTCGTGTACGGGCCGGACGGCGCGCTGCTCACCCGCTACGACAAACGGCATCTGGCAGAGAGCGAGACGAAGGTGTTCGCACCGGGGACCGCACACGGCCGGTTCACGCTGGGCGGCATCCGGTTCGCGCTCGCCACCTGCTTCGACAGCAGTTTCCCCGAGGTGCCGGAGCGGGCCGTGGCGGACGGCTGCCGGGTCTATCTCTCCAGCGCGTTCCACGACGGCGCGGAGCGGGTGGCACGGTATGCGGAACTGGCCCGGGAGCACGGGCTGTATGTGCTGCTCGCCAATGGGATCGAGGTCGGAAGCCCCGGCCCGGCCTGCGGGCTCAGCGGCGGCTGGCTGCCTTCCGGTGAGCGGGTGGCTGCGGCGTCCGCGTGGCCCGGGACCGGGGCGGGGGCGGGGGACGATGGCGGCGACGGCGGCGACGGCGGCGACGGCGACGGCGACGGCGACGGCGACGGCGACGGCGACGGCGAACTGGTGCTGAGCGATGTCCGGGAGGCGGTCACGCTGATGGCCGACCCCGCGGTGGCCGCGGTGCCGGTCCGGGAGTGCGGTGAGCCGCTGGTGGATCTCCGGACCGCCGCGCCCGCGCTCCTCGCGGACGGGCTCAAGGCGGACGGACTCGACGACGAGGAGGACGGCGGGACGGACACCTTCGCGTATCTGCGGGAAGGGGTGCTGCGGCGGCTGCTGGCGGCGCAGCGGGGGCTCCCGGACGGGCTGCGGCTCCAGGTCGTCGAGGGATACCGCCCGCCGGCCCTCCAGCACCAGTACTTCGAGCGGTACGGGCGCGAACTGCGCGCCGCGCACCCCGACTGGGACGCGGCACGGGTCCGTCAGGCCGCCAGCCGCTTTGTGTCGCCGCCCGAGATCACACCGCACAGCGCGGGCGGTGCGGTGGACCTCACCCTGGTCACGACCGACGGCGGCGCTGTCGACATGGGGACTCCGATCGACTCGTCCCCGGAGGAGAGCGACGGCGCCCGCTATACGTCGTCCCCGGACCTGACGCCTGCCGCCCGCGCCAACCGCCGGGTGCTGGCCGCGGCGCTGCAGGGGGCGGGCCTGGTCAACTACCCGACCGAGTGGTGGCACTGGTCCTACGGGGACCGCTACTGGGCGCTGGCGACCGGTGCGGCGCATGCGCTATACGGGCCCGCGGAGTTCGGCGAGGAGCAGGGCGCCGAGCGCGGCGAAAAGCCGGAGGCGCGCGGCACGGAGGCCGGGGCGGAGCCCGCCCTCCTGAGGGAAGGGGCCGAGCGGTGAGGTGCGGGCGACGGGGTGCGGCGAGCCGGCGGGTAACCGCCGTATCGCGCCGCCCCGTCGGGACCGCCGTCGCCCTGGTATCCCCCAGCCCCGCTCTTCCCTCCGCCGGATCGGATCCCACCGGAGCAGTTCCCTCCGGAGCGCATCCCGTCAGGGCGGTTCCCGCTGTAGCAGCTCTCGCCGGCTCGGATCCCGCCGGAGCAGCGCGTGCCGGACCGGTTCCCGCCGGATCAGTTCTCCGGCAGCTCCGGCGTCTCCGGCAGCTCCGCCAGGTCGTCCGCCGTGGGGTAAGAAGGCTGTGCGCCCGGCTTGGTGACGGCCGCGGCCCCGACGCGCACCGCGAAGCGGGCCGCTTCGGGCAGGGTCGCGCCGGCGGCCAGGCGGGTGGCGAGCGCGCCGGTGAAGGCGTCGCCGGCGCCGGTGGTGTCCACGGCCTTGACGCGTACGCCCGGGATCTCCACCGTCCCGGACGCGTCCAGGACCAGGGCGCCGTCCCCGCCGAGGGTGACCACGACCGACCGGGCGCCCTGCTCGCGCAGCGCGAACGCCCAGTCCGCGGGCCTGCCGTCGGTGCGGCCGGACAGCTGCCGGGCCTCGTGCTCGTTGACCACCAACGGGTCGGCCACGGCGAGGAGTTCGCGGTCGAGGGTGTCGGGGGCCGGCGAGGGGTTGAGGACCACCCGGGTGCCGGCGGCCTCGGCGGTCGCGGCGGCGGCCCGTACGGTCTCCATCGGCACCTCCAGTTGGAGGGAGACCACCGACGAGGCCGCGATGACGTCCCTGGCCGCGGTGACGTCGTGCGGGGTGAGGGCGGCGTTGGCGCCCGGCGAGACGACGATGCTGTTGTCACCGTCCGGGTCGACGATGATCATCGCGGTGCCGGTGCGGGCGCCCTCGTCCACGATGACCGGCGTGACGTCGGTGCCCGCGGCGCGCTGCGCGGCCAGCAGCAGTGCGCCGTACGCGTCACCGCCGACCCGGGCGAGCAGCGCGGTGCGCCCGCCGATCCGGGCCGCGGCGGCTGCCTGGTTGGCGCCCTTGCCGCCGGCCGTCTCGACCAGGTCCGTGCCGAGCACGGTCTCGCCCGCGCCGGGCCGCCGGGCCACCCGCACCGTCAGATCCGCGTTGGCCGAGCCGACCACCAGGACGTCGTACATGCGCCGTTCTTCTCCCTTGTCCGAGCGCCGGTCCGCGCGTTGCTCCCGCGTGTCCGTGCACCGCTTTCCCGTCTCTACCCGCCTGTTGCCGACCGGCGGCCCGTCGCCGCCGGGCCGCACCGTCAGCCGCCGAAGCGCGCGGCGTTCGCCGCCGTCACCAGGACCACCGGCACCTTCACCGTCCGCGGCAGCCGCTCGCCGCGGGATGCCCGCAGCGCCCAGTCCACCGCCTGCTTGCCGAGGAGTTTCGGCTGCTGGGCGACCGTGGCGGTCAGGGTCCCGTCGCGGACCGCCCGGACGCCGTCCGGGGTGCCGTCGAAGGCGACCACCTTCACGTTCCTGCCGGAGCGGGCCCCCAGCGCCTTGGCGGCACCGAGCGCCATCTCGTCGTTGGCGGCGAACACCCCGTCGATGTCGCGGTGCGCCTGGAGCATATTGGACATCACGTCCATGCCCTTGGTGCGGTCGAAGTCGGCGGGCTGCCGGGCGACGACCTGGATACCGGGGTACTGCCTGATGCCCTCGTCGAAGCCCTGGCCGCGTTCGCGGGCGGCGGAGGTGCCGGGCTGGCCTTCGAGGAAGGCCACCGTGCCCTTGCCACCGAGCGCCGCGGCCAGCGTCTTCGCGGCGAGCCGGCCGCCGGCGACGTTGTCGGACGCGATGGTCGAGCCGACCGTGCCGCCGTTGACACCGCGGTCGATGGAGATGACCGGCACCTTCGCCCGGTTGGCGACACCGACGGCCGGGACGGCGGCGTCGGAGTCCACCGGGTTGATGATGGCCGCCTTCACCTGCTGGCTGGTGAACGTCTCCATCTGGTTGACCTGCTGCATGGGGTCGTTCTGCGCGTCGGTGATGTTGATGTGCAGTCCGCGGGCGTCCGCCTCGGCCTGCGCACCCTCCTTGATACCGACGAAGAACGGGTTGTTCATCGTGGACAGCGCCAGCCCCAGGTCGGTGTCGCCGCCGCGGTCGCAGCCGGAGAGGGCGAGCGCGCCCACGAGAAGTGCCGCGCCGATGAGTGCCGTTCGCCGCCTCATCGCGCGCTCCGGCGCCGCAGGGTGTCCAGGAGGACGGCGAGCGCGATCACCAGACCGGTGGCGACCTGCTGCCAGAACGCGGAGACGCTCAGCAGGTTGAGGCCGTTGCGCAGCACGGCGAGGATCAGCGCGCCGATCAGGGTGCCGGACGCCTTGCCGGAACCGCCCGAGAGGCTGGCACCGCCGATGACGACGGCGGCGATGGCATCCAGCTCGTAACCGCCCGCGGCCTGCGGCTGGGAGGAGGTGAGCCGGGCGGCCAGCACGATGCCGGCGACCGCGGCGAACAGCCCGGACAGCGCGTAGATGACGAGTTTGCGGCGCCTGACGTTGATGCCGGAGAGCCGGGCCGCCTCCTCGTTGCCGCCGATCGCGAACATCGCGCGGCCGGAGTACGTACGGGCCAGGATCAGTGCGGCGATCAGCCCCATGGCGATCATGACGAGGACCGGCACCGGCAGCCAGCCGCCCAGGGTGTCGCCGAGCGCGTTGACCGCACCGGGGAAGGGGATCGGCGAACCGCCGGAGATGACCAGGGCCAAGCCGCGGCCGACGGAGAGCATCGCCAGGGTGGCGATGAACGCGGGCAGCCTGCCGTAGGCGACCAGGGCGCCGGAGACCAGTCCGGCCGCCACGCCGACCGCGAGGCCGAGCAGCACCGCGAGCCAGACGGGCTGGCCCTCCTTGGTGGCGGCCCAGGCGACCACGGTGGCGGACAGCGCGGCGACCGAGCCGACCGACAGGTCGATGCCGGCCGAGACGATCACGAAGGTGACGCCGAAGGCCAGGATCGCGGTGACCGACGCCTGGACGCCGACGTTGAGGAGGTTCTGGCCGTTGAGGAAGTCCCGGGACAGCACCGCCATCACGACGACCAGGGCGACCAGGCCGCCGAGCGGGCCGTTCCGCAGCACGGCCCGGGAGAACCACGGCCCGAGACCGTCCGGGGACGGTGCCCCGCCCGCCGCCTCCGGGGCGGCTGCTGTCTTCACCTCAGCGGACATCGGAGCCCTCCATCGCGCTCTCGTTCGTGTTCCTGCCGTCGGGAGCGCCGTGCGGGGACTGGAGCGCGAGCTCCATCACGGCGTCCTGGGTGGCCTCCTCGGCCGGCAGCTCACCGGTCAGCCGGCCCTGTGCCATCACCAGCACCCGGTCGCTCATACCGAGCACCTCGGGCAGATCGCTGGAGATCATCAGCACCGCGCAGCCGGCCGCCGTCAGCTCGTTGACGATCTGGTAGATCTCGACCTTGGCGCCGACGTCGATGCCGCGCGTCGGCTCGTCCAGGATCAGCAGCCTGGTCTCGGTCAGCAGCCACTTGCCGATGACGATCTTCTGCTGGTTGCCGCCGGAGAGGGTGCGGGCATGCTGTCCCAGGCCGCTCATCCTGACCTTCAACCGCCCGGCGACGGCCGCCGCTTCACGTCGCTGGCCACGCCTGTCGACCAGCCCGCCGCGGGTGTCCCGGTCGAGCCGCGCCAGCGTCAGGTTGTCCTGCAGCGAGGCGTCCAGCACCAGCCCCTGGCCCTTGCGGTCCTCGGGGACCAGGCCCAGCCCGGCCCGCATCGCCGCCCGGACGTCACCGCGCACCAGCTCGGTGCCCGCGACCTCGACCGTGCCGGCGTCGTAGCGGTCGACACCGAATATCGCCCGGGCGACCTCGGTACGGCCCGCACCGACCAGCCCGGCCAGACCGACGACCTCACCGGCCCGGATGTCGAAGTCGACGCCCTCGAAGACCGGCCGGGCCGGCGCGCCGTCGGGGCCCTTGGCGCCGTACCGGGTCAGGCCCCGGACGCGCAGCAGCGACGTACCCGGCTCCTCCTGATCGGGGCGGCGGCGCGGGTACTGCTCGGCGATGTCCCGGCCGACCATCAGCCGGATCAGCTCGTCCTCGTCGGTTCCGGCGGGCACCTCGTCGACCGAGCGGCCGTCGCGCAGCACGGTGACCCGGTCGCCGAGCGCGCCGATCTCGTCGAGGTGGTGGGTGATGAAGATGATCCCGACGCCCGAGGAGCGCAGTTCGCGGACGATGCCGAAGAGCGTCTCGACCTCTTCCGAGGTGAGGACCGCGGTCGGCTCGTCCATGATCAGCACCCGGGCGTTCAGGCTGAGCGCCTTGGCGATCTCCACCATCTGGAGCCGGGCGATACCGAGTTCGGCGACCGGTGCGTTCGGGGAGACGTCCAGGCGTACCCGGCGCAGGAGTTCGGCGGCGCGGGCGCGCATGGTCTTCCGGTCGACGAGGCCGAGCGCGGTGCGCGGCTGGCGGCCCAGGAAGATGTTCTCGGCGACGGTCAGCCCGGGGACGAGGTTGAACTCCTGGTAGATGGTGGCGATGCCGAGCCGTTCGGCATCCTGCGCGGAACGGATCCGCACCTCGTGGAGCCCGTCGTACGAGCCGTCCGGTCCGCCGTCGGCGAGAATCCGTCCGCTGTCGGGGCGGTGGGCGCCGGAGAGCATCTTGATCAGGGTGCTCTTGCCCGCGCCGTTCTCGCCGAGCAGGACGTGCACCTCGCCGGTACGCAGGCTCAGGTCCACACCGTCCAGCGCGCGCACGCCGGGGAACGACTTCGTCACCCCCTCCACGCGCAGCAGTTCGCGGCGGCCCGGTACGTCGTCGTTGACGCCGGTCATGCGCTGCCCCTCTCTCCTTCGGGTGGTGCGGTCGTCTTCGGGTGGGGTGGGTGGGGTGGGTGGGGTGCTCGGCGGCGGGGGTCGGGGGTATGGGGAGCTGGGGTCTGGGGGGATACCGGGTGGGTTGCTCGGGCGGGGCGGGCGGTCGGGGCCGGGTGGGCCGGTCGATGGGGGCGATGGGGGGGCGATGGGGGCCTTGGGGTCAGGGCGCTCGGTGGAAGCGTGCGGGCGGGATCAGTCGGTGGGCGGCTCGTCGGCGGGCGGGACCGTGGCGGTCCCGCCGGCCGGCTGCCGGGTGGCCGGTCCGTCGGCCGGCTGCTCCGTGCCCGGCTCGCCGCAGGAGTGGCGGGTGACAAGTCGGGCGGACAGCAGCACCGTTGCGGCCGAGCGGCCCTCGATACGTTCCAGCAGGGCGTGCACCGCGGCCCGGCCCAGGTCGCGGGTCGGCTGGGCGATGGCGGTCAGCGGCGGATCGGTGTGCGCGAACCACGGCACGTCGTCGTAGACCACCAGCGCCATGTCATCGGGGACCCGCAGCCCGCGCGCCCGTAGTTCGTCCATCGCGCCCAGCGCCATCAGGTTGTCGGTGGCCAGCACCGCGTCCGGCGGTTCGGGCAGGTCGAGGAAGTCGCTCATCACCCGCCGGCCGCCGGTGGGTTGAAGGTCCGGGGTGGCGCCGACCCGTTCGTCGGGCAGCGGAATGCCGTGCGCGGCCAGTGCCGCACGGAAGAGTTCCAGGCGTTCGTCGCCGGTGGGGGTGCCGGCCGGGGCGACGATGATCGCGGGGCGGCGGCGGCCGAGGGCGGCGAGATGGGCGGCGAGGTCGGTGAGCGCGGCGCGGCCGTCGGCGCGGACGCACGGGGCGTCGATACCGGGCACGGCGCGGTCCAGCAGGACCAGCGGGGTGCCGGAGGCGACGACCTCGCGGAGCATCGCCGAGCCGGTACCGGCCGAGCTGACCAGCAGGCCGTCGATCCGGCGGTCGAGCAGGGTGCGGATGTAGTCGTCTTGCTGCTCGGGGCGTTCGCCGGCGTTGCCGATGACCAGGCTGTAGCCGAGGCTGCGGGCCGCGTCCTCGACGGCGTCGGCGAGCTCGGTGAAGAACGGATTGGTCAGGTCGCTGATGACCAGGCCGAGTGCGCCGGTGCGGGCGGTGCGCAGGGCCCGGGCGACGTTGTTGGGGCGGTAGCCCAACTCCCGTACGGCGGCGAGCACCCGCTCGCGCGTCTCCGCGACCGGGCTGTTGCCGTTGAGGACCCGGGAGACGGTGGCGACGGAGACCCCCGCCCGCTCTGCCACATCCTTGATGTTCGCCATGGCGCCGTTGCCGTCCTGTTGGTGGGTGTGCTGATCGCCGTCGACCTGCCCATGCGATCCGCCCGGAACGCGCGATGCGGTCCGAGCGGCCGGCGCGATCGATGGGTACGTGCTGGATGGGTACGTGCCCGGTGGGCACGTGCCCCGTGGGCGCTTGTCCGTCGGGTACGCGGTCAAGGAGGGGGTGTAATCGATTACGCGCGGTTTCGCGAGGCCCTACGTAATCGATTACACGGCGGTCGCGTCAAGACTCCGCGATTGTTGCCTGCGTCACAACGGCCGCGACAGGTGTCGGCGCGGCGGCCACGCCGGGTGTCACCACAGCGGCCACGCCGGGTGTCACCACAGCGGCCACGCCGGGTGTCACCACAGCGGCCACGCCGGGTGTCACCACAGCGGCCACGCCGGGTGTCACCACAGCGGCCACGCCGGGTGTCACCACAGCGGCCACGTCGACCGCTTCGATCACGTCGGTCGTCTCGGCTGTCTCGGCTGTCTCGGCCGCGTCGACCGTCTCGGTCACACGGGCCACCATCGCCTCAAGGCTGCGGCGGGGCGCAACGGCCGAAGGCCGCACCCGCTGGGGGTACGGCCCTCGACTTCTGCGCACTGTGCGCGGGGCGGGGGAACGCGGCTCAGCGCCGGCACCCGCGCCCCGGGCGGCGGTCGGCTCGACGCGTCAGGCGACGGTCAGCCTGACCTCGATGTTGCCTCGGGTGGCGTGGGAGTACGGGCACACCTGGTGCGCCTTCTCCACCAGGTCCTTGGCGGTGGCCGCGTCGACGTTGGGAATCGACGCGGAGATCTCGACCGTGAGGCCGAAACCGCCGTCCGGGGTCTTGCCGATGCCGACCTTGGCGGTCACCCGCGAGCCGGAGACATCCGCGTTCTCCCGGCGGGCGACAACGCTGAGCGCACCCTGGAAGCAGGCGCTGTAACCCGCCGCGAAGAGCTGCTCCGGGTTGGTGCCGGCGCCGCTGCCGCCCTGCTCCTTGGGCGGGTTGACGACGACGTCGAGCTTGCCGTCGTCGCTGGCGACGCGGCCGTCACGGCCGTTCTCAGCGGTGGCGACGGCGGTGTAGACGACGTCGACGGTCTGGATGGACATACCGAATCCTCCTGTGATTCGCCGCGACTCGCGCCCACGGATCGCGACGGCTTGCCGCCGAGCCTAACGGGCGGGGTCGGGGAGGAGGGAGCCGAGGCTCACAGAGCCGCAGACAGGCTTCTCGCCCTCCCCACCCCGCCCCACCCGCCAGTCAGTAGTCAACGGAATCCGCGGCCACCAGTCAGCGGGCACCAGTCACCGGCCAGCGGCCACCAGTCACCGGCCACCGGCCACCGGCCACCAGTCAGCCGTCAGCCGTCAGCCGTCAGCCGTCAGCCGTCAGCCGTCAGCCGCAGGCAACCGGTAGCCGGCTGCCGGTAGCCGGCAGCCGCCCCCCGCCCACCGCTCCGACCACCGCTCCCCTCCAACGCCCGCTCACTGAGGCGTGGTTGGCTCGTCCCGAAGAGCCTCAGTCAGTGAGGCTCACGATCATCTTTCCGGTGTTGTCGCCGCGGAGCAGGCCCAGGAACGCCTCGGCGCCGTTCTCGATGCCGTGCACCTTGGTCTCGGCGTACTTCAGGTCGCCGGAGCGGATCCAGCCGGAGACCTCCTCGACGAACCGGGGGCGCAGCGCGGAGTGGTCGCTGACCAGCAGTCCCTGGAGGCGCAGGCGCTTGCCGATGACCATGGCGAGGTTGCGCGGGGCGGGGCTGGGTTCCGTGGCGTTGTACATCGAGATCATGCCGCAGATGGCGCCCCGGCCGTGGACGTTGAGCGCGCTGATGGCGGCTTCGAGGTGGTCGCCGCCGACGTTGTCGAAGTAGACGTCGATGCCGTCGGGGGCGGCCTCCTTGAGCTGCCGGGTGACATCGCCGTTCTTGTAGTTGAAGGCGGCGTCGAAGCCGTACTCCTCCACCAGGAGCTTGACCTTCTCGTCGGTGCCGGCGGAGCCGATGACCCGGGAGGCGCCCTTGAGGCGGGCGATCTGGCCTACCTCGCTGCCCACCGCGCCGGCCGCGCCGGAGACGAAGACGGCGTCGCCCTCCTTGAACGAGGCGACCTCCAGCAGGCCCGCGTACGCGGTCAGGCCGGGCATGCCCAGGACGCCGAGATAGGCGGTCAGCGGGGCGAGCGACGGGTCCGCCTTGGCGGTGTGGCTGCCGTCGACGACCGCGTACTCACGCCAGCCGAGGCCGTGCAGGACGTGGTCGCCGACCGCGATGCCCTCGGCGCGCGAGGCGAGGACCTCGCCGACCGCACCGCCGTCCATCGGCTGGTCGAGCTGGAAGGGGGGGACGTAGGACTTCACGTCGTTCATCCGGCCGCGCATGTACGGGTCGACGGAGAAGTACGCGTTCTTGACGAGGATCTGGCCGTCGGCGAGTTCGGGCAGCGCGGCCTCGCGGAGCGCGAAGTCGTCGGGGGTGGGCCAGCCCTGCGGGCGGGCGACGAGGTGCCATTCGCGGCTGGTGGTGGGCAGCGGTGCGGACATGAGCTGATCCTCCAAATGTTTCAGATACTGAAACAATGATGCGCATCGATATTTCATGGTGTCAAGCAATTGGCTATCCTGGTGTGTATGACCCCGCGCGCAGACCCCCTGACCGTCGACGTCGTCGACCTGATCGGCACCGTCGTCGTCCGTTTCCACGAGGAGTACGAGCACGCCGCGGCCGAGCACTCGCTCACCGGCGCCCAGGCGCGGCTGCTCAGCCTGCTGGCCGTCGAGCCGCTGCCCATGCGCCGGCTCGCCCAGCGACTGAAGTGCGAGCCGTCCAACGTGACCGGCATCGTGGACCGCCTGGAGTCCCGCGGCCTGGTGGAGCGCCGCCCGGACCCGGCCGACCGCCGCGTCAAGCTGGCCGCCCCGACGGCCGAGGGCGCGCGGACTGCCGAACGGCTGCGGGCTTCCCTGGACTTCGCGCGCGAGCCGCTGGGGCAGCTGACCGTCGCCGAGCGCACCCTGCTCAAGCAGCTCCTCCAGCGGATGCTGGGCATCGCACCCGAGCCGTCGCGGAATCCGGGGAACCCGGAGCAGGGGGAGAAGGGGGAGTAGGGGTGACGACGGTGGGGGCTTGGGGAGGGGCGCGGCCGGGCAGTGGGGCGCAGGCGAGCGGTGGCGAATTGGCCCAGGGATTCCGCGGTGGAGTGTCCCAGGCGGCTGGGCCGGTGGCGTTCTAACCTGGTCGGCATGACGCTCCAGAGCACCACCCGCCACACCGTTGACTTCTACTTCGACCCCATCTGCCCGTTCGCCTGGATCACCTCGCGCTGGATCCTGGAGGTCGAGCGCCACCGCGACCTGGACCTGCGCTTCCGGGTCATGAGCCTGTCCGTGCTCAACGAAGGCCGCGAGGACCTTCCCGAGAGGTACCGCGAGCTGCTGGACAAGGGCTGGGGCCCGGTGCGGGTGTGCATCGCGGCCGCCCAGGAGCACGGGGAAGAGGTGCTGCGGGATCTGTACACCGCGCTCGGCACCCGTATCCACAACAACGGCCGCGAGGACACCGCGGCCGTCATCGAGGAGGCGCTGGCCGAGGTCGGGCTCCCCGCCGAGCTGGCGCAGGCCGCCGAGCGGGACACCTACGACGATGCGCTGCGCAAGAGCCACCACGAGGGCATGGACCCGGTCGGCGAGGATGTCGGCACGCCCACGATCCACATCGACGGGGTCGCGTTCTTCGGCCCGGTTCTGATGGCGATCCCGCGGGGCGAGGACGCGGTGCGGGTCTTCGACGGCGCCCGGCTGCTCGCCGGTTACGACAGGTTCTTCGAGCTGAAGCGGACCCGCACGGGAGAGTTCGACTTCAGTTGAGGGGCCCGGGGCCGCGAGGGCGGGGGCGACGATCCGAGGGCGACGGGCCGGGGGCGGGGCCCGAGGGCGTGTGATCTGAAGGTACGTCACATTGTTGGGGCGTGGCGTTTGTCGGGCGCCTCAGGGGCGGGTGGGGGCGCCTGTTGTGGTCGTCGGTGCCGGGGCGGTCGTTCCCGTGGCGGCGGGTCCCCCCTCACGCTCCCCCGCCCCGCCGGCTCCGTTCCTCGCAGCGCCATGGGCCGCGGACGGATCCCCCGTCTCCCCCGTCTCCCGCGTCTCCCGCGTCTCCCCCGCAGCTTCGTCGTACGCGGTCCCCACGGTCCGTACGCCCCGTAGGAGGGCCACCGCCAGGACGGCGGCTGCGGCCATCACGGCCGCGGCGCACAGAACGGCGGCGTGCAGGCCGTGGGTGAAGGCCGTGCGGGCCGCGGTCAGCAGGGCCGTGCCGATCCGGCCGGGGAGGTGGGCGGCGACCGCGGTGGCGCCGGCGAGGGTTTCGCGGGCGGCGTCGGCGGCGCGGGCGGGGACGCCGGTGGGCAGCGCGCCGCCGATGTCGCCGCGGTAGACGGCGCCGCCGACGCTGCCCAGGATCGCCATCCCCAGGGCACCGCCCAGTTCGGTGCCGGACTCCAGGAGGGCCGAGGCGGAGCCCGCCCGCTCGGGTGGGGCGATGCCGATGGCGAGTTCGTTGCCGAGGGACATCACCATCACCAGCCCGGAGGCGTAGACGGCGGAGCCGGCCAGGACGATCCACAGGGGCGAGGCGGGTTTCAGCCAGGACAGCCAGATGAAGCCGCCGGTGGCGAGGGCGAAGCCGAGGGCGATGACGTGGGCCCGGTCGATGCGCCGGGCGAGTGCGGCGGACAGCGGTGCCATGCCGCCGACGGCGAGGGTCGGGACCAGATTCCACAGCGCGGCCTCCAGGGGGCTCATGCCCCGTACGGACTGGAGGTACTGGGTGAAGAACACCGCGCAGCCGACGATGGCGAACATCGCCAGCAGGTTCATCAGGATCGAGCCGCAAAAGCCCCGGTGCCGGAAGAGTTCCAGGTCGAGCATCGGGTGGCGGGCGGTGCGCTGCCGGCGGACGAACGCGAGGGCGGCGAGCAGCCCGACGACCAGGGCGGCGACGGGCGGTGCGGTCACGCCGTTGCGGGCGATCTCCTTGATGCCGTAGACGGCGGGGAGCATCGCGGCCAGGGAGAGCGCGCTGCCGAGGAGGTCGAAGCGGCCGGTTGTGGGGTTCTTGAACTCGGGGAGCAGCAGCGGGCCGCAGAGCAGCAGCAGCGCCATCGCGGGGGTGTTGACCAGGAAGACCGAGCCCCACCAGAAGTGTTCCAGGAGGACGCCGCTGAGGACCGGGCCGATCGCGATGCCGCCGGTGACCGCCACCGACCAGATGGCGACCGCCTTGCCGCGCTGGGTGGCGTCGTGGAAGAGGTTGCGGATCAGGGCGAGGGTGGAGGGCATCAGGGTCGCGCCGCCGACGCCGAGCAGGGCGCGGGCGGCGATGAGCATCTCGGCGCTGCGTGCGTAGGCGGCGAGCCCGGAGGCGAGGGCGAAGAGGGCGGCGCCGGTGAGCAGCAGCCGGCGGCGGCCGATGCGGTCGCCGAGCGCGCCCATGGTGATCAGCAGGCCGGCGAGGACGAATCCGTAGACGTCGAGGATCCACAGCTGCTGGACGCTGCTGGGCTCCAGTTGGGCGGTCAGGAACGGCACCGCGAAGTAGAGGACCGAGACGTCCATGGAGACGAGCAGGCAGGGCAGCAGGAGGACGGCCAGGGCGAGCCATTCGCGGCGGCCGGCCTTCGGGGCGGGCGCATCCGCCGCCCGGGATGTGTACGGGGTAAACGTCATGGCGGACAGCGTAGGCAGGGGGTGTTTACGGCGCAAACGATAGACACAGGAAGGCAGTTGGGGGTTCGTCACACTAGTGCACCTCGGAGTGGTGAGGGTGGTGGCGTGGGGAGCGCTGGTAGAATCGGGGCGCTCCAGGACCGTTGGCGCACTAGTACGGAGGTCACCTCGTGGACCAGTCCGCTCCGCCGCCCTACCGCCGGATCGTCGAGGAGATCCGGGGCCGCATCGACGCCGGTGAGCTGACGCCGGGCGACCGGGTGCCGTCGACCCGGCGGATCACCCGGGAGTGGGGGGTGGCGATGGCGACCGCGACGAAGGTGCTGACCACCCTGCGGCAGGAGGGAGTTGTCCGGACCGTCCCCGGCGTGGGCACGGTGGTCGCCGAGCCGCCGCGGGCCGCGCGCGGTGACGCCCCGAAGGAGCGGCGGGCCCGGGAGACGGACGGCGGGCTGAACCGTGAGCGGGTGGTGCGGGCCGGGATCAAGGTCGCCGACGCGGAGGGGCTGCGGGCGCTGTCGATGCGCCGGGTGGCGGCGGAGTTCGGGGTGTCCTCGATGGCGCTCTACCGGCATGTGGCCAACAAGGACGAGCTGGTGCTGCTGATGGCGGACGCCGCGTTCGCCGGCGTACGGCTCCCGGAGCCCGCGCCGACGGGCTGGCGGGAGCGGATGGAGGCGGGCGCGCGGCTCCAGTGGGCGCTCTACCAGCGGCACCCGTGGCTGGCGCAGTACCTGTCGATCAGCCGGCCGCAGCCGATGCCGCGGGCGATGGCGCTGATCGAGTGGACCATGGCGCGGGTCGAGGGGGTGGACCCGCTGACGCTGATCCACATGGCCGTGACGCTGCTGAACCATGTGCGGGCCACCGCCGCCGGGTTCGAGGACGACCTGGAGGCGGAGCAGGAGACCGGGATGGACCAGGGCCAGTGGATGGCGGCGATGGAGCCGGCGTTCGAGAGCATCCTGCGGTCCGGCGCGTACCCCATGTACGCGGGGGTCGACGGGGCCCCGCAGAACGCGGTCACCCTGGACACCATCTTCGAGTTCGGGCTGGGGCGGCTGCTGGACGGGATGGGGATGCTGGTCGAGCGGGGGATGTAGCGGCGCGGGCGGGGCCGGTGGAAGCGCCGTCAGCCGAGTTCGCCGCGGAGGCGCCGGGCCCGTAGCACCAGTTCCAGTTCGAAGCGGCGGTCCGGGTCGTCGACGTCGCCGCCCCACAACTCCCTTATCTGGCGCAGCCGGTAGCGCACGGTCTGCGGGTGGACGCCGAGCCGGGCGGCGACCTCGGGGGCGCCGCCGCGGGTCTCCAGCCAGGCCAGCAGGGTCTCCGCGAGGCGTCGGCCGTGGGTGGGGCCGCACCGCTCCAGGGGGGCGAGCCGGCGGCGGGTGAGGTCCTCGATCAGCTCCTCGGGCGGCAGCAGGACCAGCGCCTCGGTGTGCTCGGTGCACTGCAGCAGTTCGCCCGTGGGCAGCAGTCCGCGCTCCATCAGGTCGACCGCGGAGGCGGCCCAGCGCAGCGACTTCGCGGCGTCGGGCAGCGGTACGGCGGGGCCGATGGCGCCCGACCAGCCGGCCGCCGCCCGGGCGAGGAGTTCCCGCCGGCCGGGCGCGTCCGGTTCCGGCACCACCATCCGGGGCCGTTCGCACTCCATGTCGAGCAGCACACCGTCGGCCACGGCGGGCGCCACCGCGTCCCGGGCGGGGCGCAACAGCACGGCCACCGCGACCCGTTCGGGCAGCGGCCAGGCGATCCGGGCGGCGCATTCGGCGAGCGGCGGAGCGGACGGGCGGGAAGCCGGGGCCGGGGGGAAGGTGCCGGCGACCGGGGCCGGCGGGCCGTGCCGGGGGGCGGCGGCGCCGGGCCGCCGGTACCCGCGGCCGCGGCCGGCGCCCGTGGGCGCTTCGGCGAACAGCTGCTCCATCAGGCGGCGTTGCAGCCGGAGCCGCTCCCCCGCCTGGCGGGCGGCGGCCTCCGCGTAGCCGCGGACGGATTCGGCGACCAGACCGTCGAGGTACTCGAAACCGGACTCGGCCAGCTCGTACATCGCGGGGGCCGGGATGGCGACCTGCTGGCCGATCTCGGCGAGCCGCCGCCAGGCGAGCCGGACGCCGAGCCGGTAGATCGCCTGGAGGACGTCCAGGCTGCGGCCCTGCATGCCCTCGCCGCGGCCGAACTCCTGGAAGACGCGCGGATGGATGTGCGGGCGGTCCAGGCCGACGGTCATATGGGCCACGAAGTGCTCCAGCGACTGCCGGATCCCCACCAGCGCCCGCGGTTCCCCGAACTCGTCGGGGACCAGCGGGAGTTGCGGGTACTCCCGGCGGATCTCCCGCAGGATGTCGCGGGCGAGTGCGGGCACCTCCTCCATCGCCCGGGCGGCGAACCGCCGTACCTGATGGGGCGGCACCTCCCGCCACGCCGAGCGGACGGCGGTCACCACGACCCGGCCCTCCCCGGCGTCCCCGGCTCCCCGGCGGCGCCAGGGCCCGCCGCCACCCGGCGGGACCCGGTCCGCACCCCGCGCTCCGCCCCGGCGCGAGCAGCCTCCGTCAGCACGCCCGTACCGCCTATCCGCCGGTCCGGTCGAAGGTCACCAGCGGCACGTTCGGCTGCTCGGGGGTGGCCTCCAGGGCGGCGACGATACCCAGCGCGGCGCCGACGGCCAGAGCGGCGGCGGCCAGCGCGGTCAGTGCGGCGGCGAGCGTTCGGTGCATGGCGCGGCGATCCCTTCGTCGGCAGCCGAGGCGGGAGTGCGTCGGTGAGGGGGCACGGTGCGGCACACGGCACGGCACGACACGGGCGTACGGCTCACACCACAGCGGCCCTCAGAGGGCGGCCTCACGGCTCACATGACCGGCGGCGGCGACGCGTTCCCACAGCGCGGCGCCCCTTCGGTCGGGGTGCCTGCCGAGTGTGGAAGGGCATTGACGCGCTGTCAAGGGTTCGCTTACGTTCCCGCCCCATGGCGCCGCGTCGCGGCGCCGCACGTGCACCAGGGCGTGTCCCCCTCACCGCTTCCAGGAGTGCCCGTATGCGTGAATCCGGCAACCCCGCGGCGCCCGCCGCCGCCCCCCGCACCGCCTCGCCGCTGTCGCTGGTCCTCCTGGGCGCCGGGGTGTTCCTGCTGGTCCTGGCCCCGCTGCTGGTCCGGTACGTCACGCCGCGGGCCGCTCGCACCCCGGTCGACGTCGATGTCACCACCGTCTTCACCGGCACCGGCAGCTACTTCGACACCGGCTCGCTGACCACCAGGAACGGGCAGCGGATCACCATCACCCGGCATGTGCTGGGCGATGTCGCGGCGAGCGGGAGGAGCGGGCGGGCGGTCTGGGACGTGTCCACGACGGTCGACACCCCGCCGACGCTGGCCCTGAAGGACCCGCGCCGGGCGTTCCAGTGGACCACCGGCCGCTGGGTCACCGACCGGGCCAGCAACGCCCCGGTGCACTGCTGCGGCGAGGCCCCCACCCGCTACGACGGCGACGCGTACCTCAAGTTCCCCTTCGACCTGCGGAAGAAGACCTACCGCTGGTGGGACGACACGCTCGGCGCCGCCGTCCCGCTCCGCTTCACCGGCACGACACGGGTGCAGGGCTACCCCGGCTACCGCTTCACCGGAACCGTGCCGGCCACCCGGACCGGCAGCCGGCAGGTGCCCGGACGGCTGGTCGGCCGACCGCAGCAGGGGCAGATCCAGGCCGAGGAGTGGTACGCCAACTCCTCGATCGCCCTGGTCGCCGACCAGCGCACCGGCCGGATCATCGACGCGTCGATCTCCCCGCGGAAGACCTTGCGGGCACCCGGCTCCCGGCAGGACGCGGTCACCCTGCTGCGCGGCCGCGACCTGGAGTTCACCCCCGCCACGCAGCGCGCCCAGGTCGAGCTGGCGAAGGCGGACAGCGGCAGGCTGGCGCTGGTCGGCCGGACGCTGCCGGCGGGCGCCGCGGCCGCCGGCGGGGTGCTCGCGCTCGCCGGCGGGCTGCTGGTCGTACGGGGCAGACGGCCGGGTGGCCGGATCTGAGCGAAGTGATGAACAGGCGGCCGGGATCGGACCGGATTTTGTCATCCCGGTGAGTAGCCGCCGCCGGTCCGTCGGCGAAAACTGTGCCTCCCACACGCTGCACGACCCGCACGACTCAGCAGGCAGTACGTCCCCCCACCACTGGTACCGCACCCTGAGACGAGTTGGATCGCACATGCCCCAGCATGTCCCCGCCTCCCCCGCCCCGCCCGCCGCTCCCCCCGCGGCGGGCCCGCTCGCACCCCCCGCGCCGGCCGCAGCCCCGGCCGCCGGCGCACCCCCGCTCCCCCGCCGCATCGTCTTCCTGGCCCGCCGCGACCTGGGCAACCCCGCCGCCGGCGGCTCCGAACTCCTGGTGGACCGGATCGCCGACGGGCTCACCGCGTACGGCCACGACGTCACCCTGCTGTGCGGCGGGCCCGCAGCCGAACGCCGCTACCAGGTGGTGTCCGCGGGGGGCGACGCCGCCCACTTCCTGCGCGCACCAGGCCGGTTGGCGCGCCACGTCGGAGCCTGCGACCTGCTGGTCGAGGTCTGCAACGGCATGCCGTACCTGGCGCCGCTGTGGCACCGCGGCCCGACGCTGTGCCTGGTCAACCACGTCCACACGGACCTGTGGGGGATGCGCTACCCGGCGCCCGCGGCCCGGCTCGGCCGCCGCCTGGAGCACTGGGCGCTGGCCGGCACCCACCGCCGCAACCTGATGGTCGCCGTCTCCGGCTCCACCGCGTCCGCACTGCACGCCCTGGGCGTCGCCCCGGACCGGATCCGGCTCGTCCACAACGGCGTTGCGGAACCGGGGCCGCTCACCCCCAAGGCCCCCGAGCCGCTGTTCCTGGCCATGGGCCGGCTCGTCGAGTACAAGCGGATCGACCTGCTGCTGCGGCTGTGGGAACGGGTGCGGCCGGTGACCGGCGGCCGGCTGGTGATCGTCGGCGACGGACCGGAACGCGACCGGCTGGCAGCCCTGGCCGGCCCGGACGTCACCTTCACCGGACGGATCTCCGAACAGCGCAAACACCAACTGCTGTGCTCCGCCTGGCTGCTGCTGCACCCCTCGGTCGTCGAAGGGTGGGGCCTGGTGGTGATGGAGGCCGCCGCGCGCCGCACCCCCGCCGTGGGCTTCGACATCCCCGGGCTGCGGGACTCCGTCGAGGACGGGGTCACCGGCCTACTGGCGCGCGGCGAGAGCGCGTTCGCCGCGCACTGGTGCACCCTCGCGCTCAGCGCCCGGCGGCGAGGCGCCCTCGGCCTGGCCGCGGCACAGCGCGCCGCCCGCTTCCGATGGAGCCGCACCGTCCACAGCTTCCGCGCAGTCGCCGCGGAGGCGGTCCTCCACACCCCGCCCGGCCGGTGAGGCCCGCCGTGCGCGACCCCTCGCTGCGCAGGTCCTACGCCCTCTTCCGCGCCTTCCTGCACGAACAGACCGAACCCGAGCACTGCTACCGGCTGCTCGCCCGCGACGCCGCCGACCAGGTCGAACGGTACGTCCCCCTGGACGGCGCGGTGGTCGCCGACGTCGGCGGCGGCAGCGGCCACTTCACCGAGGAGTTCCGCCGCCGCGGCGCCCACGGCTACCTCTTCGAGCCCGACACCGCCGAACTCACCGCCCGCGGGCACACCCCCCAAGGAGCGGTGGTCGCCGACGGCTACCTGCTGCCGCTGGCCGACGGCGCCGCCGACGTCTGCTTCTCCTCCAACGTCCTGGAACACGTCGCCGACCCCCAGACCTTCCTCAGCGAACTGGTCCGGGTCACCCGCCCCGGCGGCCTGATCTACGTGGCGTTCACCAACTGGCTGTCCCCCTGGGGCGGCCACGAGACCGCGCCCTGGCACTACCTGGGCGCCGAACGGGCCCGTACGCGCTACCGGCGGCGCACCGGCCGACCCGCCAAGCACACCCTCGGCGAGAACCTCTTCGCCGTCCACATCGGCACCACCCTCCGCCAGGTACGCGCCCGGGACGACGTCGCCGTCGTCACCGCCCGCTCCCGCTACGCCCCCTTCCTCGCCGAGGCCATCCCCCGCCTCCCGGGCGTCCGCGAGATCGCCACCTGGAACCTCCTCCTCATCCTCCGGCGGTTGCCATGACCCAGACGCTGCAGACGTCCCTGTCACCGGGCTCACCGGACGCCGGAGGCAACCCGGCCACCGCCCCCGCCCCGCCACCCGACGGACCCCGCCGCCGGCGCTGGCTGTTCGCGTTCTGGGCCGCCGTCCTGGCCGGATTCCTGGCCCCCGCCCCCGGCAGGATGACCTTCGAGACCAAACTCGGGGTGACCACCGACCCCTGGGCGTTCCTCGGCGACCTCGGCCAACTCTGGCACGACCGCGCCGGGTTCGGCGGCATCGCCGACCAGTACTTCGGCTACGCCTTCCCCACCCTCCCGTACTACGGCCTCACCCACCTCGTCCACCTGCCCGTCTGGCTCGCCGAACGGCTGTGGATGTCGCTGATCGTCACCGCCGCGTTCTGGGGCGCGTTACGACTCGCCGAACGGCTCCGCTTCGGCACCCCGCCCACCCGGCTCCTCGCCGCCGCCTGCTACGCCCTGTGGCCGACCTTCACCCTCGTCATCGGCTCCACCTCCGCCGCCGCCCTGCCCGGCGCCCTGCTGCCCTGGGTCCTGCTGCCGCTCACCGACCCGCGCCACAGCGCCCGGACCGCCGCCACCCGCTCGGCGCTGCTGATCCCCTTCATGGGCGGCGTCAACGCGGCCTCCACCCTCGCCTCCCTGCTGCCCGCCCTCCTGTACCTGCTGTCCCGGACCGGGCCGCGCCGCCGCGCCCTGCTCGCCTGGTGGCTGCCCGGCGTCGCACTCGCCACCGTCTGGTGGGTGGTCCCGCTGCTCCTACTGGGCATCCACGGCGAGAACTTCATGCCGTTCATCGAGCAGGCCGACACCACCACCGGCACCATGTCCGCCACCGAGATGCTGCGCGGCGCCGGCAACTGGGTCGGCTACCTCAACTTCGGCAAACCCTGGCTGCCGGCCGGCTGGACCCTGACCGCCAACGCCTTCGCCGTCCTCGGCTCCGCACTCGCCGCCGCACTCGGCCTCGCCGGCCTGGCCCGCCGCGACCTGCCCGAACGGCGCTGGCTGCTGCTGACCACCCTGACCGTCGCCCTGATCGCCCTCGCCGGCTACGGCGGAGCGCTCGGCGGCCCCGTCCACGGACTCTGGCAGGACTGGCTGAACGGCTGGCTCCGCCCGTTCCGCAACATCTACAAGTTCACCCCCGGACTCGCCCTCGCACTCACCCTCGGCCTCGCCCACCTGCTGGGCACCGCCCGCCGCACCGGCCCCGAACGCCGCCGCGCCCGCGGCCTCCCCGGCCACCGCGCCCTCCCGGCCGCCGCCGCACTGCTCGTCCTGCCCGCGCTCGCCCTGCCATACCTGACCGGCACCGTCCTCCAGCCCGGCGCCTTCACCAAACTGCCCGCCTACTGGCAGCAGACCGCGAACTGGCTCGCCGCCCACACCCCGCACAGCCGCGCGCTGGTCGTCCCCGCCACCGCCCACGGCATCTACACCTGGGGCTCCCCCATCGACGAACCCCTCGACGTCCTCGCCCGATCCCCCTGGGCACAACGCGACTTCGTCCCCTTCGGCACCCCCGGCTCCCGCCGCACCCTGGACGCCGTCGAGCAGGCCCTCCTCACCGGAGCCGAAGTCCCGGGCCTGCGCGACTACTTGGACCGCGCCGGCATCCACGACATCGTGGTACGCAACGACCTCGACCCCGACCAGATCGGCTACGTCCCCCCGCGCACCGTCACCCGCACCCTGGAAGCGTCCGGCTACCGCAAGGTCGCCGCGTTCGGCCCCCTGACGACCAGCGGCCGGATCCCCGCCGAGGCCCCCGTCCAGATCCAGGGCCTCTACCCGCGCCAGCGCTCCGTCGAGATCTACCGCCCCCAGGGCATCCCCGAACCCGGCCCGGCCACCGCCAAGGCCGTCGCCGGCACCGCACAGCTCAGCGGCGGCCCCGAATCCCTGCTCCAGCTCTCCGCCGACCCCACGCTGCGCAACCGGCCCACCGTCCTCACCGGCGACCGCCACCCCGGCCTCGGCACCCCACCGCTCCAACTGACCGCCGACGGCCTGCGCCGCGCCGACACCCGCTTCGGCCTCGTCAACAGCAACACCTCGTACACCTACACCGCCGGCGAACGGAACCACCCCGACAGCGTCCAGGACCCCGGCCGCCCGCCCCGGCAGATCCTGCCCACCACCGGCATCGAGCACCAGACCACCGCCGTCCTCCGCGGCGCCGCCTCCGTCACCGCCTCCACCAGCGGCAACTGGCTCTTCCACCTCCCCCAGTACGACCCCGTCAACGCCTTCGACGGCAACCCCGACACCGCCTGGGCCGAAGGCAGCGCCGGCAACCCCGTGGGCCAGTGGATCCGCATCGCCTTCACCAAGCCCACCGACATCCCCACCACCCTCTCCGTCACCCCCCTCCCCGGCGACGGCCTCCGCGCCGCCGCCACCTCCGTACGCATCCAGACCGACCACGGCAGCGCCGACAGCCCCCTCCGCCCCGACGGCACCCGCCAGCAGATCGCCGCCCCACCCGGGAAGGCGACCTGGCTCAAACTCACCATCCTCGGCTCGCAGACCCCGCGCGCCGGCCTCTCCGGCGCCGGCTTCTCCGAGATCTCCATCCCCGGCGTCCAGGTCACCCGGCTCCTCCAACTCCCCACCGACGCCACCGCATCCGACTCCCCCTCACAGACCATCTCCCTCCACCGGGGCAGCGACCCTGGCGGCCTGTCCCCCGTCTCCGCCGAGGTCGGACTCCACCGCCAGTTCCTCACCGGCCGCAGCGCCTCGTACACCGTCACCGGCAAGGCACTGGCCGTCCCCGGCCCCGAACTCGACCACCTGCTGGACCGCATCGCCCCCGACCAGAAGGACCGCATCACCGCCACCGCCGACTCCACCAGCTTCGGCTTCGGGCAGTCCCTCAGCCCCCGCAATCTCGTCGACGGCGACCTGACCACCGCCTGGATCGCCGGCGACAAACCCACCGTCCACCTGCGCTGGCCCGGCAAGAAGAAAATCGACCAGATCGTGCTGGCCGCGGCCGGCGGCATCTCCACCCGCCCCGAACAGATCCTGATCAACTCCCCCTACGGGGCGGCCACCGCGGGCGTCGACGAGAACGGCCAGGCCCGCTTCGACCCGATCACCACCGACCGCCTCGACATCACCATCAGCAAGGTCAAGGAACTCACCCTCAACAACCCGGTCGCCGGCCAGCCCCTGCAACTCCCGGTCGGCCTCAGCGAGATCTACATCCCCGCCCTCGACTCCTACCGCACCCCGCGCCCCGACCCCGGCAAACGCTTCTCCCTCGCCTGCGGCCAGGGCCCGATGCTCGCCGTCGACGGCGTCCTACACGCCACCAAGGCCAGCGGCTACGTCCGCGACCTCACCGACCGCCGCCCCATCACCGTCCAACTCTGCGCCGACGAGGCCCCCGACGGCCGCCTCCTCCTCCCCTCCGGCCGCCACCGCGTCGAGGCCGGCGACCAGGGCCCGCTGGCCCTGACGGACGTGGTGCTGGAACGGGGGGAGGCGAGTGGGGCGAGTGGGGCGAGTGGGACGCGCACGGCGAGCGCGGCAAGCACGGCGAGCGCGGCAAGCACGGTGAGCGCGGCAAGCACGGTGGACAGGACGGACAGGACGGACGGAACGGGCAGGGCGGACGGGACGAACAAGGCCCCTTCTGCCGCTCCCTCTTCCTCTTCCTCTTCCTCTGCCCCCTCCCCTCCCGATACCGCTGCCGCACGTCCGGTCACTGCCGGGAAGTGGACGGGTGACCACCGCACCGTCGCCATCGGCGCCGGTCAGGCCGCCTACCTCCAGATGTACGAGAACGCCAACGACGGCTGGCACGCCACCCTCAACGGCCACGAGCTGACCCCGCTCCGCGTCGACGGCTGGCAGCAGGCGTTCCTCGTCCCGGCCGGCGCCGGCGGCACCGTCGAACTCACCTATACCCCGGCCACCTTCTACGACCTCGGCCTCATCGGCGGCGTACTGGGCGTCGCCTTGCTCATCGCCGCCGCCCTCATCCGCCGCACCCCACGCACCCCGCCGCCCGCCCCGCAACCACCGCCCACCCCCTCCTGGGTCCTGGGCGCACTCGCCCTGACCGCGGTGGTCGCCATGGCGGCCGGCCCGTACGCGGTGATCGTGCCGCCGCTGGCCGTGGCGGCCCGCTACCGGCCGCGCATACTGGCCCCCCTCGCCTTCGTGGCCATGCTGGGCGCCGGCATCACCGCGGCCCTCGGCGCGGGCCACCCCGTCGCCGAACACACCGGAGCCTTCAGCGCCACCGCCCAGGCCCTCGCCCTGCTCGCCCTGACCGCAGCCGTGGTCACGGTCCCGACCCCGCCATCCGCTGCACACGTACCCACGCCTTCCGGAGCTCCCCCTGGCCCCGCACCCTCGTCACCGTCCGCACCCTCCACGCCCTCCACACCGTCAGCGCTCTCAGCACCGTCTGCACGGACCACGGCATCAACCGTTCGCCCTCCCCTGCCGCGACGTGATCGGGGCGGGGACGCGGGGACGGGCGGTGATGCGGGAACGGCCGGAAATGCGGGGACGGGTGCGGGTGTACCCGGTGGACGCCCGGGTAGCCGACTGCCCGGCGGCTCAGGAGCGTTGGACAGATCGGCCGGATCCGGAGCGGCGTCGAACGGCGGCCCGGGAAGCGCTCAGGGAGCCGCCACAGAGACCGGCGGGCCAGTCGACCGGCCGACCCACACACCCCCGACTGGCCCGCCCCTCCGCCCCTTCACACCAGCGCCGAGTCCTCATGACACCCCATCAGCCACCCCCGCCGCCAACACCTCCACCGAACCCCCGACCAACTCCCCTACCGACTCCCTTCCTGACTCCCGTCCTCGCTCCCCTGCCGACCCGCCCGCCCGGGCCGGGCGTCTGATCACGGCCCGCGGGCGGACTCCCGGCGCCGGCCCCTCCTGGGCCGCCCCGTATCGGCGTCCCACCCCGAAGGCCAAAACCGACCCGTCCCCGAGTCGTCCGACAGGTCCCGTACGACCGGCCAACACCGGGGAGGACACCGCCCGATGACCGATCTGCAACCGGCCCCGCACGACCCACCCAGCGCCCTGCGCAGCGGCCCACCGCCCGGCAGCCCGGGCGGCGAACCATCCAGCGCCGCACCGGACGACCTACCCGGCGAGCCGTCCAGCAGCCGCTGCGGCGCACCCTCCGAAACCCCCGACACCACCTCACCCGGAAACCGCGCCAAGGCCCCGCGCGCGCCGCGCCGAACCCCCGCCGGGCCTCCCCCCACCCCCACCCAACCCACCATCGCCCACGTCCCCTTCCCCGTGGTCGACGAGATCTCCCGGCACTGCCTGGCGGACGGCGAGCCGGAAACCGTACACATCGAGGTACACCTCCCCGGCCCGGTCGATCACGGCCGGCTGCGTACCGCGTTCCACCAGGCACTCGCCCGACATCCCCGGATCCTCATGCGCCAGGCCCCGGCCCACTGGTGGCACCGCCGCTACACCTGGCAGCTCACCGCCACCCCCGACGTCGACCCGGTCTCCTTCCCCCCTCCGGGCCCCGACGCCCTCGAACGCGCCCGGGAACGCGCCCTCACCCACTGCCCGCCCCTGCACCTCTCGCCCCCCGTACGCCTGGAGGTCGTCGAGCACACCACCCAACCGGGCACCTCGGCCGGCACCGTACTGCTCCTCACCATCAACCACACCGCACTGGACGGCCCGGCCTGCCTCCGCGTACTCGCCACCACCGCCGAGCTGTACGGCGGCACCGACAACTCCCCCGCACCACCCCCCGTACGCGGCCCCGGCCCCACCCCCACTACGCGCCACCCCGCTCCGGACCACCCCGACCCCAACGGCGCCACACCACCCACAGGCCGCACCCGTCCCCTGACCCGCCCCGCCCGCATCACCCCCCACCAGACCAGCAACATCAGCACCGGCACCAGCACCGACACGGGCACGGGCACGGGCACGGGCACGGGCACGGGCACGGGCACCGACGTCATCTGCAACGGCACCAGCAACGGGATGCTGCTCACCGAACTCCCCGTCCCGGCCCGTCCGCCACGCACCGCCGACGCCCCGCCCCCGTACACGGTCAACGACCAACTCCTCGTCGCCACCTGCCTGATGGCCGCCGGCTGGAACCGGCTCCACGGCCGGCGCACCGCCCCGGTCGTCGTCACCATGCCCGTCGACGACCGGCCACGCGGTGTCGAAATGCCCATCGGCAACGGCACCCGGCTGGTCTCCGTCGGCTTCGGACCGGACGCCGAACGCCGGGACGCCGCACTTCTCGCCGCCGACCCGCCCGACCCTGCCGCGCTGTCCCGCCTGCTGCGCCACACGGCCGCCCGCACCCGCGCCCTGAAGTCCGCACCACCGGGACCCCAACTCGGGTTGTCCGGAGCCCTGTTGACCACCCCCGCCCTCCCCGTCGGCCTGCGCGCCGCCCTCACCCGTACGCTGCGCTCCGCCGCCGCACCCTGGACGTCGACCACGCTCCTCTCCAACATCGGCCGCGTCCCCTACCCACTGGACTTCGGCGACGCCGGCCGGGCAACCGCCGTATGGTTCTCCGCCCCCGCCCGCATGCCCCGCGGAGTGACCGTCACCACCGTCTCGGTCGGCAACCGGATCCAGCTGGCACTCCGCTGGTCGCACGCCCTCCTCGACACCCCGGCCGCCAACCATCTGGCTGCCCTCTTCCGTTCCTCCCTCGCCGCCACCGCCCACCCCGCACCCCCGACCACCCCGCCCGCCCCGACCACCCCGCCGGCCCCGACCGCGCCCGAAGGAGGCGCCCGATGACCCCGCCACCCCCCACCACCAGCCCCGCCCCTTCCCCTCCCACCCCCCACCTCCCCACCCAGCTACGGGACTTCTACGAGAACCCCTCCGTGCCGGTCGCATCCGGCGACGCCCGGAGCCGACGACAGGCGCTGCTCCTGGCGCGCGCCCTGGGCCCCGCACGCGTGGGGGCACCGCCCGCCACCGTCCTGGACATCGGCTGCGGCGACGGCACCGCAGCCGCCACCGCCGCAACGCCCCTCGCCGGCCACCGGATCATCGGCGTCGACTGGTCCCAGGACGCGCTACGCCGCGCCGCCACCCGCATCCCGACCGTCGTACGCGGCGAACTCACCGACGGCGGACTCCCGTTCGCGACCGGATCCGCCGACGCGGTGCTCTTCAGCGAGGTCATCGAGCACCTCGTCGACCCCGATGCCGCCCTGGACGAACTCCGCCGCGTACTCCGCCCGGGCGGACACCTGATGCTCTCCACCCCCAACCTCGCCGCCTGGTACAACCGCGGGCTCCTCCTCGCCGGCATCCAACCCGTCTTCTCGGAGGTGAGCCTGCGCGCGATCCACGGCCGCCCCGGCACCCAGGTCGTCGGCCACCTGCGCCTCTACACCGCCCGCGCGCTACGCGGCTTCCTCACCGCTTCCGGCTTCGACGTCATACAGATCGCGGGCGCGCCCTACCACGACGTCCCGCGCCCCCTACGCCCGTTGGACCGCGCCGCCTGCCACATCCCGCCCCTGGCCTCCATCCTCCTCGCCCACGCCCGCCGAGCACCCACACCCTCACCCCACAACGCCCCACCACACAAAGTGAGATAACCTGGGAATCGATTACTCTCCGTAATCGTTGCCGGAGTAAGTGGAGGCCCGCAAGGCACAACGCACACGGCACACCGCCCAGCCACACACCACCCGATACGCAGCACGCATCACCCGACACACGCCCACAACCCGCAAGCCGCAAGCCGCAAGCCGCAAGCCGCAAGCCGCAACGCAGAGCGCCCAACGCCCGACACCCAAGGCCGTGCGCGCCACGCCCGACACCCAACGCCACCCAGCCGCAAAGGCCGAATCGCGGAGAGCCAGCGGGCCGAGCCAGCGGACTGGAGGGCCACGACGCCAGCCAACTGCCGGGCTGGCGAGCCGAAGAGAAGGGAGTGCAGCGATGCTCTGGTGGGGCGTGGCATCCGCGCTGCTCGCCAACGTCCTGTACAGCACGGGCTTCGTGTTGGAGAAGCGCGCCCTGTCCGGGCTGCCCGCGCTCAGCACCCACCGGCCCGCCCGGGTCGTCCGCCACCTCCTCAGCAGCCCGCTGTGGATCGTCGGCTCACTCGCCCTCGCCGCCGGTTTCGCCGCCCAACTCGCCGTCTACCGCACCCTCCCCATAGCCGCCGCACAGGGCATCTTCGTCTCGGGTCTGGTGCTCCTGCTGCTCCTGTCCTCGGTCGTGCTGGGCGAGCGGACCAGCGGCCGGGAACGACAGAGCATCGTGGCGATCCTCGTCGCACTGGTGATGGTCGTCGCCTCCTTACAGGGCCAGGACGCGCAGGCCATCGCCCGTACGGCACCGCCCGCGACACTGCTCGCCATAGCCGTGCCATCGCTCGGCGCGGGGTTGCTGCTGTACCGCTCCGCCGAACGCCGGGCACGGCGCCGCCACCGCCTGCCCACCGCGGGCGTGCCCTACGGGGTGGCGGTAGGGCTGCTCTACGGGGTCAGCTCGCTCGCCATCAAGGGCGTGTCCGGGCTGCTGGGCACCCACGACATCCCCGCCGCGGTCGGGGCGCTCTTCCGGTCGCCGTACCCGTATCTGCTCCTCTTCACCGGCGCGACGGGGCTGATTCTGTCGCAGACGGCCCTGCAGCGCTGCCGGGCCTCGGTCATCGTCCCCGTCTGCTCCACCGTGACCTGCGTGTTCACGGTCGCCTGCGGCACGGTCACCTTCGGCGAGCCGCTGCCCGCCAACCCCGTACGGCTGGCATTGCGGCTGGGCGGCACCGTCGTCGCACTGTCCGTTCTCCTGGCGCTGCCCCGTCATGACGACCGTCCTGGCCGTCGTCGCAGTCATGGCAGTGGTGGCGGTGGTGGCAGTGGTGGCGGTCATGGCAGTGGTGAGAGTCATGGCAGGCATGCCAGCCGTGGGAGTCATGGCAGTCCTGACACCGTCGCCTCGACGGGGCAGAGCAGCGACACCTCGACCGGTCACGACGCCGGCACCCCGGGCGCCTTCGCCGCCCCGCCAACCGGCCTTGCCACCCCACCGGCCGCCGCCTCCGCCTCACGCCCTTCGGCCTTCGCCTCACGTTCTTCGGCCGTCGCCCCACACCCTTCGGCCGCCTCTGCGCGCCGTTCGGCCTCCTTCCCGTGTCCCTCGGACGCACCGGGGGCGGGCGGTCACACGAGGGATCGCGCGGCCGCACCGATCAATCCATCGTCAAGACAACGGAGTTGAGCCATGAAGCGCGATGACCCGCTGCTGAGGATTCTTGCCTGCCCGATCGACAAGGGGCCGCTCCGCCTGCTCGCGCCGGACGACGCCCTCTACAACCCGCGACTGCGGCGCCGTTACCCGATCCTCGACGGCATCCCCCAACTCCTGCCGTCCTCCGGTGTGCAGGTGACCGACGAAGAACATGAGCGTGTGCTACGGCAGATCGCGGAGGAGGACGCCGACGACGGGGAGGACGCCCTCTTGGGGGAGGGCACCGACGACGGGGCGGGCGCCGGCTTCGGTGGGGGTGCGACTTACGGGGGTGACGCGGACTCCGACAGTGACGTGGGATCCAAGGGTGACGTGGGCTCCAAAGGGGGAGGTGACGCGGGATCCGATGGGGAGGCTGATGCCCGTGCAGACACTGCCTCCTCTGGTGAGCGCGGCACCCCCGCCCCTGCCCACTCCCACGCCACGTTGCCCGGAAACTCCGCTGGGGCCGGAGCCTCTCCAGGAGCCGGGGCCTCCGGTCCTGTGGACTCGGGGGCGGCGTCGTGACGTTGGCGGCGTGGTTGGGGCCGCGGTTGCCGGGGCGGTGGGTGGCTGCCGTGGCGGGCGGGCTCTATCCGCGGTTCGAACCCGAGCTGCGGCGGCTCGCGGACTTCTGTCCGGCGGGCGGGACGGCCGTGGACGTCGGCGGGTGGTACGGCCCGTGGACCCGGCGCCTGGCGCGGCGCGCGGACCGGGTCGTCACCATCGAGCCCGTCCCCCACCTGGCCCGGCTGATCGCCTCCGTCACTCCCTCCCATGTCGACGTGGTCTCCGCGGCGGCCACGGATCGCACCGGTTGCGCCACGCTCTGGCTGCCCCCGGACGGCCGCGGCGACCGCGGGGTCTCCTCGCTCGTACGCCGTGAGCTGCACACCACCGCCCTGGACGTCCCCTGCCTTCCCCTGGACACACTGAAGCTGTCGGCCGTCACCCTCATCAAGATCGATGTGGACGGCGGCGAACTGGCGGTACTGCGCGGCGCGGCGCACACCATCGAGCGTGAACTACCCGCACTGTTCGTCGAGTTGGAGACCCGCATTCAGCCGCTCACGCCCGTACTGGAGTGGACGGCCGCGCGGGGGTATCGCGGCTGGGTCCTGCCGCGTGACCGCTGGCTGCCGCTGGCCGACTTCGATCTGCCCGCCCATCAGTGCCGCACCTCCCATCTCGCCGAACACGGCCTGCTGAGGCGCTCCCTCGCCCCGCACCGCCGGTACGTCAATTCCGTGCTCTTCCTCCCCGACGGCGCCCGCCCCGGACCCGTCGCCTCCGCGCCGGCCGCCGCCTCCGCGGCGCCCGTCCGCGACCATGTCCATCATGAACCCCGCCACTGACAACGACCCGCCCGCCGGCTCCGGCGCCCCCTCCGACCTGCCGGGCCCCCTCGCCTTCCAGCTCGTATTGCTGCGCCGGATGGCCGACCACCAGCCCGGTCTCGTCGAGGACGCACTCGGCGAACTGGGGGTCTCCCGGGCCGAGATGCGTGAGGCCAACCGCCGCTGGCAGGCCCGGATGCACGCCCCGCGGGCGCGGGCCGGCGTCCAGCCGTACCGTGCGCTGCTCGGCGCCCCCGAGACCGTCGCCGTTCGCCGCGTCGGCGATCTGACCTGCGAGGCGCTGACCTGGCCGGTACCCCTCTGGCCCGATCTGCGGTTCGAGGTCCTCACCGCCCCAGGCGGCGCCGTGTGGAACGCGTGGCTCGTCCGGGCGCCCGGCGCAGCCACCCCCGTGCTGCGTACGACGGAGGACCTCACACCGTGGTCGTGCACGGTCGACGAGGTCGCCCGCGCCTTCGCGCCGGCCCGCCCCATGGAGGGCAGCGCCCCCAACCGCTGGCAGCTGGCCTGCACCGCCCCCGGTCCGGACGGGGAACTGCAGGACGTCGTCGCGGAGTTCACCTGGGGCCTGTTCCAACGCAGGGTGGACTGACGGACCGGCGGGTGCGGACGCGAGCGATCGGCCGCGTGGGGGCCGGTCGATGTGGACGGTGGCGGCATGGTGGTGACGTGGCGTCAGGTAGGCGGCCGGTTCGCCGGAGACCATTGGGTCGGTGCGTTAGAGAGCCCGGACGTCGGTGAGCTGGGACGTCGGTGAGCTGGGACGTTCGTAAGCCGGGACGTCCGTATGCCGGTACGTCCGTGCATTGGTGCGGCATGAGCACGTGAGTCGCCGGGCCGGGCCGCCCCGCCGCCTTCCCTCGCGCCTTGCCCCGTACCTCCCCCGTCCCCCGGCCCCTTCCCCGACCCCCTCCCCGTCTCCGTCTCCGTCGCTGTGCCGCCTGCGTCAGCGTTCCCGTCACCCCTTCGCCCGGACTTCCCCTCCTCCGTCCCCCGAGCGGACGCGCTCGACGAGCGGGGTGGGAATCGGGCCCGGAGGATGGCGCACGAGCGCTCCCGTGTGGGCGCTTGCGTCCATTACCGGCCCACCGGGGACGGCCAGACCGGCCCATCGGGGAGGAATCCACCATGACCATCTGCCTCGCCCAACTGCGGCGCTGCTCGGCCGCCGTCGACCTCGGTGCGGCCCGGACCAGGGTGTATGTCAAGAACCAGGGGCTGGTCGTCGACGAACCGACCGTCGCCGCGGTCAACACCCGTTCCGGCTCGCTGCTGGCCGTCGGCGCTCAGGCCGAGGTGATGGAGGGCCGCACCCCCGACTACATCAAGGTCGTCCGGCCGGTCTCCAACGGGACGGTCGTGGACATCGACATGGCGCAGCGGCTGCTGCGCCACCTGGTCGGCGACAAGCTGCGCAAGACGTGGCGGCGCCGGCCGAGCATGCGGGCCGCGGTCTGCCTGCCGTACGGCAGTGAGCCGCTGGCCCAGCGGGCGGCCGTGGAGACCCTCACCGGGCTGGGTGCGCGGCGGGTCGAACTGGTCGACACGCTGGTCGCCGCCGCCGTCGGCTGCGGGCTGCCGGTGGAGCAGCCGGAGGCGACGATGATCGTGGTGTGCGGCGCCGGCACCACCCAGGTCGCGGTGCTGTCCCTCGGCTCCATCGTGGCCGCCGAGACCGTCCCCGTGGGCGGCAATGCCATCGATCACGCGGTCATCCAGCATCTGCGGCTGCACCACGAGCTGATGCTGCCCGGCCAGTCGGTACGCCCGCTGCATCTGATGTTCGCCGGGGAGGGCGAGCTGACGCCGGGCACCACTGAGGTGCACGGGCGGGATGTAGTGAGTGGACTGGCGCGCTCCGTGCACGTCGACACCGAGCGGGTACGGCGCGCGATCATCACGCCGCTGACCGCGATCCTCGACGGTATCGGGGCGGTGCTGCGGCGCTGCCCGCCGGACCTCGTGGCCGACCTCGGGGAGCGCGGCATCATGCTGGCGGGCGGCAGCGCGGTGATCCCGGGACTGGAGCCGATGATCCACGAGGCGACGACGATGCCGGTGCACATCGCGGACCGGCCCGGCACCTGCGCGGTGCAGGGGCTGGGCGCCATGATCGAGGGCAAGGTGCAGCCCCTGCACCTCGATCCGATGGCTCCGTAGCTGGGTAGCCGGGTAGCTGGGTGGCTCGGTGACTCCGTAGCCCTGTGGCTCTGTAGGAGGAAATACGACGCGCGGTGGGACGGCTGAGGAAGTCCGACGTAGGAGGAAATCCGACGCGCGGTGGGACCGCTGGGGAGGAAGTGCGACGGCCCGGCTGGCCGGGCGGGCCCGGCCGGCGGGCGTTCCGGTCACAGGCTCCGGGCGTTCCAGGCGATCACCGCGGGGCGGTTGTGTTCGGTGCCCAGGACGCCGACCGCGCCGGTGCCGAAGGTGAACAGTCCGCCCGCCGCGGCCGGCAGGCCGAGGCGGCGGGCGGTCAGTACGCGCAGGAAGTGGGCATGCGCCACCAGGGCCACATCGCCCTCTTCGGCCTCCAGATGGGGCGCGATGCGGGCCAGTACGCGGTCGGCGCGTGCACCGACCTCCTCGGGTGTCTCCCCCGGGTGGTCGGCGGGACCGGGGGCGACGCCGTCGCTGAACAGATACCAGCCGGGTCTGCTGCGGTGGATCTCGGCGGTGGTGACGCCCTCGTCGCCGCCGTAGTCCCATTCCCGCAGGTCGTCGAGGATCTGCGGCGACGGGAGCCCGGCGAGTTCGGCGGTGCGCAGTGCGCGGGCCATCGGGCTTGCGTAGACCTGCCCGATCTTCCGGCCGGACAGCACCGGCCGCAGCGCGCGGGCCTGCTCCTCGCCGTCGGCGGTGAGCGGGAGGTCGGTCCAGCTGGTGTGCCGGCCGTCCCTGCTCCACTCGGTCTCGCCGTGCCGGATCAGCAGCAGCTCGCTCACTCGGCCTGCGCCTGCTCTCCCTGCTGTGCCGCCTGCTGGGCCTGGGCCTCGGCGACCGACGCCCGGACCTCGTCCATGTCGAGTCCGCGGGCCTGGCCGATCACGTCCTCCAGGGCGGATTCCGGCAGCGCGCCGGGCTGGGCGAACACCGCGATGTTGTCCCGGACGATCATCAGGGTCGGGATGGACTGGATCTCGAAGGCGGCGGCCAGCTCGGGCTCCGCTTCGGTGTCGACCTTGGCGAAGACCAGGTCGTCGTGCTTCTCGGACGACTTCTCGAAGATCGGGCCGAACCGCTTGCAGGGCCCGCACCACTCGGCCCAGAAATCGATCAGGACGAAACCGTTGCCGGAGACGATCTCGTCGAAGTTGTCCTTGGTGAGCTCCACGGTGCTCATACGCGCTTCCCTGCTTCCGGTCTGCTGACGATGTCCGGGTCGGTGTCCCGTCGATCGGGTCGGTGTCCCGTCGGTCCGGTCGGTGTCCGGTATCCGCAACGGGATCAACCCGCACCGTATTCCGCACACCGGACCGTCCCGCTCCCCTGCCCACCCCAGCCGCTCCTAGACATCCCGCCCCTGGGGAATCGCCATACCGCCGTGTGGCGCATCGCACGGCGCCCTGGGAGAAGCGCACGCCCCCGTTCGGGCCTCCGGTCCCCGTGAGCGGTACACACGGTCCCCCAGGTGCCCGGCCGCGCGGTCCCGTGCTTCCGGTGTCAGATCCGGTACAGGGCTAACGCCACCGTCGCGCGGCCGGGTGCCGTCAGGCCGGTGCCGTCCGGGCTGCGCCCGGTGAGCCGGGCCGGCGCGCGGTGCCCGGCGGGACTTCGGGGAACGTGTGGCCGGCGGCCAGATCGGCAGCCAGATCGGCGTGATGCTCCTCCAGTTCGCGCAGGCGGGTGGCGAGCAGGCTCTCCGGCGTCCGCAGTTCGCCGGTGCTCACCCGCGTCACGCGGGCTGCGGACAGCAGCCGTAGGCGGCACTGCCCGACGTACCAGGCCGCGTCGCGCCGCGCTGCCCGACGTACGCGGCGCTGCCTGCGTGTGCGGGGACGGTGGAATCAGGAAGCCGGATCGCCGGTATGTGCGTGGGCTGCGATGGTCCGGATCGCCGCCCTACGATGGACGGGGGGCCTGCCCGGAAGGAGGTGCCGGCCCATGGAGACGCGCGTCGATGAGATCGCCGACGGCATCTACCGGATCTCCACCTACGTTCCCGAAGTGGCCGCACCGGCGGGGTTCACGTTCAACCAGTTCCTCATCGACGCGGAGCAGCCGCTGCTCTTCCACACGGGCATGCGGCAGCTGTTCCCACTGGTCTCGGAGGCCGTGGGCCGGGTCGTGCCGCTGGACCAGCTGCGCTGGCTGGCCTTCGGGCATGTGGAGGCCGACGAGTGCGGGGCGATGAACGAGTTCCTGGCCGCGGCCCCGCGGGCCGAGGTGGCGCACGGCCTCCAGGGGTGCCTGGTCTCGCTCAACGACCTGGCCGACCGGCCGCCGCGCCCGATGGCGCACGGTGAAACGCTTGACCTGGGCGGCAAGGAGGTGCTGCGGCGCCGGGTGATGAACCTCAACACCCCGCATGTGCCGCACAATTGGGAGGCGCGGGTGCTGTTCGAGGAGACCACCGGCACGCTGCTGTGCGGCGATCTGTTCACCCACCTCGGCGACGGCTCGCCGATCACCGACCACGACCTGGTCGGGCCCGCGCTCGACGCGGAGGAGTTGTTCCGTCAGACGTCGTGCCTGACGGCGGCGGTGGCCACCATGCGGTCGCTGGCCCGGCTGTCGCCGAGGACGCTGGCCGTGATGCACGGGTCGTCGTACTACGGGGACGGGGCGGCGGCGCTGCGCGAGTTGGCCGACGGCTACGAGGACCGGTTCAGTCCGGAGATCTCGTTCGCCGGCCGGCCGAGCACCCTCGCCGGCCAGGACGCCCCGCAGGGATGACTCCGCGGGACGCCCTCGTGGGATGACCCGCGGATGACCCGTGGGATGACCCGACGGAACGAGCCGGTGGCGATGTCGCCGGGCCTGCGTCGTGGCACTCGGCGGTCCGTGGCGGCGGTTAGCATCGCTGGAGAGACCGCCAAGGACGGAGTGTTCATCTGTGCGTCATCTGCGCGTAGGCGTCGCCATCTTGACCATGGGAAACCGCCCCGCCGAACTCCACGAGCTGCTGGATTCGGTGGCCAAGCAGGACCTCCCGGCGACGCACATCGTGGTCGTCGGCAACGGCTCGCCGCTGCCCCCACTGCCCGATGGCGTGACCGGCCTGTCGCTGAGCGAAAACCTGGGGGTCTCCGGTGGCCGGAACGTCGCCCTGGACGAGCTGCGCAAGCTCGGCGAGCTGGACGTGGTGGTCGACCTGGACGACGACGGGCTGCTGATCAGCCCGGACGTCTTCAGCCGGCTCGCGGAACTGTATGAGCGGGATCCGCAGTTGGGCGTCGTGAGCTTCCGCATCGCCGACGAGCGGGGCCGCACCCAGCGCCGCCACGTCCCCCGGCTGCGGGTCGGCGACCCGCAGCGCGGCGGCCTGGTCACCACCTTCCTCGGCGGCGGTCACGCACTGTCCGTGCCGATGCTGGACCGGATCGGCGGCTGGCCGGACGAGTTCTTCTACGCGCATGAGGAGACCGACCTGGCGTGGCGGGCGCTGGACGACGGCTGGCGCATCCGCTACGCGCCGGAGATCGTGCTCCAGCACCCGTACACCTCGCCCACCCGGCACGCGGTCTACCACCGGATGGTGGCCAGAAACCGCGTCTGGCTGGCGAAGCGCCATCTGCCGGTGCTGCTGGTGCCGGTGTATCTGGGCGTCTGGGCGGGCCTGACGGCCGTCCGCAGCCGCTCGGCGGCGGGCATGCGGGCATGGGCCGCCGGGTTCGCGGAGGGCGTGCGGACCCCCTGCGGACGGCGGCGGCCGATGCGCTGGCGCACGGTGTGGCGGATGACGCGGCTGGGACGGCCGCCGGTCATCTAGGGCCGCTCCGGCATACGTTCAGGACCATCCGCCGGGCGTCCGGGTTGATCCGTCAGGCGTCCAGGGCGAGATGGATGCCCTCGTAGGCCAGCCACTGGGCGTGGGTGTGCAGCCCGTGGACGAGGTCCGTGGCGGGTTTCCAGCCGGGCGGGGCCGGGGGCCAGGGCGCCTCCTCCGTACGGCGCGGGGGTGCGGCGGACGCTGTCGGCGGTGCCTCGGCGAGCGGTACGGGGCGGACCGCCGTCTGTACCGCCGTTGCCAGTTCGGCGGCGGTGACCGGGGCGCCGGCCAGCCCGGCGGTCCCGTCCGGCGGGGGCGTGCGGAGCATCGCGGACAGCGCGCCGACCAGATCACCGACGTGCAGGGGGCGCAGCTCCGCGTCCGGGTCCTCGACGGTCAGCGGGTAGCTGCGCAGCGCGTCCCAGACGAGGCGGCCGATCCGCGTGTCGTGCGGGCAGCCCGGGCCGTACAGCTCCCCGACGCGGACGGTCACGTCCCTGAACTGCCCTGAGAGGTCCGGGTACTTGATGGTGAGGGTGAGGGAGGTGCCGCGGCCGACGTCGGCGGCGGTGGCGGCGGTGGCGGGAACCGGCGGGTGCTGCGGGGTCAGGGCCGTCAGGTCGAGCAGCGCGTCGTACGGGCGGGCGGCGGGCTCGTCGGGGGCGGTGGGGCGACCCAGGAGGGTGATCCGGTGTCCGGCGTCGGCCAGGCCCCGTACGAGGTGTTCCGTGAGCGGGGTCGCGGACCCGAGCACGCCGACCCGCAGGGGGGCCGCGGTGCGGGGGCGGGCCGGGCGGGCCCGCTGCCGGTCGGCCGCCTCGCGGCCGGCCGCGACGCCGGCGAGGGTGATCTGCGCAAGTTCCGCCCGCAGTTCGGCGATGCGCTCCTCGGGCTGGGCGTAACTGATGCCGCCGGGGCCCACGGTGGCCAGCGCCTCGGCGAGGACGGCGGGGTCGGGGGCGGTGCCGCCGTCGGGCGCGGCGGTGCGGTGGAGGCCGTCCCGCTGCTGGACGAATCCCATCGTGAAGGCCGTCAGCCAGGTCCCGGTGGCCGCGGCGGAGCCGCTCGCTTCGGCCATTCCCACGATGGCCGGTTGCGGTCTTCCGGGGCGTACACCGCAGCCCTCCAGGTATTGCTCGCAGGTGAGATGGAGCCAGTGACCGGGATCGTCGCCGGGGGCGCCGACGCGTACCGCGCACTGCGCGACGCCGTGTTTGAAGAACGGCAGCACCCGCAGTCCGCCCAGCCGGACGTCTTCGCGACCGGGAACGTCCGAGGGCAGAAAACAGACCGAACGGCGCGGTCCGCGGAAGGCATTGCCGGAGATGCTGCCGTGGTCCTCGTGTTCGGCGAGGCTGGGTACCGAAACGTATGCGGGGATTCTGTGCGCGCGTAAGTAGTGGTTCATCAGGATGTCGTCGGGCCAGCTGTCAAGATGGCGTCGGCCGAAAGCCACGAATCCGGCGGCGACTTCCCTGGGCAGAATGATGGCGACGCACGGAAAATACTCGTTGACGGCCGCCACCCAGCGCGCTCCGGCCAGCGCGCCGAATCGGACCGCGGCGCCGTTTCTGGAGTCCCAGAGCGCGAAAAGTGCGAGGGCCGCGTCCGGCATCTCTTCGACCGCCATCCGGGCGCGCGTGAAGAACGTATCGGAGAGGATCATGTCGTCCTGGACGACGAGTTGATGAGTGGCGCCGTCCTCGATCGCCGACCAGGCGCACAGCGCGGTCCGTAATACGGACGGTTTCCCGGCCGGGTCCGGGTCCATGACGACGCGTAATGCGCCCGGCGGGGCGGCCTGCGCCAGGCGTTCCGCTGCCGCGCGGCGTTTCGGGTGGGTCATCACGGCACCGCTCAGCCGATATCGCGTCATCAATTTCCTCCGGCGCTTTTCGCCGTGCCGGGCATTCCGGCACAGGTGGATCCGGACAGTACGGCGGTCGCCGGGAGCGCCGCAAGACTGCCGAAATCGCGCTCTGGTAGCGGCATTCGGCGACCGACATGCTGACCGCTGGCCCAGGTCGGGCGGTCTCGTGCACAGGGAGAGGGTTCCATGTCGGCGACGGCGAACGGCACTGGTAACACCGGTGGTATCGGTATCGGCACCGGTAATGGCGTGGGAAGTGCGGCGTGCGGCGATCCGGGGGAATCGGTGGCGGCCCGGCTGGAGAAACTGCGGGACGCCCGTGTGGTGGTGACCGGTGGCGCCGGATTGGTGGGCAGCCGGCTGGTTGCCCTATTACGCCGGGCGGATGCCGAGGTGACGGTACTGGACCGGCTGGACGCCTATCCCGAATCGGCGCACACCTCGTTGTTCGGGGTGGACGGTCTCGGGGCGAAGACGGTGGTCGGGGATATCTGCGACCGCGAAGCGGTGCGTACGGTGCTCGACGGCGCCGACTATGTGGTGCACGCCGCGGCGTACGCCGACGTGGCCGCGTGCACCCGGCGGCCCGACATCGCCTTCCGGGCCAATGTGCAGGGCACCCAGGTGGTGCTGGAGGAGGCCGCGGCGTCCACGGTGCGGCGGCTGGTGCTGGTGTCCTCGGCGGCGGTGTACGGGGACGGCGATCCCTCCGTACGGGGGCCGCAGGTGTTCCGCGAGGACCAGCGGCTACTCCCGGTGTCGGTGTACGCCAACTCCAAGCTGTGGGCCGAGCACCAGACGCGGCTGCTGCTGGGCGGCCCGGACACCCCGGAGTACGCGGTGCTGCGCTACTTCTCCGTGTACGGCGATCCGCAGATCCCCAAGCCCGGCAGCCATTCGTGGATGGTGGCCTGGCTGTCCATGCAGGCCCGGCTGGGCCGCCCGATGCGGCTCAACGGGGGCGGGGTGCAGGTGCGGGACCTGGTGCACGTCGAGGATGTCGCGGCGGCCACCGCGCTGGCCCTGATCGAGGAGCGGATGGCCGGGGAGACGGTCAACGTCGGTACCGGTGTGCCGACTTCGGTGCGCGAGGTGGGCGAGCTGATCGCGCCGCACTTCCCCGCGTCGCGGTTCGTCACCACTCCCATGCCGCAGGGCGATCCGCTGGGAGGGTACGCCGCGACCGAGCACTCCCGTGAACTGCTGAGCTGGCAGCCGCGGATCGACGTCCGGGCGGGTGTGGAGCGGTATGTGCGGTGGCTGTCGGCGACACCCCATGCGGTGCCGGGGTGGCTGGCCGCCGAGCCGGCCGCATGACAGCCTGCCGCCGGGAAGGCGGACGAAGGCCCTCGAAACGGAAGCAAGGTGACGTACAGGTGAGTTATGTCGGCTCGTATCTCTGGGCCCTGCGGCAGCAGGTGGGCAGCCGGCCGCTGCTGGTCCCGGGCGCGCAGGTCCTGCTGCTGGACGGGGCCGGCCGGGGGCTGTTCCAGCGGCGCGCCGACAACGGCGTGTGGGAGCTGCCGGCCGGAGCGTGCGAGGAGGGCAGCGACTTCACGGGGACGGCCGTGCGGGAGCTGGCGGAGGAGACCGGTCTGCGGGTGGCGCCGGCCGATCTGGAAGCCTTCGGCTCGCTGTCCGACCCCGAGGTGCACACCCTGACCTACCCCAACGGGGACGTCACGCACTGCTTCGCGCTGTGTTTCTGGGCCCGCCGCTGGTCCGGGGAGCTGTCCCCGGACCGGGACGAGGTGACCGCTGCGCAGTTCCGGGCGCTCGCGGATCCGCCGCGACCGCTGCATCCGCCCACCGCCGTGGTCCTGGAGATGTTCCGGGAGTTCGGCTCGACCGGAAAGTTCCAGGCCCGATGACGATGACGCGAGCGGTTCGAGGGGTTCCGGCGGGGGGTGCGGCGGTGCCGTGCCGGGCGTGCCTGTCCGGGGAGGATCTGGACTGGCTGGGCGGCCGGTCGGTCAGTCTGGCGCTGGATCTGACCACGTCGGTGACGGTACGGGCGCCCGGTGCCCGGCCGCCGGGCGGGGCCGGTTCCGGTGGCGGGGCGGGGAGCTGGGCGGCGGAGGTGTGGGCGTTCCTGCGCCACCGGCTGCCGCTGCCGGGAGCGGGTGCCCGCCCGCCGGCCGTGACGGTGCGCAGCGACGCACCGGCGGCGAGCGGGCTGTCGTCGTCGACGGCGCTGATCGTGGCGCTGTTCCGGGCGTTCGCCGAGGTGGCGGCGCCGGGTGCGCCGCTGTCCGCGCGGACGCTGGCCCAGTGGGCGTACGAGTTCGAGTTCGGGTACTTCAACGGCGGCGGGATGGATCATCTCGCGGTGATCGCGGGTGGTCTGCTGCTGCTCGACGGGCGGCCGAGCGGCCTGCCGGAGATCGTGGGCCGGGTGGACTTCCCGGACGACTGGGCGGTGGTGGTGCTCGACTCGGCCACCAGGAAGGACACCAGCGACCACATCCGTTCGGTGCGCGCGCAGCTGGCGGCCGGGGATGCCCGGCTCGCGGCGTACCGGAAGCGTTGCGACGCGGCGTCCGCCGCCGTCTGGGAGGCGGTGCGCCGCCGTGATCCGGCCGCTCTGGGCGGTGCGATGGGCGAGGCGCACGCCGCGATGCGCGACCTCCAGGGCATGTCCACGCCGCTGTTGGAGGAGCTGCGGGAGGTGGCGCTGCGCGCTGCCGGCCTGCCGCTGAAGCTGAGCGGGGCGGGTGGGGGCGGGTCGCTGGTGGGGATCTGCCCGGCCGCCGAGGCGGAGGAGGTGGCCGCCCGGCTGCGGCGGGTGCTCGGGGCGGCGCATCCGCGGGCGCGGGTGATCGTGACCCGGGCGGCGGCGGGCCTGGCGCCGGAGCTGGCGGCGGCGCCGGCCCCGTAGGCACGGCCGGTGGGGCGCCGGCTCCGTAGGGCGGGGCCGGTTCCCCGGGCTGTCCGGCGCGCGGGGAACCGGGGGGGCCGGCGGTCCCGCCCGGCGGGCCGCCGGTTCCGGGGGGGGACCGGCCCGTCAACTGCCCGGGGCAGAAGGCCAGGTGAGCGGTCCCCCAGGTGAACGGTCCGCCAGATGAGCGGGTCCGCTGGCTGAACGGATCCGCTAGATGAACGGGTCCTCCTCGCTCCCGGCCTCCGGTACCCCCAGGGTCCCCGCCACCGTTCCGGACCTGATCTTGTCGAGTTCGAGGTTGGAGCGGTGGCGCGCGCAGTGGAAGCGGCAGTCGCGGCTCGGGTCGACGATGCCGCGGTCGGAGGTGCGCCAGATGTCCGCCAGGCTCTCGGTCACCGCGTCGCCGATGCGGGCCCCGGCGTTGCCCCGGTGGTACGAGCAGACGTAGACGCCCGACGGCGTCACCAGGGTGCGCAGTTCGGCGACCGGGCAGCGGTGGTAGTCCTTCTCCTGGACGGGGCCCACCCGGTTCCGCAGGGACGTCAGGGTCGAGGAGTTGACGATCTCGAAGCCGTCGCCCGTCCACTGCCGCGCCGTGGCGAGCTGCTCCTCGACGGAGGCGAGGATGCCGTCCGGCACCTGGATGACGTGGTGCCCGTCGTCGAACATCGCCTTGGTCTCGAAGTAGTCGCACCCGATGTCGTGGGCGAGTTCGGCGGCCCGTAAGACCTCGTGGTGGTTGCTGACGACGGTGCCGCCCGGCTCCTGGCGGGTCATGACGAGGAACGAGTAGCCGAGCGCGCCCGCTTTGGCCTCGGCGAGCAGCCGCATGTTGCCGATGACCTTGTCGAAGACGCTGCGGCCCTTGCGGTCGGGCCGGAAGAGCCGGTAGGTGTCGCTGGTGCCGGCGTCGACGGAGACCCGTACCCATGAGGCGTAGGCGGCCAGTTCGGCGAGGTTCTGCCGGATCAGGGTGCCGTTGGTGACCACGCCGATGGCGATGCCGGCCTCGCCGAGGACCCGCAGCACCGTGCGGGTGCCGCGGTGGGCGAGCGGTTCGCCGCCCCCTATGAGGACCACCGCCCTGACCTTCATCTCCACCAGTTCCCCGGCCAGTTCGGCGAGCCGTTCGGGGGTGAAGCGCCCCTGGTTGAGCAGCTTTCCGCTGATGCATTCCGGGCAGGCCAGATCGCAGAAGGTCGTCGGGTCCAGGTCCACGACCAGGGGGCCGCTGGAGGGTCCTCCGGAGGCGGCTTCGAGGATCCGCGGCCAGCCGGTCGGCTGGTAGAGCTTGGACACGAGGTCGAGACGGTCGAACGTCACGTGTTCTCCTGCAAGGTCGGGTAGGTGCGGAGGGTCCGTCCACCGGGGCAGCGGTGCACCGGTGAGCGCGTACGGTGAGAGTCCGGGTCATCCCTTGACCGCGCCGGTCGCCAGGCCCGCGGAGATCCGGCGCTGGACGAGCGCGAAGAAGACCGCCACCGGGAGCGCGGTGAGCGTGGCGCCGGCCATCAGCCCGCCGTAGTCGGTGCCGAAGCCGGTCTGGAAGGACACCAGCCAGACGCTGAGGGGCTGCTTGTCGTTGCTGGACAGCAGGACATAGGCGAGCACGTACTCGTTCCACGCCTGGACCAGGGCGTAGAGGGAGGTGGCCACCAGCCCCGGTGCGAGCAGCGGCAGGACGACCCGGCGGAAGGCGCCCAGCCGGGTGCAGCCGTCGGTCATCGCGGCCTCCTCCAGTTCGACGGGAACGGCGGCGACGAAGCCGCGCAGCAGCCAGACCGTGAAGGGGAGCATGAAGGCGAGATAGGTGAGGACCACCCCGGGCAGGCTGTCGGTCAGTCCGGCGTCGCTGAGCAGCAGATACAGCGGAATGATCAGTCCGGCCGACGGAATCATCTGGACTCCCAGGATCACCACGACCAGGGCTTTGCGCCCGGCGAACGCAAAGCGGGCGAGGGCGAACGCGGCGAGCGTGCCGATCAGCAGGGAGACGGCGACGGTCCCGGCACCTATGAGGACGCTGGCCCGCACATTGGCCCAGAACGTGGGGGTGGCGAGGGCCCGGCGGAAGTGTTCCAGGGTCAGCCGGTCCGGCCAGAACCGCGGCGGACTGGCGTGGATCTCGTCGGCCGGCCGGAATGCGGTCAGCAGCATCCAGTAGATCGGGAATGCCATCAGCGCGCTGAAGAGCAGGCCCAGTGCGTTCAGTGCGGGTCGCCGTTTTCCGCGGTGCCGGGATTTCGGGCGTTCCCGGTTCCGCGAAACGCCCCGATTCCCGGTGCCGGGTGCTGTGTTCACTCGGTCTCCCCCAGGTGGACGAGCTGGCGGACGTAGACGACTGCGCCGCCCAGCAGCATGAGGACGGTGATGACGGCGATGGCCGCGCCCGCGCTGTAGCGGTTGACGGCGAAGGACTCGGTGAACGAATAGACCCCGAGCAGGTAGTAGTCCTTCTCGGGCTGGCCGCCGCGCATCAGCCAGATCTGGTTGAACACCCCGAAATCCCAGATCGCGCAGAGCGAGGTGACCAGAACCGCCGACGGTTTGACCGCGGGGAAGGTGACGTGCCGGAACAGCCGGAATCCGCGGGCGCCGTCGACGCGGGCCGCCTCCTCCCATTCCGCGGGGATCTGCAGGAGCGCGGCGTGCAGGGTGACGGCGGCGAACGGCACGGTGCCCCAGACGACGACACCGGTGATCACCGCGAATCCCTGCCAGGGGTTCTCGAACCAGTTGTGCTTGCCGAAGTCCAGTCCGGGCAGCAGTCCCAGCAGCCAGTTGACGACGCCGTCGTCGGCGTCCGACAGCCAGCGGAAGATGGACGCCGCGACCATGACGGGCATGGCCCACACGGCGACCAGCACCCCGGTCATGACCGTCCGCACCCAGCGCGCCACCCGCCGCATCAGCAGCGCCACCAGCATCGACAGCATCATCGTCGCTGTCACGCAGACCACCGTGAACAGCACGGTGCGCCCGAGGACCGTCCAGAAGAACCCGTCGGTCAGGATCGACCGGTAGTGCGCCAGTCCGGCCCAGGGCGGCGCGGTGCCGGAGAAGAGCTCGCGGCGGGTCATGTCCTGGAAGGACAGCAGCACCAGGTCGGCGAGCGGGTAGCCGAGGACGGCGGCGAGGGCGAGCACGGTCGGCGCGATCAGCAGGTAGGGCAGCACCCGCCGCCGGGCGGTGCGCCGCGCGCGCGGCTGCGGCTCCGCGGTCCCCACGGCCGTCAGTTCTCGTTGATCACGGCGTCGATCCGGCGGTCCGCGGCCTGCGCCGCGGCCGCCACCGACCGCTTCCCGGTCGCGATGTCCTGGAGCATCTCCTGGAGGACCTGGGACTTCTCCACCGCTCCCCACCCCGGCGCCAGGGGGGTCATCCAGCCGCGTCCGGCGGCCCGCGCGGCCGGGCCGCCGATGCCGCCGGCGGCCACCTCCCGCAGCTGGGCGGTGTTGTTGGGCAGGGCGTCGGCGGCGATCAGCCGGCGCTGCGAGGTGCGGTCGGTGAACAGCCGGATCCAGTCCTGGGCGAGGTCCCGGTGTGCCGACTTGGCGGGGACGGCGAGGGTGGAGCCGCCCAGGAACGGCGGCAGCAGCCCGCCCGAGGGGCCGGGGAAGGCGAACGTGGCGAACTTTCCGCGCAGTTGCGGGCTGCCGCCCGACCTGCTGTCCGTCGCGGCCCTGGCTTCCCAGGTGGTGCCGTAGAACATGCCGACGCGGCCCTGACCGACCACCGCCGGCTCGTCGCCGTTGTCCTTGGACCGGTCGCCCACGTAGTACGCGTCGAGCAGGTCCTTCCAGGCGGCCAGGCCCCTGACGGACGCCGCGGAGGACAGCGACCCCTGCCAGCGGCCGTCCCTGCGCACGGCTATCTCACCGCCCGCGTCCTTGACGAACGCCATCGCCGCGTACCAGTAGCGGCCCGGCATGTAGAACGCGGAGAAATTCCGGTCGGCGGCGCCGAACTTCCGCTTCAGCCTGTCGAGATCCGCCCGCAATTCCGGGTAGCTGCGCGGCGCGTGGTCCACGCCGACCTGATGGAGGAGATCGGTGCGGTAGATACCGATGCGGGGGCCCGCGTAATACGGCACGCAGTACGTCTTCCCGGCGTTGCGGCAGGCGTTGCGGAGCGCACCGAGCCATTCCCCGGAATGGTCGAACCGCGCCGGATCGACCGGCGCGAACGCCCCGTTGACGACGTAATTGGTGGTCTCGCTGTTTCCCATCTCGACCACGTCGGGGACCTGCCGCCCGGCCAGTGCCGCGTCGAGTTTCTGGTTCTTGCTGGTCCACTGCTGGTACTGCACGGTGACGTGGGCGGTGGGATGTGTCCGGCGGAACCGGTCGTCGACTTCCGAGACCAGATCCGGCCAGCTCTCCTGGGCGTCGACGGTCAGCCACACCGTCAGCTCCCCCGAGCGGCCCGCCGCGACCGGCCCGCCGCAGCCGGCCGCCGACCCCAGCACCGCGAGAGCCCCCAGGGCCGCCGCTGAACGGGAGACACGTCCCACCATGATCTCCTCCGTCGGGGTCGTCGGAACCGGCGTGCTATCTACCCCACGTATCCCGCCCGTCACCCCCGGGAGTCTTTCCGGCCAGAAATTCCACCGCCCCCCAATGGCCTGCCGGGGAAAGCGGGAACGCCGGTAAGGCAGGCCGGGCCGCATTCCGATCCGGGGTTCACCACCGCAAACCCATCGGTGAATTGACGCAAAAACTCCGGTACTCCGGAGATCCGCTCTTGACGCTGCCGCCCCCGCTGCCTCACTTTTGCTCGGGTGTCTCCCACGTCCCCTATCGAAGGGTTTGCACGTGACTGAGTACGGCACGACGGCCGCAGATCCGGCCACCCGGCCCCTGAAGGTCAACTCCTGGAACGGCTGGGACCCCCTGCGGCATGTCGTCGTCGGACGCGCCGACAACACGGTCGTACAGGCCCCCGAACCGGCCGTCCGGCGGGACTTCCCCGACGACGGATTCCCGCTGGGCACCTACGGCCCGATGCCGGCCGACATGACCGCCGAGGCCAACGAACAGCTGGACAACTTCGCCGAGTTGCTGCGCCGCCGGGGCATCCGCGTCGACCGCCCCACCCCCGTCGACTTCAGTCAGCAGGTCAGCACGCCCGACTGGACGCAGGAGTCGATGTCCGGCTGCATGCCGCCGCGCGATCTGCTGCTGACCGTCGGCAACGAGATCCTCGAAGCGACCATGTCATACCGCAGCCGCTGGTTCGAGTACCTCTGCTACCGGCCCCTCCTGCAGCGCCTCTTCGACGCCGACGAGAACATGCGCTGGGAGGCGGCGCCCAAGCCGCGGCTGACCGATGCCTCCTACAGGCCCGGGTTCTGGGACACCTACCACACCCTCGGCACCGAGGAGCAGTTGGCCCGGGTGCGGGACTACGACCTGGTGCTGACCGAGGCCGAGCCGCTGTTCGACGCGGCCGACATCGCGCGCTTCGGCAAGGACCTGTTCGTCCAGCTGTCGTTCGTCACCAACCGCAGCGGATACCGCTGGCTCAAGAGCCACTTCCCCGACTTCCGGGTGCACGCGGTGACCTCCACCAACACCCACCCGCTGCACATCGACGCCACCTGGGTGCCGCTCCGCCCCGGCCTGGTGCTGCACTGCGGTGAGCGGCTGGCGGACGCCGAGCTGATGGAGTTCTTCCGCCGCAACGACTGGGAGGTCATCGAGGCGGTGCAGCCGGCCAGTTGGGAGCACCAGCCGAGGCTGTCGTACTGCAGCCCGTGGCTCGCCGGCAACATGCTCAACCTCGACCCGAACACCCTGTGCATCGAGGAGAAGGAAGTGCCGCTGGCCGACCAGCTCTCCTCGTACGGCTTCGAGATCGTGCCGGTGCCGTTCCGCGCGGTCGGCCCGTTCGGCGGCGGGCTGCACTGCGCGACCTTCGACATCGAACGGGACGGGACGCTGGAGGACTACTTCCCGCACCGCCACGGACGGTACTGACGCCGGTGCCGGACGACCGCGGGGACACCGCCCGAAGCGGCATCCGGGCCGTGATCCTCGACTTCTACGGCACCCTGGTGCGGCTGGTCGAACCGCTGCCGCCCAGCCACCGGTCGCTGTTCGCACGCCGGGGCCTGACCGAGGCCGCCGGCAGATGGGGCGACCAGTGGGCGGTCGGGCCCCGGGACGGCGAGGAGCACACCGCCCACTCCGTCAGCGAACAGGCGTACCGCGCCTGGGAGGTGGACCGGCTGCGGCGCCGGGCGCGGGACTGCGGCGTCCCGGAGCCGGTGGCCGGCGAACTCGCCGTGGAGCTCGACCGGGCGATGAAGGACCTCCGGCTGGCGCTCTTCGACGACGTCGTGGACGCGCTGACGGAGCTGCGCGCCCGGGGCGTGCGCGTGGCGGTCTGCTCCAACTGGTACTGGGACCTGGACCGCGCCATCGAGGACGTCGGCCTGTCCGGGCTGGTGGACACCGCGGTCACCTCGGCCCGCGTCGGCGCCCGCAAACCGCATCCGCTGATCTACCGGGCGGTGCTGGAGAGGTGCCACGTGCCCGCCGGGCAGGCGCTGTTCGTCGGGGACATGTGGGAGCCGGACGTCGTGGGCCCGCTGGCCTGCGGGATGCGGGCCGCGCATCTGTGGCGGGCCAACCGGGCCGACCGGGTCGTCGAGGGGGTGGCCCCGCCGCTGCCGGACGGGGCCGTGCGGATCTCGTCGCTGGCCGCGCTCAGCGGTCTGCTGTAGCCGGGCCGGCCAGCCGGTCCAGTACGTTCCGGGTCACCCGGACGACCCCGGGGTCCAGTTCCCGGCCGCAGACCACCGACCAGTCGGTGGTCCCGGCCGTGAACACCGTGCCCCCGGCGGTGTAGAGCCCCATCGTGGCGGCGCGCGGGGAGGTGATCGCCGCCTCGCGCTCCGGGCAGTTCCAGTGCCCCCATTTCAGGTGGTGAAAGTCGTCGTGCACCGGATCCAGGAGATAGATCCCCAGGATGAGGAAGGACTCCGGAGTGCCGTCCGCCCCGGTGGCGCGGGCCACCCCGTCCGCGTCCGTCGCGAAGGCCGCGCCGTCGCACTCGTAGCCGATCAGCGCGGTCCCGGCGCCCAGGGCATCCTGGGTGCCGCCGTCCGTGCCGTCCCGCAGGCCGGTGCCCGCGTAGACCCAGTGGTCGGCGTGCTGGACCCGGTACCCCCCGCGGGGCCGGTCGCCGGGCCAGTCCCCCGGCCACATCCCGCCGTTGCGGAAGCTGACGCCGGTGAGCGCGTTCTCCGGCTCCCCGACCCCGTCCGGCGGCGCCGGCCACCACAGGTCGGTGGCCGGGAGATGCGGGTACTCGGCGCCCACCTGGTGGTCGGTGTCCGAGACGAACGCGCTGTTGCCGTCCACCGGATGCACCCGCCACCAGCAGGTGTTGGCGCTGAGGAACGCCACGTTGCCGCCCCCGCGCACGAACTCCGCGACCTGGGCGCGCATCGCCGCGCTCCAGTACTCGTCATGCCCGACGCTCAGCAGCAGCCGGTACGGGGTGAGCAGCCCCGGGTCCTCATGGAGGTCGAGGTCGGTGCAGTACTCGACCTCGTAACCGCTGCGTTCCAGCCAGGCGATGAACGGCGCGTCCCAGTAGGCGAGGTCGTCGACGCCGCCGGGCCGGTGCAGGCTGAGCTGATGGCCGCGGGGCCGGTCGGCGCCGCCCTCCTCGTAGACCGGGTGGTCGTAGAGGCTGGCGGCCCGCTGGACGTCCGCGCGGTCCGCGCGGTTGTAGGCGTGCCGGGTGTAGGTCGACTTCTTGTAGAGGATGCGGGCCCCGCCCGCCCCGGGATGCCGCGGCCGGACCACGAAGAACTCCCGGCCGAAACCGGCGATCTCCGTGTCGTCCAGCAGCGGAACGTCCCGGGCCCGTCTCCCCTCCCCCTCCCCCTCCCCCTCCCCTCTCACCTCCTCCTCGACGAAGTGGGCGAGATAGATCCCCGGCGGCCAGTCGCCGGGAATGCGGTGGTCATACGGCGGCCAGTCCCAGTCCACGGCCGGCGAGGCATGCTCCGGGACGCCGTCCGGATGCGGCGGTGCGGCGACCCAGGCGCCCGGATACGGGCCGGTCTCCGCCATGAAGGCGAGTTCCCGTCCCAGCCGGTAGAAACGGACCCGGAATTCCCCGGCATCCGTCGACACATGAAATCTGAGACGCCGTCCGGCTATCACACTCTCACGATCCATATATCCCTCGATCACCCGCGCCATGCTAGGTGCGACACCGGTCCGCAACAACGAAATTTCCGGCCAACGGAGGCAGAAAATGGGCAGTGAATTCCGAGTGAGGGAACTGGTACTGGGTATTGAGGGGCTGGCCCTGCTACGGCACGCGATGGACGCCGACGAGGAATTCATCGCGGCGCGCCTGGCCGAGATCCGCAGCTACGCCGACGACAGCGCCGCCACCCTCCCCGACCGCAGCAAGCCGGTCAGCGAACTCGACGCCGCGAACGGCTACGCGTCCTGGTCCACCCGCTACGACTCGCTGCCGAGCGCCTATCTGGAGGTCGAGGAGCCGATCCTGCACGGCCTGCTGGACCGCGGCCCGGTCGGCGCCGCCCTGGACGCGGCCTGCGGCACCGGCCGCCAGACCGCCGCCCTGGCCGCCCGCGGCCACCGCACCATCGGCGTCGACCAGTCACCCGAAATGCTCGCGCACGCCCGCCGGAAAGTACCCGGCGCGGAATTCCGCGAGGGCCGTCTGGAAAAACTCCCGCTGGACGACGACAGCGTCGACCTCGCCGTCTGCTCCCTCGCCCTGACCCATATCCCGGACCTTTCCTCCGGTATCGGCGAACTGGCCCGGGTGGTCCGCCCCGGCGGCCGGGTCATCGTCTCCGACCTGCATCCGTTCGTCACCTCCCTCCAGGGCCAGTGCATTTTCGTCCACGACACCGAACGCCTGGCGTTCGTCCGCAACCACCGCCATCTCCACAGCAGTTATCTCTCCGCTTTCGCCGACGCCGGGCTGACCGTACGGGAATGCCACGAACCGGTCTTCAACGGGCGGCTGGCACCCGGCGGTTACGAGGAATCCATCGCCGACGCCGCCCGCGCCGCCTGGGAGGGAATCCCCCTGGTCGTCATCTGGGCCGCCGAAAAGCCCGAGACGAGCGCCGCATGACACCCGCCTTCGTGCACCACTCCGAACGCCCCGAACTCTGGGACCGCATCAGCGACGAATTCGCCGGTATCGTCCCGGAATACAACCTGCACGGCGATATCAACGCCGGCTTCTGGAACCGCCTCTTCAGCGACTTCGCCGACCACCAGTTCCTCCTCCACGACCCGGACACCGACACCGTCCTGGGCGCCGGCCGCACCCTGCCGCGCACCTGGGACGGCACCCCCGAGGGCCTCGGCACCGGCCTCGACGCCTCCATCGAGGCGGCGTTCCGCGACCACGACGCGGGGGCCGCGCCGGACGCCCTGTGCGCGCTGGGCATCGAGATCCCGCGCGCCCACCAGGGCAAGGGCCACTCCACCCGCCTCCTCGGGCACATGGCCGACATGGCCCGCGCCGCCGGCCTCTCCCACGTCATCGTCCCGGTCCGGCCCACCTGGAAGGACCGCTATCCCCTCGTCCCCATCGAGCGCTACGCGTCCTGGACCCGCCCCGACGGCTCCCCCTTCGACCCCTGGATCCGCACCCAGGTACGCCAGGGCGGCACCATCGCCGCCGCCGTGGCACAGTCCTCCCGCATCACCGGCACGGTCGCCGAATGGGAGACCTGGACCGGCATGGCCTTCCCCGACGACGGCCCCTACGTCTTCCCCGGCGGCCTGGCCACCCTGCACATCGACCACACCCGCGACCGGGGCGCGTACTGGGAACCCTGCGTCTGGATCACCCACGACGTCCGCAAGCCCGCCGCGCCCGCCCCTTAGCTCCGCTCCCCCAACAGCAGCCCGCCGTACCCCACCGCGCCCTCCGCGTACGCCGTCAGCAGTGCGGTGCGCTCCGGGGTGATCCCGGGGCGGCGCCCCCCGCCGGCCGGATCGCGGCCCGGGGCGGCGCATGCCGGCGCGCGGTGTCCTCCGCCTGCTGCCCCAGCAGCAGGCAGTGGATCCACAGCTCGTCCGCGGACCGGTGCCGCCATCACCTCGCCGTCCCCGCGCTCGGTGCGCTCCCGCGCGAACCCGCGGAACGCCTCGGACCGCTCCACCGGCAGGCAGATCGCCGGCTTCGGCGCGCACTCCTCCGGTACGGCCCGCACCCAGCCCGCCCCGGCGCACACCGGCCGGATCCCACCACCCGCGGACCGGGAGACCGCGCCGCCGAACCGGAAGCGGCACCACGACCACGGGAAGAGCCCCACGCAGCCGCATGAAGCCGCATGAAGCCGCATGGAAAAGGGCCCTCGCATGTCCGCGAGGGCCCTTCCTGCCGTGTTCTCACCGGGTCTGATCGTCTCTGCGCTACCAGGCTGCGGTGGGGCGGGTGGGACTCGAACCCACGGCCGACGGATTATGAGTCCGCTGCTCTAACCGGCTGAGCTACCGCCCCCTCACGGCGCGTCGCGCACATTTGTGCGCGCCGTCTGCCGCAGCATAGCCGCTCATACGATCTGCTGCCCGTGCGGGCTGCCGTCGGGCGACCTTGCCTGCCCAAAAGGACTTCGATCACCGGTCGTTCGGTTCCCGGGCACAAGAAAAAGGACCCCTTCCGGGATCCTCGTTCTTTCTGCTCCCCCGACTGGACTCGAACCAGTAACCCTCCGGTTAACAGCCGAATGCTCTGCCAATTGAGCTACAGGGGACCGAGCTCCCCCGACTGGACTCGAACCAGTAACCTGCCGGTTAACAGCCGGCTGCTCTGCCAATTGAGCTACAGGGGATTGCTCTGCGTGCCTCGAATGCATCGCTGTCCGGGCTTCCGGACGGCGGGCGCTCGCTGCGACACATACATTAGCGCAAGCAGGGGGGTGCTCCGCCAATCGGTATGGCCTCAGGTCGCCGCAGGTGATCTCCGGCGCCGGAGGGCAGGTGCGCAGCCCGGTGGTCCGCTGCCTCCCGGCACCGGACGCGGATCGAGCGGCATGGGAAAGGTGGAGCGATGCGCTACCGGCTCACGTTCATCGCGGGACTGGCGGTGGGATATGTGCTCGGCACCCGGGCCGGCCGGGAGCGGTACGAGCAGCTGCGGAAGGGCGCGCAGCGCATCGCGCGAAACCCCGCGGTCCGCAACACCGCCGAGTCCGCCGCGCTGACCGGGCGGCAGACCGCGACCAGGGTGTTCGGGACGGTTTCCGCGAAGGTCGAGGGGCGGTTGCCCGCGCCGGTCGCCGAGCGGGTGCGGTCGCTGCGCGAGCAGCGCGCGGCCGACGAGGACGACTGGGGCACCAGCAACACCTGAGGCTCCGCGCCCGCCCGGGCCCAGCCGGGCAAACCCTGACTCTCTCCCCATGCGATCCATGGGGCATCATCTGGGGCCATGGGGATAGTCGCCGGGTTGGACAGTTCGTCCGAGAGCACACGGATCGTGGTCTGCGATGCGGACACAGGTGCCGTCGTCAGGCAGGGGTACGCACCGCACCCCGTCGAGAAGGGGCCTGATGTCGATCCGCAGGCGTGGCTGATGTCACTCGGCGAGGCCGCGGGGAACGGGCTGCTGGAGGGCGTGCAGGCCATCGGGGTCTCGGCGCAGCAGCACGGGCTGGTGCCGCTGGACGCCGACGGGAACCTCGTCCGGCCGGCGCTGGTGGGCAACGACAAGCGGGCGCAGAGCGCGGCGGCGGATCTGGTGGATTCGCTGGGCGGCCGGTCCGCGTGGGCGCAGGCCGTCGGGTCGGTGCCGCAGGCGGCGCACCCGGTGACCAAGCTGCGCTGGCTGGCGCGTACCGAGCCGGCGAACGCGGCCCGGATCGCGGAGGTCATGCAGCCGCACGACTGGCTGGCCTGGCAGCTGCTGGGCCGGCCGGCGCGGCGGACGACGGACCGGGGCGGGGCCTCGGCGACCGGCTTCTGGTCGGCGGCGACCGGCACGTACCGGCCGGACCTGGTGGAGTTGGCGCTGGGGCATCAGGTGCGGCTCCCGGAGGTGCTGGGCCCGTCGGGCACGGCCGGTTTCACGCCGGAGGGGCTGCTGATCTCGGCCGGTACCGGCGAGACGATGGCCGCGGCCTTCGGGCTGGGGGTCGGCGCGGGCGACGCGGTGGTGTCGTTGGGGGCTTCGGGGTCGGTCTTCGGCATCCATCACGAGGCGCTGGTCGATCCGTCCGGGACGATCACCTCGTTCGCGGACGCGACCGGGCGGCATCTGCCGGTGGTGCACACCACCAACGCGGTGCGGGTGCTGCGCGGTGCGGCGGAGCTGCTCGGCACGGATCTGGCGGGGCTGTCCGACCTGGCGCTGAAGTCGTCGCCCGGCGCGTACGGCATGGTGCTGCTGCCTTATCTGGAGGGCGAGCGGACGCCTCATCTGCCGCACACCGCAGGGTCGTTGCACGGGATGCGCCGGGAGAGCATGAAACCGGAGCACCTGGCGCGGGCGGCCGTGGAGGGCATGCTGTGCGGGCTCGCGGACGCGCTGGACGTGCTGCGCGGGCGGGGCGTGGCGGTGCACCGGGTGTTCCTGCTGGGCGCGGCGGCCGAGCTGGGCGCGGTGCAGACGGCGGCGCCCGGGTTGTTCGGGGCGCAGGTCGTGGTGCCGCAGCCGGCCGACTACGCGGCGCTGGGTGCGGCCCGGCAGGCGGCCTGGGCGTGGAACACGGCGCACCGTACGGGCACCCCGGCCGCCGGTGGGGACGGCGGATCGGGGTACCCGGAGCCTCCGCAGTGGCCGGCGGCGGCGAGCCAGGTCTTCGAGCCGGGCGAGGAACTGCCGGTCTGGCAGGCGGTACGCCAGCAGTACGCGGCGGTGCGCGACGAGGCCCATCCGGGGGCGTTCCAGCGGGAGGGCTGACCGGACCGGCGCCGCCGCACGGGCGCTCCGCGGCTCAGTCGAGATAGCCGCGGAGCTGGTCGGCGAAGGCGTGGTCGCGGAGTTTGTTGAGGGTCTTGGACTCGATCTGCCGTATCCGCTCGCGGGTGACGCCGAAGATCCGGCCGATCTCCTCCAGGGTCCGGGGGCGGCCGTCGGCCAGGCCGTAGCGGAGCTGGACGACCTTGCGCTCGCGTTCGCCGAGGGTGGAGAGGACCGCGTCGAGGTGCTCGCGGAGCAGCAGGAACGCGGCGGACTCGACGGGCGAGGCGGCGTCGCCGTCCTCGATGAGGTCGCCGAGGGCGACGTCCTCCTCCTCGCCCACGGGGGCGTGCAGGGAGACCGGTTCCTGGGCGAGCCGCAGCACCTCGCTGACGCGTTCCTCGGTGAGGTCGAGGCTGGCGGCGACCTCCTCGGGGGTCGGTTCGCAGCCGTGCTCCTGGAGCATCCGGCGCTGGACCCGTACGACGCGGTTGATCAGCTCGACGACATGGACGGGGACGCGGATGGTGCGGGCCTGGTCGGCGAGGGCGCGGGACATGGCCTGGCGGATCCACCAGGTCGCGTAGGTGGAGAACTTGTAGCCGCGGGCGTAGTCGAACTTCTCGACGGCGCGGATCAGTCCGAGGTTTCCCTCCTGGACGAGGTCGAGCATGGTCAGCCCGCGGCCGACGTAGCGTTTGGCGACGGAGACCACGAGGCGGAGGTTGGCCTCGATGAGGCGGCGCTTGGCCATCCGGCCCAGGACCACCAACTTGTCGAGGTCGTAGGCGAGTTGGGAGTCCAGGTCGGGGGTGCCGGTGAGCTTCTCCTCGGCGAACAGGCCGGCCTCGACGCGGCGGGCGAGCTCGACCTCCTCGGCGGCGGTGAGCAGCGGGATCCGGCCGATCTCGCGGAGGTACTGGCGGAAGAGGTCGGAGGACGGGCTGACGGTCCCGGGGCGGGGCGGCGGTTCGGGGGTGATCTCCTCCAGGACCATCTCGGCGGCCGGGGGTTCGGGCTGCTGCGGGACCGTGACCTGCCCGGTCGGCAGATCGGCGGGGGCGGGGGTGGCCGGTGTGCCGGCGGCCGGTGCGTCGGGGAGGGTCTGGGTCTGCACGGGGGCGACCTCCAGGGTGATCGCGTCTGGGGCGGCAGAAAGCCCGGGAACGGTCGCGGCCGAGCCGCCGTCCGTCCCGTACGTCACGAACGGCTGCGCGGCGCACTCGCGGCCCGTACCGGGGTGCGTACGACCGGGTGTGCCGCGCTCCGAGGACTCAGGCACCGTTCCTCAGTGTGGAGTACGACACACTCCCGCCACGAGGGGCGTGCGGGCACTTTTTGAGTCCGGTCCGTGACCGGATGGCTACCGGGAGGTGCTGGGGGTGGCCGGGCGGCGGTGCTACAAGGCTCCGTAGCCGCGCTCGCGGAGGGCCTGGCCGTACTGCTGGAGGACCCACAGCTCGTTCTGGACGGCGGCCAGGTGCTCGGGGTCGGCGCGCGGGCCCAGGCGCTGGAGGGTGCCGCGGATCTCGGTGACCCGCTGGTTGACCGCGGCGAGGCGGACGGCGACCAACTGGACGCCGGCGTACGCCTCGTCGGGCTCGCGGCGGGTGTGCAGCGGCTCCACGGCCAGCTCGGTGACCATGGCGCGGACCGTGTCGTCGGGCGCCGCCTCGCGGACCCGGGGCACATAGCCGCTGTCGGCGGCGCCGGCCGCGGCTCCGCCGGCGTCCTCGATGCACTGGCGGACCACGGCGTACGGCGGCGCGGTGAACTCGTCGGTGCCGTATGCGTCGAAGGCCGGGGAGACCAGGTCGGGGCGCTGGAGGGCGAGCTTGAGCAGTTCCCGCTCGACGCGGTGGGCGGGGCTGCGGAGGTTGAGGGCGGGGCCGCCGGTGCCGGGCGCGGGGCGCTGCGGGGCGGGGGCCGGGGCCGTGCCGGGGCGCTGCGGGCGGCCCTGACCGGGGCCTCCGTCGCGCCCGCGCTCGCGGGCCCAGCGGGCGAGCTGGCCGACCCGGCGGACGACGAACTGGGTGTCCAGGATGCCGAGCATGCCGGCCAGCTGGACGGCGGATTCGTGCTGGATGGAGCTGTTCTTGATGTTGGCCACGATGGGGGCCGCCTCGTCCAGCGCGGCGGCCCGGCCCACGGTGGTGTCCAGGTTGTGCCGGGAGACGACGTGGCGCAGCGCGAACTCGAAGAGCGGGGTGCGGGACTCGACGAGGTCGGCGACCGCCTGGTCGCCCTTGGCGAGCCGCAGGTCGCAGGGGTCCATGCCGCCGGGGGTGATCGCGATGGAGGTCTCGGCGGCGAACTTCTGGTCGTCCTCGAAGGCGCGCAGGGCGGCCTTCTGGCCGGCGGCGTCGCCGTCGAAGGTGAAGACGACCTCGGAGCCGGAGTTGTCCATGAGCAGGCGGCGGAGGATCTTGATGTGGCCCTCGCCGAAGGCGGTGCCGCAGGTGGCGAGGGCGGTGGTGATGCCGGCCAGATGGCAGGCCATGACGTCGGTGTAGCCCTCGACGACCACCGCGCGGCTGGTCTTGGCGATCTCCTTCTTGGCGAGGTCGATGCCGTACAGGACCTGGGACTTGCGGTAGAGGGGGGTCTCGGGGGTGTTCAGGTACTTCGGGCCGTTGTCGTCCTCGCGGAGCTTGCGGGCGCCGAAGCCGACGACCTCGCCGGCGATGTCGCGGATGGGCCACATCAGACGGCCGCGGAAGCGGTCGATGGGGCCGCGGCGGCCCTCCTGGGAGATGCCGGAGAGGACCAGCTCCTGGTCGCTGAAGCCGCGCCCGCGCAGGAAGCGGGTGAGGTGGTCCCAGCCTGCGGGGCTGTAGCCGACGCCGAAGTGCTGGGCGGCGGCCTGGTCGAAGCCGCGCTCGGCGAGGAACTTCCGGGCGATCTCGGCCTCGGGGGAGTCCAGCTGCTCCACGTAGAACTGGGCGGCGGCCTTGTGGGCCTCCACGAGGCGGGTGCGCTCGCCCTGCTGGCGGCCGGGGGTGTAGCCGCCCTCCTCGTACCGGAGGGTGATGCCGGCCTGGGAGGCGAGGCGCTCGATGGTCTCGGCGAAGGAGAGGTGGTCGATCTTCATGACGAAGTCGACGGTGTCGCCGCCCTCCTGGCAGCCGAAGCAGTGGTAGAGCCCCTTGGCCGGGCTCACGTGGAACGACGGGGACTTCTCGTCGTGGAAGGGGCACAGGCCCTTGAGATTGCCGCCGCCGGCGTTGCGGAGCTGGAGGTACTCGGACACGACGGCGTCGATCGGGACCGCGTCCCGTACCGCCTTCACATCGTCATCGTTGATCCTGCCTGCCACGCGTGAATTCTACGGTGGAGGTCGGACAACGCCGGGCGGGCCGGGTGGGGGGCCGGGGCGCCCCGACGCCGGGGGCGCCGGGGCGCGGGGGCACGGGGGGCGGGAGCCCGGCGCGGGTGTGGGGAGCGTCACGCCCGCCGGCCGCCGGGCGGCGTCCCGGGCGGCGTCCCGGACGTCGTCGGGGGGACGGCCGGGGCGCCGGTGCCGCGTCCGCCGGGACGGGCGCCGCCGGCGGGCCCGCGGGGCGCAGGGGCCCCGTGGGCCCACGGGGCGTCCCGGCGCGCTACGGGAGGAGCGATTCCAGGGGAACGGACGGGTCCTGCAGCTTGTCGGGGTCCAACTCGGCGCCGGAGCGGATCAGTTGCTGGACGGTGCCGGTGACGTCCCACACGTTGACGTTCATGCCGGCCAGCAGGCGTCCCTCGCTGAGCCAGAAGGCGATGAACTCCCGCTTGCCGACGTCGCCGCGGCACAGGACCTGGTCGTACGAGCCGGGCGGGGCGTAGCCGGAGTACTCCATGCCGACGTCGTACTGGTCGGAGAAGAAGTACGGGATGCGGTCGTAGCTGACGTCCTGGCCGAGCATGGCGCGGGCCGCGGCGGGGCCGCCGTTGAGGGCGTTGGCCCAGTGCTCGACGCGCAGCCGGGTGTCGAGCAGCGGGTGGTCGGCGGCGGCGACGTCGCCGGCGGCGTAGATGTACGGGTCGGAGGTGCGCAGCGCGGCGTCGACGGCGATGCCGCCGCCGTCGGCGCGGTCGACGACGTCGAGGCCGGCCTGTTCGGCGAGGGCGGTGCGCGGGGCGGCGCCGATGGCGGCGAGCACGTCGTGGGCGGGGTGCTCCTCGCCGTCGTCGGTGCGGACGGCGAGCACCATGCCGTCGTGGCCGACGATTTCGGTGAGGCGGGCGCCGAAGTGGAAGCGGACGCCGTGGTCGCGGTGCAGGTCGGCGAAGAGCGCGCCGAGTTCGGGCCCGAGGATGCCGTGCAGCGGGGTCGGATGGGGCGCGACGATGGTGACCTCGGCGCCGTAGGAGCGGGCGGCGGCGGCGACTTCGAGGCCGATCCAGCCGGCGCCGGCGATGACCAGGTGGCCGTTGTCGCGGCCCAGGGAGGCCAGCACGCCGCGCAGCCGTTCGGCGTGCGCGAGGCGCCGCAGGTGGTGCACGCCGGCGAGTCCGGTGCCGGGGATGGCGAGGCGGCGCGGTTCGGCGCCGGTGGCCAGCAGCAGTTTGTCGTAGGCGATGAAGGTGCCGTCGCCCAGGCGTACGGTCTTGGCCGCGGGGTCCAAGTGGACGGCGGGCTGGCCCAGGTGGAGTTCGATGTCGGCTTGTGCGTAGAAGGCGGGTTCATGGATGAACACGCTGTCCCGCTCGTCCTTGCCGAGCAGGTACCCCTTGGAGAGCGGGGGCCGCTCGTAGGGGTGGTCGCGCTCGTCGCAGATGAGGATCACCCGGCCGGTGAACCCCTCTGCGCGGAGAGTCTCCGCGGCCTTCGCTCCGGCCAGGCCACCCCCGACGATGACGAACGTCTGGTGTGCGTCGACCACTTGCTTCCTCCTCGTTGCGGTGCCGTACGTCCGCGTCCGCGTCCGTAAACGCCCCCGTTGGTGCCCCCCGTTGGTGCTCCCCGTGGTGCGTGCCCCCGTTGTTCGGTTCGTTCGTGTGCGCTGCCCCGTGCGAATCGTCGTGGACGAGCGTCCCGCACGGAGCGTGAGGGGGGAAGAGGGGCTGCCCCCCTAGGGTCACCCTGGGTTGCCCCAACCGTTACCAGGGGGACGCGTGAGGCGGGCGTGAAGAGAGCGCGCGGAGGCGTCCGTGAGGGCCGCGATCTGGTCGATGACGGCACGCATCCGGGCGGTGTCGTCGGCCGCCGCGGCGAACAGCGAACGGAACTGCGGGTCAAGGCCGTCCGGGGCGCGGGCCAGCAGTGTCTCGGCGAGTTCGGCGATGACCACGCGCTGGTCGGCCCGGAGGGCTTCCTGGTCGGGGCGCTGTATGACGTACCGGTCGGCGACCGCTTTGAGAACGGCGCATTCCAGCCGCGTTTCGGCCGGAACCACCAGCTCCGCCGCGTAGCGGGTGAGCCGCCCTGTCCCTCCCCCAGAGTCCGGACGGCTCCGGGGGTACCCCCATCGCGCCCGGGTCGCGCCCTCGGCGGCCTGGCAGAACCGGCCGATCAGCTGGCTGGTGGCGTCCTTGAGACGGGCCTGGGCGAGGGCCGTGCCGTCGTAGCCGTGCGGCCACCACTCCTGGTCGAGGAGGCGGTCCAGGGCGGCGGCCAGTTCCGCCTCGCCGGCGCCGGGGGCGTAGCGTTCGGCGGCCACCGCGAAGATCTCGGCGCGTTCGGCGTCGGCGAGCAGCACGTTGGGGTCGAGGTGCCCGGCGTGCAGCCCGTCCTCGACGTCGTGCACCGAGTACGCGACGTCGTCGGACCAGTCCATGACCTGCGCCTCGAAGCTGCGGGCGGCGGGCGGGGCGCCCGCCCGGAACCAGGCGTAGACCGGCAGGTCGTCCTCGTAGACGCCGAACTTCGGGGAGTCGGGTCCTTCGGGGTGCCCGCCGCGCGGCCAGGGGTACTTGGTGGCGGCGTCGAGGGCGGCGCGGGTGAGGTTGAGGCCGACGCTGACCGGGTGGCCGTCCGCGGCGGGCACGAACCGCTTGGGCTCCAGGCGGGCCAGCAGCCGCAGCGACTGGGCGTTGCCCTCGAAGCCGCCGCAGGGCGCGGCGACCTCGTTGAGGGCCTGTTCGCCGTTGTGGCCGAAGGGCGGGTGGCCGAGGTCGTGCGCCAGGCAGGCGGTCTCGACCAGGTCCGGGTCGCAACCGAGGGCGGCGCCCAGTTCGCGGCCGACCTGGGCGCACTCCAGGGAGTGGGTCAGCCGGGTGCGGGGGCTGGCGTCCCAGGCATGGGTGTGGGTGCCGGGGGTGACGACCTGGGTCTTGCCGGCGAGCCGACGCAGCGCGGCGGAGTGCAGGACCCGGGCGCGGTCGCGCTGGAAGGCGGTGCGCCCGGGGCGTTTGTCCGGTTCGGGGACCCAGCGTTCGGTGTCGGCCGCGGTGTAACCGGGTGTTGCCGAGTGCGGTGTCGTGTGCGGAGCCGGGCCCGCTTCCGGGGGCGGCGGGGTGGCCGGTGATGTGCCCGTCATACAGCGACGGTAGCCGCCCTGATGCTCTCGGTGCCGGATCCGGTACGCGCGCTGAGCGCCTGGTCGTAACGGTGCAGGACGAGCCGGGCCAGCGCGGTGTGGTCGCCCAGGGGGGCGGCGGCGGGCCCGGGGGCGGCCGCCGCGCACTGGTCGGCGAACCGGCCGGGGGCGGTGAAGCAGGCGGCGACGGCTATCCGGCGCGGGTCGTGGCCGCGGGCGGTGAGCGTCCGTATCGCCTCGGGGACGGTGGGGGCGGCGGCGGAGGCATAGGCGGGGAGGACGGGGAGGCCGCCGAGGCGGGCGGAGAGCAGCTCGGCGGTGCGGGCGGTGTCCTCGGCGGAGCGGGGCGCGCGGGAGCCGGCGGCGGCCAGCACGACCGCGCTGCGGGCCCGGGGGCGGGCGGGCAGGCCGGCTTCGAGGAGGCGGCCGTGCAGCGCCTCGGCGAGGAGGGGGTGCGGGCCCAGGGGTGCGGCGATCCGGCCGGTGAGGTGGTCGGCGGCGGCGAGTGCGGCCGGCAGGTCGTGGGTGACGTGGTGGCCGCGGGTGAGGAGCAGCGGCACGAGCACGACCTCGCCGCGCAGCCCGGCGAGGGTGTCGGCGAGCAGCGGCCGGTCCAGTTCGATGTGGCCGAGGCGTACGGGCAGGCCGGGGCGGAGGGCGCGAACCCGGGCGAGGAGGGCCCGGACGGTGGGGGCGGCCTGGGGGTGGCGGCTGCCGTGGGCCACGGCCACGAAGGTGGGCGCGGCGGCCTCGGGCCCGGGGCGGGTCCCGGTGGGGCGCCGGTAGCCGTGCAGCCGGACGGTGCCGAGCCGGCTGCTGAGCTGGTCGGTGATCGCGGACGCGAGTTCGGCCGCGCCCACGGGGGCGGCGGGCGGGGTGGCGGGGTCGTACGGGTCCGGAACGGGGTGGTGGGGTGTCGGCGCCGTCATGGGCCGAGCCTGGCAACCGCTCGTTGCGGTTCCGTTTCCCGGGTGGGAACTCCGTGTTCCGTCGGTTCTCAGCCAGCCGCCCGCCCTGTAGGAGGTCTCCGCCGCCCGCCCGAAACAGAGCCGATCCGTGTCCGTAACAGGCCCGTACCACGCTGTGCTGCATGGACGCCGCGACCGTTGAGACCCACTGCCCGTACTGCGCTCTCCAATGCGGCATGGGTCTGCGGCCCGTCGGCCGGCCGGCCGGACCCGCCGTGGAGGTCGTCGAGCGGACCGCCTTCCCGGTGAACCGGGGCGCCCTGTGCGGCAAAGGCCGTACCGCCCCCGAGCTCCTCACCCCGGGCGCGCGGCTGTCCTCTCCCCTGGTGCGGGACGCCGCCACCGGGGAGCTGGTGCCGGCCGGCTGGGACGAGGCGCTGGACCGGGTCGCGGACGGGCTGCGGCGGACCGGTGCGGCCTACGGGAGGGACGCGGTCGGGGTGTTCGGCGGCGGCGGGCTGACGAACGAGAAGGCGTACACGCTGGGCAAGTTCGCGCGGGTGGTGCTGGGCACGTCGCAGATCGACTACAATGGCCGGTTCTGCATGTCGTCGGCCGCGGCGGCGCACGGCCGGGCGTTCGGGCTGGACCGCGGGCTGCCGTTCCCGCTGGCCGATGTGGCGCGCACCGGGTGCGTGATCCTGGTCGGTTCCAACCTGGCCGAGACGATGCCGCCGGCGCTGCGCTATCTGACCGAGCTGAAGGAGAACGGCGGCCGGCTGATCGTCGTCGACCCGCGCCGCACCCGCACCGCCGAGCAGGCCGATCTGCATCTCGCGCCCCGGCCGGGCACGGATCTGGCGTTGGCGCTGGGGCTGCTGCACCTGGTGGTGGCCCAGGGCCGTACGGACGAGGAGTTCATCGCGGAGCGCACCAGCGGCTGGCCGGAGGCGCGGGCCGCCGCGATGGCGCACTGGCCGGAGATGGTGGAACGGATCACGGGCATACCGGTGCCCCAACTCCGCGAGGCGGTCCGGATGTTCTGCGACGCCCCGTCCTCGATGGTGCTGACGGCGCGCGGTCCCGAGCAGCAGGCGAAGGGCACCGACACCGTGGGGGCGTGGATCAACCTGTGCCTGGCGACCGGGCGGGCGGGCCGGGAGCTGTCCGGATACGGCTGCCTGACCGGCCAGGGCAACGGCCAGGGGGGACGCGAACACGGCCAGAAGGCCGACCAGTTGCCCGGCTACCGCAAGCTGGACGACCCGGCGGCGCGGCGCCATGTGGCGCGGGTGTGGGGCGTCGAGGCGGAGTCGCTCCCGGGGCCGGGCCGCAGCGCGTACGAGCTGCTGGAGGCGCTGGGCGGGGACATCCGGGCGCTGCTCCTGATGGGCTCCAACCCGGTCGTCTCCGCGCCGCGCGCCGCCCATGTGGAGGGGCGGATCCGGTCGCTGGACTTCCTGGCGGTGGCGGACGTGGTGCTGTCCGAGACGGCCCAACTGGCCGATGTGGTGCTGCCGGTGGCCCAGTGGGCGGAGGAGACCGGCACCACGACCAACCTGGAGGGCCGGGTGCTGCTGCGCCGCCGCGCCGTGGCCCCGCCGCCCGGGGTGCGTACGGACCTGGAGGTGCTCGGCGGGCTCGCGGCGCGGCTGGGGCACGCCAAGGGCTTTCCGAGCGACCCGGAGGAGGTCTTCGACGAGCTGCGGCGCGCGTCGGCGGGCGGTCCGGCGGACTACTCGGGGATCACCTACGGGCGGATCGCGGCGGAGGACGGGGTGTTCTGGCCGTGCCCGGCCGGGCCGGGGTCCGCGGGTGACGGCGAACCGGCGGCCGACGGGGCGCCCGGCGGCGGGGAGCCGGCGGACTCAGCGGCAGCGGACTCCGCGGCGGCAGACCCTGCGGCGGCGGCGCGGTTCCCGCACCCCGGGACCCCGCGCCTCTTCCTCGACCGGTTCGCGACGCCCGACGGCCGGGCCCGGTTCGTCCCGGTGGCGCACCGCCCGGCGGCCGAGGAGACCGACGCGGCGTACCCGGTGGTGCTGACCACGGGGCGGGTGCTGGCCCAGTACCAGTCGGGTGCGCAGACCCGCCGGGTGGCCGAGCTGAACGCCGCCGAGCCCGGCCCGTACGTCCAGCTCCATCCGCAGCTGGCGGAGCGGCTCGGCGTCGCGGACGGCGAGCCGGTGGCGGTGGTCTCCCGGCGCGGCCGGGCGGTCGCGCCGGCCCGGGTGAGCGGGGCGATCCGCCCGGACACGGTGTTCATGCCGTTCCACTGGGCGGGCGAGGGCCGGGCCAACTCCCTGACCAACCCGGCGCTCGACCCGGTGTCCCGGATGCCGGAGTTCAAGGTGTGCGCGGTGCGGATAGAGCGGGTGCAGCCGGCGTGACCCCGCCCCGGCAACCGTGAAGCAACCCTGAAGATCCGTCAGAACGCGTCGAGTTCCTTCAGGTACGCCGCCCGCGTCCCGTCGTCGAGGAAGGAGGCCAGGAAGGAGTTGCGGGCCAGCGTCCGCAGCGTCGCGTCATCCAGCCCGAGGGCGTCCCGTACGGCGGTGAAGTTGTCGTCCGCGTAGCCGCCGAAGTAGGCCGGGTCGTCGGAGTTGACGGTCACCAGGAGCCCGGCGTCCAGCATGGCGGGCAGCGGGTGGTCGGCGAGGTCGTCGATGACCCGCAGCCGGACGTTGGAGAGCGGGCAGACGGTCAGCGGGACGCGGTCGGCCACCAGCCGGGCCACCAGCCGCTCGTCCTCAAGGGAGCGCACCCCGTGGTCGATCCGGTCCACGCCGAGGATGTCCAGCGCTTCCCACACGTACGAGGCCGGCCCCTCCTCCCCCGCGTGGGCCACGCACTTGAGCCCGGCCTGCCGCGCCAGCTCGTAGACCTCCCGGAACTTCGACGGCGGGTGGCCGACCTCGGCCGAGTCCAGGCCGACGGCGGTGATCCGGTCGAAGTACGGGCGGGCCGCCTCGAAGGTCTCCAGGGCCGAGTCGGCGCTCTCGTCGCGCAGGAAGCACATGATCAGCCGGGTGGTGATGCCGTGGTTGTGCGGCGCGGCGTCCAGGGCGCGGGACAGCCCGCGGACGACCGTCCCGATGGAGACGCCGCGGGCGGTGTGCGCCTGCGGGTCGAAGAAGATTTCGGCGTGCCGGACGCCCTGCTCCCTGGCGCGCGCCAGGTAGGCGTCGGCCAGGTCGGCGAAGTCGTCCTCGGTGCGCAGGACCGCCATCAGCGCGTAGTAGAGGTTCAGGAAGGACTGGAGGTCGGTGAAGGAGTAGGCGCTGCGGAGGTCGTCCTCGGTGGCGTACGGCAGCGTGACGCCGTTGCGCTCGGCGAGCGCGAAGGCCAGCCCGGGCTCCAGGGTGCCCTCGATGTGGAGATGCAGTTCGGCCTTGGGAAGGGGGCGGTGGGCGGGGGCACTCGGGGAGTGGGAAGGCACGCGGGTCACACCTGTTCTGCGCTTGTACTGCTCTACGGGAGGCCCGTTCCGGGGTACCGGAAGCACCGGTTCCGCGGTACGGGAGGAGTCGTCCAGGTTATCCGGGGTTTCCCGCGCGGTGTCCGCGGCGCCCGGTCCAGTCGCCGCCCGCGACCGGCGTCCCGGTGGCCCGCAGCCGGGCGGCCGGCGGCCCGGCCACCAGGTAGACCCAGGCCCGTACGGTGCCACCGTCCGCGCGGACCGCCTCGGTGGCCACCCGCTCGTAGAGGTTGCGGCCGCTCCCCTCGGCGCCGGGGGTGAAGCCCTCCAGCCGGTCCAGCGCGGTGCGCACGTCCTCGTAGTCGGCGGCGCGCGGCCACACCAGCGCGCCGTGCACCACCGCGTCGGCGGGCCCGGCGACGGCGTACGGGTACCCGGGGCCCTCGTAGAGCAGCGCGCCGCCGATCCGGGCCGGTTCCTCGGAGGCGGTCCGGCCGCGCAGGAACCGGGCGTGGTTGGCCTCGCCGGGGCGCAGCGTCCCGTAGACGAAGAACGGCAGGCGCTCATCCTCGATGGTCATCGGCGGCGGTCCTCTCCCCTGTCGGCGAACGGCGTCCCGGCCACATTCCCATGCCCTGTGGCCTGTGATCTGTGACGCCATCGTCCCCCGACCGCAACCGCGCCGGCCCGCCGTACGTCGCAGCCTGCGACATCGCCCACGGGCGGCAGGCTGTGGACAGGGGCGGGAATGCGGAGGCGGCGGGCCGGACTGCCGGGCTGTATACGGCGCGTACGGATGCTGGGCATCCGGGCGGTGCGCGGCGTGCGGATACCGCGGTGGCTGCCACGCCCTCGGATACCGCGGACCCGGCGCGCGCAGCGCCGCGCGTTCCAGGCGGTCGTGGTGCTGACGGTGCTCGCCCTGGCGCCCGCGACCTGGCTCAACGCCACCGCGGGCCCGCGCGTCCGCACCGTCGCGGCGGCGCCCGCCGCCCCCGTGGCCGTGGTCTTCGGCGCCGGCCTGTGGAACGGCGAGCCGTCCCCGTATCTCGCCCACCGGCTGGACGCCGCCGTGCGGCTCTACGACCGCGGCACGGTCCGCGCGATCCTGGTCACCGGCGACAACAGCCGGCACGACTACGACGAACCGGACGCGATGCGCGGCTATCTGGTGCGGCACGGCATCCCGGCCCACAAGATCGTCAGCGACTACGCGGGCTTCGACACCGCCAACCCCCTCTATACAGAGTCTATCTAGAGCCGTCAGCGTCCGGGCGCTCAAGGACGCAAAATGCCCCGCCCGGCTCATGGCCGAACGGGGTCGCTGCATGCTTACTTGCAGAACGACGACTTAACAGCCGTGACGATGCGCGCCGCCTGGTTGTCCGTCACGGTCGGCACGGTGCCAGGCGTGTTGCCCGTGAACCGGATCTTCGCGTCCTCCTGCACGTCGGAGTCAGCCTGCCCCGCCCGGATATCCGCACAGATGGTCCTTGACGCAGTGAGCGCCCACTTCTCGTTGTCCCCAAAGGCTGAGTTCACAGCCTTGAGCGCAGACATGAGCTTTGGGGTCTGTTCAGCGTTCGGAGACAGCGCGGCGCCATCCTTTGGCGCGGTCGCATCCTTGCCGCTTGGGGTGCTTTCTGTGGTAGGTGCCGTGGTTGCCGGCGCGCTTTTGGGCGTTTTCGTGTTCGGGCCGTCGGCGTCGCATGCGGACAGTGCCGTGATGGCCATTGCCGCAGCGAGTACGGCCGTGGTTGTGCGCTTCATGTTCTCCCCTACTACGTGAGCGCGTTCGTGATCAACAGTGCCTACCACGCCGGTCCAAAGGCAGATAAGCGAAGCCCCGCCCGACTCATGGCCGAACGGGGCTCATTGCATGTGTCTGTGCTACCGGATCACGTCATCCGGGGTTGGTCCCGCACCGAGCGAGGTGGCGCAGTCTGGACAGGCGTAGAGCGTGGTCCCTGGCCCGCTGGCGCTCTGAATCCAGCGGACTGCAACCGGGGCGTCGGTGAGATTGTGGCATCGGATGCACAGTGCGACGCGCACGTCCGGCACCGGGTCGATTATGCCTTCCCGGGTCATGCGACGCTCCCCTCGGCGATAGCGGCGGAGTGCGACCCTTCGAAGGCGTAGGGGTAGTCCTCGCCGAACAGCACGGCAGCGGCGAGAGCTTTTCGGCGTTCGCACACCTTCCGCAGCGCGAGCGTGGTCTCTGTGAGCACGTACGGCCGGATGGGGTGCGATTCCTCACGCTCGCGCCGCGGGCCGCGCCGACGACGGCCCGCCAAGCTCCATGCGGACAAGGGGTACGACCACGACGACCTGCGTCGATGGCTCCGCGGACGAGGCATCCGGCATCGCATCGCCCGCAGAGGCATCGCGTCCTCCACCCGACTGGGCCGGCACCGCTGGACGATCGAGCGCACAATGTCCTGGCTCGCCGACTGCCGCCGCCTGCATCGCCGCTACGAGCGCAAGGCCGAACACTTCCTCGCCTTCACCGCCATCGCCTGCAGCCTCATCTGCTACCGCAGACTCACCTAATGAGACGACTTCCAGGGCACCGTACGCGCCTACACCGCCCCGGTACGAGCCGTCAGCGCCCGTACCGGGGTGGAGCCATGTCCGGGGACGCAGCGCCCGCCCGTGGTCAACTCGGGGTACCCGGCGACAGGGCAAGGGGAGTGGGGTCTACGCGGCATGGGGGTCTCCTAACAAGAAGGAGGTAACTGCTGTCGGAGTAATCGTCAGAGAGACGACTAACGAGGGGCGGGGGGGAGGCAAGCCCTCGTCCCAGCAGCGCCCTTGGGCTAAATTGAATGGAGCCGAAGTTCCGTTCATGTCCAAGACGACAGACACCAAGCCTCATGCTCTCGAACTCCGCTTCGGTGTACTGCACTTGACCATTCAGCGCATTCCCTCATGGCTTATCACGCTCGTCACAGCGGCGAGCGGATCTGGGGTCTCCTGATGGACCAGTCGCTAGGCAGCGACCCCAAACTCCGAATCGGTCTTCAATCGATGGCACCCACGGCACTACACCTGAACATTCCGGTCGTGTCGGTCCCTCCCAACGCGAGGGGCCGCACGTGATCCACGTCCACAGCGCCCGACGGCCCGAGTCGACTCAGGGCACCCGGCGACAGCGCAAGAGCGGCGGGGGCCTTGGGGTATGGGGGGCACCTCCAGGCCCGGGACACACATCGTGTGGCACGGGAACAGCGCAGGCGAGCAGGGCCATCAGGTCGTCACTGACGACATGCCGTCCCTGGCCGACTCAGTTACGCAAAACCACCCCGCCTTGGCGCACTCCCGATCAGCAATGGCCGATGCCACTGCCCTGACACGTGCCCTCACCACGCCACTCCGGCTACTCATGCTCCATAAGGTCTAAGTTTGGGATGACGTTTTGTACGCACACGGCCCATGACGGGACCCCTGCCGGTTGTGGTGCACTGGCGCAATGACCTCGAAACCGAGCACCACCCGACAGCGTCCGCAGTTCGAACTCCGCTGGGGTGGGGTGCACTTGACGATCCAACGCATCCCCGTATGGCTCGTCACGCTCGCGACGGCAGCAGGAGGATCCGGCGCCGCTTGGTGGACGAGCCGTTGAAGCGAGGTGGACACCGACCGCCGGCCCGGGTCGCCTCAGGGCACCCGGGGATACTCAAGGGGGGCGGGATCTGCGGGTCATGAACCTTTGTTGACTTCGGCCAGAAACCGCTCTGGCGCACGGCACTATGGATTGCGCCCCCGAGATCCCAGAGAGGGCATTGCCATGCCTGAACGTGCAACCACGCCTGAAGCCAGCCCTGCCCGTTCCTTGAACTTCGTGTGAGTCGTCCACACGTGATCACGCAACGGGCTCCAGTGCGCCTCTTGGCGTCGGCATCAGCCCTCATTGGCCAAGTCATCGCCACGTGGTGGAGTATGCGATAACCCACTCCGGTGGCCTACAGCCTCAGCGGGGCGTCCCGTCGGCACGCGACCGAACTCCGCACCCGTCTTGAGCCTGTGCCACTTCCTGGCACGGGACTTGAACGTTACCGTCCGCGTGGCCTCCCAACGCGATGGGCCGCGCGTGACCCTTATCCGCCCGTCCGCCCACCCCTTGTCAGCTCAGGGCACCCGGGGGCGCTGCAAGGGAGGACGGGGCCTTCGGGGCATGGGGGTACCTCCGAACAAGGGCGGCGGGGGATCGTTCTGTCCTTGGGGCGACTTGGCGCCCCTGCTGTACGTTTCCCCCTTGTACCGGAACGGCTTCGGAGTGAAGCCCCAGGTTTTGCGACAGGCACCACCGAACGGTGGTGCTGCACCGCGGACGCCACACCGAGACGCGAGGGGGACAGGCATGTTTTCGACAAAGGAGAGCTTCTACGACGGCAAGGGGTACAAGCGTCGACCGGGAGAGTCTTTCTATGACTACAAGGGGTACAAGCGCCGCCCTGGAGACTCCTTCTACGACAGCAAGGGATACCTGTGCCGTTCCGGTGGCACGTTCTACGACTACAAGGGCTACCAGCGCCGGCCCGGCCAGACGTTCTACGACGGCAAGGGGTACAAGCGCTCGGCGTAGCCCGCACCCCAAGGCACAGAAGCCCTAGGTGCTTTGTTGCTGGTCAGGCCCATGGTGTGTGTTCCCCTACCTAGTTCTCGTTTGGTAGGGGGCGAAGGTTTCCCGCGACTCTGCATAGGCAGAGTCGGCGACCTGGAACTCCTGCACCCGCGCGCACCGCATCTTCGGCGTGGACCGGGCGGTTCTGGTCAGCCAGGGCTTCCACATCCGGCGCGCGCTGGCGCTGTGCTCGGCGGCCGGTATCGCGTCGTACGGCGTCGGGGTCGCCGCCGACCACGACCTGACCTGGGCGTACGGCGGCGTACGGGAGATCTTCGCGGCGGGGAAGGCGGCTGCGGATGCGGTGCTGCGGCCCGATCCGCAGTTCCTCGGACCGAAGGAGAAGGGCCTGACGGAGGCGCTGCACTGACGGCACGCGCCTCCGGTCAGACCCCAGTCCCCGGACTCCGGACTCCTAGAGGAGTCCCCCGCCACCGCCCGAACTCGGCGTGTCCTGGTTGTTCTGCGCGTCCTGCGTGTCCTGCGCGTTGTCCGTGCCCGGCGAGCCCAGCGAGCTGTCCGTACCCTGCCCGCTCGGAGCACTCTGCGGGTCCTGCTGGTCCTGCGGGTCCTGCGGGGGCTCCTGGTTCTGCAGGTTCTGCTGGGTCTGCCGGGCCTGCTGGCTCTGTTGGCTCGGCTTGCCCTGCTGGCTCGGCTTGCTCGGCGCGGTCTGAGCGTTCTGGGCGCTCTGCGCCTTCTGTGTGCTCTCGGCGCTCTGTGCGCTCTCCTTGACGGCGCGGTTGTAGAGGCTGCGGATCTCCTTCCCGAAGTACGGGCTGTAGGAGACCCGGTCGCTGTGCGGGCCGCTGGGGCCACCGCCGTTGACGCCGCCGATGACGCCGATGATCCGGCCGGTCTGCGTGTGCTCGTCGAAGTTGGTGAGCCAGGGACTGCCGGAGGTTCCGCCGAAGAACCCGCCGCAGTCCAGGCGGAGTTCACGGGTGCCGGAAAGGCGGCTGGTGCGGGCGTCGCAGCGTACCGCGCGGTCCGCCGGGTCGCTCTGCGCGCTGGGGTAGCCGATGACGCTGACCTGGTTGCGGTAACCGGGCGTGTCGGTCAGGACGTTGCCGCCGGTGACGGACTCGATCATCCGGCCGCGGTCGTCCGGGGCCACGGTGGCGAACGCGAAGTCGAGGTCGGCGCCGGCTCCAGTGGTGGCGCGGTCCGAGTACGCGAACGTGTCGTCGATGGCCCACACCCCGTAGGGCTGGGAGTCCGCGCCCGACTGGTACTGCGGGACGAACGCGGCGCGCGCGCCCGGGTTGCAGTGCCCGGCGGTCAGCAGCAGATTGCCGTGCGGGCTGTGCACCACACTGGCGGTGCAGTGGTGCTCGCGCGCCTCCCCGTCGACGGAGAACAGCACGCCGACGGACGGGATACCGTCGAAGTGCCGTGCGGTCGGCGCGAGTTGCGGTGCGGGGGCGGCCTGCTGGTCGCCGCGGTCGTCGGTGCCCGCGGCGCCGGCCATCCGCTGCGGCGTCCAGTAGGCGGCGGCGTCCTTGCTGGTCCAGGAGCCGTGCGGGTGGGTCTGGTGGCCGTAGGACACCTGGTCGCCAGGGGGGCCGTCGGCCGCGTGGCTCACCGGGGAAGCGGCGAGGCCCAGGGTCATGCCCAGGGCGAGTGTCGCCGCCCTCCCCCACCGGCAGCGCAGCCGCCGGCGGTGCACAACGGCGGTACCCGCCGCAACGGCCTTCGACATAGGGGGTGGTAGTGCCACGTCAGCTCGTCTCCTCTGCGACCCAGGCGAGATACCCGGCGCCACCGTGCGTGACCGGAGTGGCGATGATCTCCGGGGTCTCGTAGTCGTGTGCGGCGAGGAGATAGCTCTCCAGCGCCGCGTACCGCGTGCTCGCCGTCTTGAACAGCACCTGCCACTCCTGGTTGGTCTCCACGGCGCCGTCCCAGCGGAAGACCGAGGTCACCGGTGCGCTGATCTGCGCACAGGCGGCGAGTCTCGCCTCGATCGCACCGCGCGCCAGCCGTTCGGCCTTCTGCTCGCTGTCGGTGGTCGTCATCACGGTCAGAAATCGCGCCGGCTGCGCGGCCGGGGCCGGCACGGCAGGCGGTTCGTTCAGGGCGGTCGGGTCGGCCACGGTCACGCACCCTTCGCGGTCGGGGTGGGGGGTAGTGCCACTGCCCAGCACATTCGATCTTCGACGCTCATTCCTCGGCGTCCTGTGTCCATTGCTCGGTCCTCGGTCACCGATCTCCGGTCGCGATTCATCGATCTCCGGGGTCTCCGGTCATCGGTCGTCGGTCGCCCCCGTCCGGTAGCCGGGCTCCGAACTCCGGGTTTCCGAACTCCAGGCATCGCTCTCCGGCCATCGATCTTCCGCCATCGATCTTGCAATCCTTCGGTCAAGGATCGCCTCGCATCGTACGGATCTTGATGATCAACTGGCGCGCGGCGGGCCGCTGCCCGCGCCCAAGCACCCGGACGCCCCATTCCCGTTCGTATCCGTCGCCCCCTCCCGTTCGCATCCGTCCGCGTATCCGCCCTCGTATCCGCCGGCTGCGCGCCCGTACGCCCCGGTTGCGCCCTCCTGCGCAGGGACAACGATGGAGAGGGGAGTCCCGTCGCAGGGACGTCCCGCCGCCGGCCCGCACTCGAAAGGCGAGCGCCATGGAGAATCTCGAAACCCTCATCCGCGACCAACTCGACGACGCCCGCGCCTCCGCGCACGGACGCAGCGCTCACCTCTTCCTGCACGACGGTCCGCTGCGCCAAACCGTGATCGCGCTGCTGGCCGGCACGTCGCTCGACGAGCACAACGCGCCCCCGGCGGCCAGCCTCCAAGTGCTGCGCGGCCGCGTCCGGCTGACCTGGGCCGGCGGTGGCCAGGTACTGACCGCGGGGCAGGTCACGGCGATTCCGCACGCCCGGCACGGCCTGACCGCCGTCGACGACTCGGTGGTGCTGCTGACCGCCGTCACGGCGGTGCGCGAACCGGCGCGGGGCGTGCCCGCGGGCGCGGCGGCCCGGGGCTGACGCCGGCCACCGCCACGGCGCGGGGCGCCACGTTTCCACTCTTCACATTTTTCTGAATGTTCCGTACCATCGAACTATGACCAGCGCGAAATCGAAGGTGCAGCTGACCGGGGCGAAGGAGACCCTCCTCGCCACGCTCTACGGCCGCGCGGTCGACAGCCGCGCGAAGAAGCCGATACTCGGCGACACCATGGCCGTCGACGCGGTGCGCCGCCTCGACTACGACTTCCGCAAGCTCCGGATGCGCGGCGGCGACGCAGCCGGAGTCGCCCTCCGCGCCCGGCAGTTGGATGTCTGGACGGCCCGCTTCCTGGCCCGGCACGAGGAGGCGACGGTGGTGCATCTGGGCTGCGGCCTCGACACCCGCGTCTACCGCCTCGCCCCCGGCCCCCGGGTGCGCTGGTACGACGTCGACTTCCCGGAGGTCATAGACCTGCGCCGGCAGCTCTATCCGGAGCGCCCCGGATACGCCGAGATACCGACGTCCGTCACCGCCCCGGACTGGGTGGACGGACTCCCGTCCGACCGGCCGACGATGATCGTCGCAGAGGGCCTGCTGATGTACCTCACCGAGAAGGACGTCACCACGCTCCTCCGCCGCCTGATAGCCCACGCCCCGAGCGGGGAGCTGGCCTTCGACGCCTTCAGCAGGTTCGCCGTGCGCGCGGCGCGCCTCAACACCGTCATCGTCAGGACCGGTTCGACGCTGCACTGGGGCACGGACCCGGCCGGCATATCCCGGCTGAGCCCCCGCCTGGAGATCGTCGAGAACATCAGCGCCATGGACCTGCCGGGGATCGAGAAGCTGCCCGTGGCCTACCGCGCGGCGGCCCGGATCGCGGCGCGGATACCCGGGGGCCTGCGAGACATGTCGCGGCTCTACAACTGCCGTTTTTGAAACCGCCGTTGCCGTCGTTGCCGCCATTGCCGCCATTGGCGCTGTTGGCGCTGTTGGCGCTGTTGGCGCTGTTGGCGCTGTTGGCGCTGTTGGCGCTGTTGGCGCTGTTGCAGGGCCGCCGGATCCGGGACCGCCGTCGTGTCTCACGCCAGCGGCATCGGCGGGCCCGCGCGCAGACGGCGGTGGGGGGCGTCAGGCCGCCAGCCACTGGTCGTAGACCAGCTTGCACAGGAGGGTGATGACGACGATGACGAGCACGCCGCGCACGAACCCGGCGCCGCGCTTGAGGGCCATCCTGGCGCCGACCGTGCCGCCGACGAGGTTGAACAGGGCCAGCAGCGCCCCCAGTTGCCACAGCACGGTGCCCTGGATGGCGAACATCGTCAGCGCGCCGACGTTGGTGCAGACGTTGATGACCTTGGCGGTGGCGGAGGAGGTGACCAGGTCCATGTGAAGGAGGGCGGCCAGTGCGATGACGAGGAAGGCACCGGTGCCGGGGCCGATCAGCCCGTCGTAGAAGCCGATTCCCAGGCCCGCGACGAGGATCGCCACCAGCACGCGCCGCCGGGTCACCGGTCCCGAGGGCGCGGGAGCGGTGCCGAACGCCGGGCGGAAGAGGATGAAGGCGAGGACACCCAGGAGCACGGCCATGATCAACGGACGGAGCACCGCGCTGTTGATACCGGCCGCGAAGAACGCCCCTGTGAGCGATCCGGCGAGCGCCGCGGCGCCGATCCGCAGGGCGGTGCCGATGTCGATCGGGGTCTTGCGGACGTAGGTCACGGCGGCCGCGGTGGTGCCGACGATGGCGGTGGACTTGTTGGTGCCGAGCACGAACGCGGCGGGTGTGTGCGGAAGGCCGACCAGCAGCGCCGGGAGCAGCAGCAGCCCGCCGCCGCCCACCACCGCGTCGATCCAGCCGGCTGCCAGGGCCGCCAGGCAGAGCAGAGTCAGCGTGAACAGCGATATGTCAGGAGGCACCAGGTGATCTTATGAAGGGGCGCGGCCCGGGACGCCGGATTATTGCCGGCCGGACTGCCGTCTAGGCTCCAGCCCGTGGATACGGAAGCGAATGTACCTCCGGGATCCGGATCTGCGGGACCTGGATCTCCGGGACCGGAGTTCGCGATCGGCGGGAGCCTGGCCGTGCGGCGGCTGGGGCTGGGGACCGGCGGGCTCGTCGGGACCGGGTACTGGGGGCCGCGGCACGCGGACCCGCGGCAGGCCGTCGCGCTGCTGCGCCGGGCCGTCGAGCGCGGGGTGACGTTGATCGACACCGCCGACAACTACGGTCCGGACATCGCCGAGGAGTTGGTGGCGCAGGCGCTGCACCCGTATCCGGACGACCTGGTGATCGCGACCAAGGGCGGGGTGGTGCGCACGGGGCCGGGCACCTGGCATATCGCCGGGCGGCCGGAGGAGCTGCGCGCCATGTGCGAGGCGAGCCTGCGGCGGCTGCGTACGGACACGATCGCGCTGTACCAGCTGCACCGACTGGACCCCGGAGTGCCGATGGCCGACCAGTTGGGCGCCCTGCTGGAACTCCAACAGGCCGGGAAGATCCGGCACATCGGGCTGGACAGCGTCGGGGCGGCGGAGCTCGCGCGGGCGCAGGAGCTGGCCCCGATCGCGTCGGTGCAGAACCGCTACAACCTCCTGGACCGCGCCTCGGAGGACGTACTGAAGCTGTGCGAGAAGGGAGGGACGGCGCTTCTGCCGTGGTTCCCGCTGGGGAACGGGGCGCTGACGGGGGAAGCGGGCGAGGTGGTCGCCGCGGTCGCCGCCGGGCACGGCGCGACCACCGGGCAGATCGCGCTGGCTTGGCTCCTGCGCCGCTCCCCCGTCCTGCTGCCGACGCCCGGTACGGGCTCGCCCGCCCACCTGGACGAGAACCTGGACGCGGCACGGATCGCGCTCACGGAAGGGGAGTTGGCGCGGCTCGACGCGGTGGCGGGGGGACCGGGCGTCCAGACGCGCTGACGCGCGTCCACCACCCCCTACCGTCCCTTGCGGCGGCAGACCTCGCACGGGAACGGGCACGGCTTCACGGCCTCCCCCGCCGGTACGTAGACCACGGCGGGGTACGGCTTCGGCAGCCGGGCGCCGCGGCTCTTGGCGACCCGGTGCACCTCGGCGAGCGAGTCCGTCAACTCGACGGTGAGCAGCTGGAGTTCCCCGGACGTCCAGGCGCGTGCAGCGAGCACGCGACGTGACTCGTCGATGAGGTCGGCGGCCGAGTCGAGTTGCGCCGCCTCGATGCTGTCGGCAATACGGGACACGGGGCCGGTGCCGTCGCCCACGACGAAGCAGGGCTTGCCGTCCGCACTCGACCATGGCAGAAGCCGCGCGGTAGCGTCGGTCATGTCGTCAACCTCCAGGGGGTTGGTGGCCACGCCCCCGGACCGGTCACGCGGTCGCGGGGGTCCTGGCTTCGCGTACGGGGTGTAGCCATTCGGTCACGCTGACAACGCAACGGGCAATAGAGTGGGGCCACTTAAACGGCAGTGCTTACAGCAACTGCCTGCGGCGATGCTGACCGCGACCACAGAACGAGAGGTCACAGCATTGGACGAGACGACCCCACCCGAGCACTTCAATCCGCTCCAGAGCTTCGGGCGTGACGTCAAACGGGTACGCCTGGGCCGCAATCTCACACAGAAGCACTTAGGCCATGCTGCGGGCTACTCCTATGCGTACGTCAGCATGGTGGAGTCCGGGAAGGTGAAGGCCAGCGAGAAGTTCGCCGATGGGTGCGATCTCGCATTCGGGACGAACGGACTCTTCGCGGGCATGCTGCGAAGGATCGACGAAGGGGACCACCCGTCGTGGTTCGTCCCGTACTTGGATCTGGAACGGAAGGCGTCGCGGATCCTGACGTACGAGACGAACCTCGTATCAGGCGTGGTCCAGACTGAGGAGTACGCAAGGGCCGTCTTCCGCGTATCCAACCCCGGGGCAAGTGCAAAGGGAATCGAGGACAAGGTTGCCGCGCGCCTACGGCGACGTGAGGTGTTCGAACGGGACGCTCCCCCGCGGCTGTGGGTCATCCTCCATGAGGCGTGTCTGCGGACTGTCATCGAGAGTGCCGAGGTCATGGCGGGGCAGCTCGACTACCTGATCGCGGTAGCCGCGTCGCCGCACTTGGAACTTCAGGTCATGCCGTTCTCGGCAGGCATTGCGGCCACGTCCACGATGCCCTTCATCGTGTTGCGCTTCTTGGACTCCCCCACCGTGTTGTACACGGAGACCCGGGTAGGAGGCAGGATGCATGATTCCGCACAAACGGTCGACTCCGCCTTGGATGATTACGATCTGCTCAGGGCGCACGCATTGGCCCCGGATAAATCACTTGCCCTGATCAAGAATCTGCTGAAGGAGTACCGCCCATGATCCCCGACTTGGATCTGGCCACCGCCACGTGGATCAAGTCGTCCTACAGCGAAGGCAACGGCGGGGCATGCATCGAGTTCTCCCCCGCCCACTCCACAACCCACGGCGTCGTCCCCGTCCGCGACAGCAAAGTTCCGGGCGGGCCCGCGATCGTGGTGTGCGCGGCGGGCTGGTCCTCGTTCGTCGCCACGGTCAAGAATGGGGGGCTCCCCAGCTGAGGAGCCCGTATGAACCTTCGTGACGACGCCCGCGCGCTCTCCGACGACCTCGTGCGGCTGCGCCGTTCGCTGCACCGGATCCCCGAGACCGGGCTGGATCTGCCCCGTACGCAGGAAGCTGTGCTGGCTGAACTGGACGGGTTGCCGTTGGAGTTGAGTACGGGGGACGGACTCACCTCGGTGACGGCGGTGCTGCGCGGGGCGGCGCCGGGGCCGACCGTGCTGCTGCGCGGCGACATGGACGCGCTGCCGGTCGCCGAGCGCACCGGGCTCGACTTCGCCGCCGACACCGGCCGGATGCACGCCTGCGGCCACGATCTGCACACCGCCATGCTGACCGGTGCGGCCAGACTGCTCGCCGCGCACCGCGACCGGCTCGCGGGCGAGGTGCTGTTCATGTTCCAGCCCGGCGAGGAGGGTTACGACGGCGCCCGGCACATGCTGGCCGAGGGGCTGCTGGACGCGGCCGGGCAGCGGCCGGTGGCGGCGTACGCCATCCATGTGCTGTCCGCGGGGGTGCCCAGCGGCGTGTTCGGGACCCGGGGCGGGCCGGCGATGTCCGCGTCGAACGTGCTGCGGGTGACCGTACGGGGCGAGGGCGGGCACGGGTCGATGCCGCACCGCGCCAAGGACCCGGTGCAGGCCGGGTGCGCGATGGTGACCGCGTTGCAGGCGTGGATCACCCGTAGCTTCGATGTGTTCGACCCGGTGATCCTGACCGTGGGCACCTTCCACGCGGGGACGAAGCAGAACGTCATTCCGGACACGGCGGTCTTCGAGGCGACGGTGCGCAGCTTCTCGGAGCGGGCGCAGGCGCGAGTCAAGGACGGCACCGTGGAGGTGTGCCGGGGCATCGCGGCGGCCTACGGGGTCGGCGTGGACGCGGAGTTCAGCGAGGTGTATCCGATCACCGTCAACGACGACGCGGCGGCGGACTTCGCGGCGGACACGGTGCGCGAGGTGCTCGGCGAGGAGCGGTACGCGCCCATGCGGCAGCCGCTCCAGGGCTCGGAGGACTTCTCCCGGGTGCTGGCGGAGGTGCCCGGCGCGATGCTGTTCCTGGGCTCTCCGCCGGCCGGTGCGGACCCGGAGCGGAGCGCCATCAACCATTCGCCGCGGGCCGAGTTCGACGATGCGGTGCTGGCGGACGGGGCGGCGGTGTACGCGGAGCTGGCGGCGCGGCGCCTGGCCGTGTGAGGAGGCTGCCGCCCGGTGCCCCCTGGACGATCCGGCGGCCTCTTAGAAGGTTCTTAAAGCCGGTCGCTATTCAAGGGGAATGGCATCCACACTCACCCGAGCGGTCGCCGCCTCGCTGGCGCTGACCGCCTCCGCGTTCACGCTCGCCGGCTGCGGCAGCGCCACGGCCGGCACGGTCCAGGGCAGTCGTATCGAACTCCCCGTCGCCGGCGGGACCGCCGTCGTCGACACCGGGTCGCTGGCGGTCACCGCGCGCGCCAACGACGGGACGCGGCTGGTGCTGTCCGAGGCGGTGGCGAGCGGCCTCGGCAAGCCCGGCCCGGTGGCCCGTACGGCCGGAACGGCACGCTGGAGCTATCCGGACAAGGGGCTCCAGGTCACGGCGAGTTCGGAGCGGGGGCGGCTGCACGTCCGGATCCGGTCGGAGCGGGACGGGTCGGTGAGCTGGCCGGTGACCGGTACCGACCGGGCCGCGTCCGATGTGCAGCTGCCGCGCGGCGAGGGGCTGGACATCCCCGTACGGGACGCGTTCTGGAACGGGCCGAAGGGCGGGCTGGCCGGCAACACCGTCGATGTGGGCGGGGACCTGGCGCTGCCGCTGTGGGGCTGGTCCGGCGGGCGGCACGGCGTCAGCTATCTCACGCCCACCGACATCGGGACGACGCTGCGGTTCGCCTCCACCGGGGGGCGGCTGCACGCCACGGCGGCACACGACTTCAACTCCGGTGAGGGGACGGGCGACTACGACGTCTCGTTCTCGCTCACGGACGGGAATCCGGTGGCCCCGGCCGCCGACTACCGCTCCTACCTCTCCCAGCACGGGCAGCTCGGCAGCCTGCGCGAGAAGATCAGGAGGAACCCGGCCGGGGCGAAGCTGCTGGGCGCGTTCCACGCCTATCTGTGGGGCGAGGCGCGGACCGCGTCCGGTGTCGAGAAGCTGAGGAAGCTGGGCGTGGACCGGATGTGGCTCGGGTACGACTCCGGGCCGGACCCGATGACGGCGGATGCCGTCCGGGCCGCGAAGAAGGCGGGGTATCTCGTCGGGCCGTACGACACGTTCGCCAACGGGCAGGATCCGAAGACGGCGGACAGCCCCACGTCGGCGTGGCCGGACAGGGTCTACCCGGACTTCTGCGTGCGGAAGGCGGACGGGACGGCGCAGACCGGTTTCGGGGGCCGCGGCTGCTATCTCAGCTCGCGCGCCTTCGAGAAGGCGGAGCCTGCCAAGCACTATCTGGCCAACCGTACGCGGGCGATGACCGCCAACGGGGCGGACAGTTACTTCCTGGACGTGGACGCGACCGGTGAGGTGTTCCGCGACCACGGCGCGGGCCATGAGATGACCAAGGCGGGCGACCGGGAGAACCGGCTCGCCCGGATGCGGCGGATCGCCAAGGGCCTCGTGCTGGGTTCGGAGTCGGCGCAGCCGTGGGCGAACTCGGTGCTGGCTTTCAACCACGGCTCGGGGACACCGGTCGCCGACGGGCTGTGGAAGCTGGAGCGGGACAAGGAGAAGTGGGGTGGCTACTTCCCGCAGAACGCCCCGAAGAACGCCTTCATGCCGGTGTCGCTGCCGGCGGACCTGGCCACCGCGATGTACGACCCGAAGTACCGGGTGCCGCTGTACGAGACGGCCCTGCACGAGTCGCTGGTCAACGTGGAGCGGTGGGAGCTGTCGTACGACAAGCTGCCGGAGCAGAAGACCACCCGGGCGCTGCTGGCGATGCTGAACAACACCCCGCTGAATTTCGCGCTCAGCGGGCCGTCGCTGGAGAAGGACGGGAAGGAACTCGCCGCTCTCCAGAAGTACTTCGGACCGCTGCACCGCGCGGCGGGGACCGAGAGGATGACGTCGTTCCGGTGGCTGACCGGCGACCGCACCATGCAGCGGACGGTGTTCGGCGACGGGGCGCTGACCGTCACCGCGAACTTCGGCAGCACGGCGCACGACGGGCTGCCGGGCGGCTGTGTGGACGCCCGGCTGCGGGGTGACACGCAGCCGCGGCGGCTGTGCCCGGCGCAGGTCAACAGCTGAGTTCCCACGTCCCTACGTTCCCGCATTCCGGCATTCCGGCATTCCGGCATTCCGGGATGAGGTCAACAGCCGGGTTTCAGCAGGGGCGTTGAAGGGGGGCGGTCGGTCCTGCGGTGGCTACGGCCGGCTGGCCGCCTCCAGGTAGCGGAGCACCGCCAGCACCCGGCGGTGGTCCGTCTCCGAGGGCGGGAGGTCGAGTTTGCCGAAGATGTTGGCGATGTGCTTCTCGACCGCCCGCCCGGTGACGGTCAGCGCCGTGGCGATCGAGTGGTTGGTGCGGCCCTGGGCCATCAGCGACAGCACCTCGCGCTCACGCGGGGTGAGGGCGTCCAGGGACCGGGCCCGGCGGCTCGCGCCGAAGAGGTGGCCGACGACGTCCGGGTCCAGCGCGGTGCCGCCGTTCGCCACCCGCTCCAGGGCGTCCACGAACTCGCCGATGTCCACCACCCGTTCCTTGAGCAGATAGCCGACCCCGGCGAAGCCCGCGCCGAACAGCCGGTCGGCGTAGGCGGTCTCCACGTACTGGGAGAAGATCAGCACGCCGATGTCGGGGTGGTCCCGGCGGATCGTGACGGCGGCTCGCAGGCCCTCGTCGCGGTGGCCGGGCGGCAGTCGGATGTCGATCACCGCGGCGTCCGGCCGGTGTTCGGCGACCGCGGCGAGCAGCGCCTCGGCGTCGCCGACGGCCGCCGCGACCCGCACGTCGCGCAGTTCCAGCAGCTGCACGAGTCCGTCGCGCAGGATCGCGGAGTCCTCAGCCATGACGACGCGCATGGTTCCTGCCTTTTGGTGGTCGGGGTGGTGGTCGGGCCTCTTGGCGGTCGGGCCGCTCAGTGGTCGGGGCGGTGGGCCGGGTACGGGAGCCGGACCGCGACAACGGTAGGCCCTCCGGCCGGGCTGTCGCAGGTCAGCGTGCCGTCGACGGTGCGGATCCGGCCGAGCAGCCCGGTCAGCCCGCTGCCGGCGCCGACCACCGCGCCGCCGCGCCCGTCGTCCCGTACGGTCAGCCGCAGTCCGTCCGCGTCGCCGTGCACCTCGATCGCCGCCTCCGCCGCCCCGCTGTGCTTGACCGTGTTGGCGAGCAGTTCGGCCGCGCAGAAGTAGGCGATGGACTCCAGCGCGGGGCTGGGCCGCTGCTCGATCCGGGTGTGGAGCGCCACCGGCAGCGGGGCGTCGGCGGCGAGGGTGGCCAGCGCGCTGGCCAACCCCTCGTCCAGGACCGGCGGGTGGATGCCGCGGACGAGGTGCCGCAGATCGGCGATGGCCTGGGTGGCGTTGTCCTGGGCGCGCGCCACGACGGCCAGCAGCCGGTCCCGGTCGGCGTCCTTGGTGAGCAGTTCGCGGATCAGGGTGAGGTGCATGCCGAGGCCGACGAGGCGGGCCTGGGTGCCGTCGTGCAGATCGCGTTCGATGCGGCGGAGGGTGGCCGCGGCGTCGTCGACGGCCTGCGCCCGGGTCTCCTCCAGCGTGCGGATCCGGGCGTCCGCGGCGCTCGGCCCGAGGAGCGCCCGCAGCAGCGTCCGGTGCGGTGCGCCCGCCCGGCGCACCAGCCAGGGCGCGCCGAGCACCAGCAGCGCCCCGACGGCGACCACCAGCAGCCACCTGGGCCAGCTGTCGAACTCCACACCGTGGATCTGGAGCCCCACCTTCCGCACGGAACCGTCCGCTCCGCGGAGGGTGAAGTAGTTCCACCGCCGCAGCACGGGGTGGGTGAGCGCCAGCAGCCCGTATACATAGCCGAGGACGACGGCGAGCAACGGGGGCAGTGCGGTCAGCGGCGCGAGCAGCGCACAGCCCACCGCCCGCCAGCCGGCCGGGTCGCCGAGCACCGCCCGCCGCCAGCCGAACACCCCGGGCTCCCACCTCCGTCCGGCCGGCTCGATCGCCTCCCCCAGCAGCCGCCGCACCAGCCCCCGTTGGGCGTCCCCCAGCGCCACCGCGGCCCGTACGCTCAATGCGATCAGCCACGGCCCGAGCGCCGTCCACGACAGCACTGCCCCCAGCGCCAGCCCGGTCGCCACCAGCACCGCCCCGGGCAGTGCGAGCACCGGCCCCAGCAGGGCGCATAGCACCGCGCCGAGCTCGCGCCGTGTGAAGGGTGCGAGGACGACCGTGCGGATCGGGGGCCGCGGGCGGGTGGGGGGCATGGGGTCAACGTAGTCACCCGGATCACCGCGGAGGAGGGCGGAGCGCGAGCGCCGGGCGGCGTCGTGGTGGCCGTCACAGTCGCCCTTCCGGCGGTCGCCGTGACCGCCCGGCCGCCGCCCCGGGGCCCGTGACCAGGGCTTTCGGGTGACCCCTGCGCCTCACACCGGCGCCGGGCGCCCGCTGAGCGCAGCGTTCCGCCGGGGAAACAGAGGGGATGCGGGCGGGTAACAGGCGCGCCGCAGGCTGACCGGCATGACCTCGACAACGCGGGAGCGCACGGCGCCACGAGTGGTGGTGATCGGCGGCGGTATGGCCGGAGCCCGGCTCGTACGGCAGCTGACCGCCGCACGGGCCGGCGTGGCTCCCGGCGCCCTCACCGTCATCGGCGAGGAGCCGTCCGCGCCGTACAACCGCGTGCTGCTCGCCGAGGTGCTCGCCGGCCGCTATGCGCCGCAGGTCATCGAACTGCCCGCGCCCGGCGCCGGGGTGGACTGGCGCGGCGGCGTACGGGCGGAGGCGATCGACCGGGAGGCGTGCCGGGTGCGGTGCGACGACGGCCGGGAGGTCGGGTACGACGTGCTGGTGCTGGCCACCGGCGCCAACCCGGTACTGCCGCCGCTGCGCGGGCTGTTCGCCCCGGGGCGGCACGATCTGCCGGACGGGGTGCATCCGTTCCGGACGCTGGACGACTGCCGGGCGCTGGCCGCGGCGGCGCGGCCCGGCGGGCCGGCCGTGGTGATCGGCGGCGGGCTGCTCGGGGTGTCGGCGGCGCGGGCGCTGGCCGCGCGTGGTGCCCAGGTCGTACTGGCCCACCAAGGCGAGCACTTGATGGAGCATCAGCTCGATCCGGGGGCGGCGGCGCTGCTCCGCGACCACCTCACCGCGCTCGGCATCGAGGTGCACACGGAGTGCCGGGTCCGCGGCATCGAGACCGCGGTGCCGGACGCGGCGGAGCCCACCGCCCGCCGGGTCCGGGCAGTGGAGCTGGCGGACGGCTTCCGGCTCGACGCCGAACTCGTCGTGCTGGCCTGCGGGGTGCGCCCGCGCACCGGGCTCGCCGACGCCGCCGGGCTGGACGTCGGCCGGGGCATCCGCGTCGACGACTCGCTGCGTACCTCCGACCCCCGGATCCACGCGGTCGGCGACTGCGCCGAGCACCGGGGGACGGTCTACGGTCTGGCGGGCGCCGCACAGGAGCAGGCCGATGTACTCGCCCGCGTGCTGGCCGCCCCCACATCCCCCGCTCCCGTACCGGCCGGCGCGGCACCCGCACCGGAACCCGCCACCCCGGTCTATACGGGCACCCGCCTGCTGACCCGGCTGACCCTCGCCGCCGAGGGCGCCCCCGCCACCGGATCCGCCCCCACCGGATCCACCCCCTTCGACCTGGCCACGTTCGGCCGGACCACCCCGCTCCCCGGCGACGACGTCATACGCCTCGCGGACGCCACCCGCACCGCCTACCGGAAGGTCGTCGTCCGCGGCGACCGGCTGGTCGGCGGCATCCTCCTCGGCGATCTCGGCACTGTCGGCGCGCTCGCCCGTACCTGGGAGGGCGACGAACAGCTCCCCGCAGCTCCGCTGCTCCACCTGCTCACCACCGACGGAGGCTTCTGATCATGGCCGCACCCGCCACCCCGGCAACACCCGGCACCCACGACACCGCCCGCCCCACCATCGTCCTCGTCGGACACGGCATGGTCGGCCAGCGCTTCCTGGAGGAGCTGGCCGAGCGCGGGGTCACCGAGCGGGCGCGGGTGGTCGTGCTGTGCGAGGAGCCCCGCCCCGCGTACGACCGCGTCCAGCTGACCTCGTACTTCGCCGGGCGCACGCCGGACGAACTGAGCCTGACCGCCCCGGACTTCATGGACCGGCACGGCATCGAGCTGCACATCGGCGACCCGGCCGAGACGATCGACCGGGAGTCCCGCACCGTCACCGCCCGCTCCGGGCTGACCGTGCGCTACGACACCCTGGTGCTCGCCACCGGCTCGTACCCGTTCGTGCCGCCGGTGCCGGGCAAGGACAGCGACGGGTGCTTCGTCTACCGCACCATCGAGGACCTGCTCGCCATCGAGGACTACGCCAAGACCGCCGAGTCCGGTGTCGTCGTGGGCGGCGGGCTGCTCGGCCTGGAGGCGGCCGGCGCCCTCAAGGGGCTCGGACTGCGCACCCACATCGTGGAGTTCAACCCGCGGCTGATGGCGCTCCAGGTCGACGAGGGCGGCGGCAGCGCGCTGCGCCGCACCGTCGAGGAGATGGGCCTGGAGGTGCACACCGGCGTCGGCGGCAAGGAGATCACCGCGGACGAGAGCGGCGCGGTGACCGGTATGGAGCTGTCCGACGGGTCGCGGATAGCGACCGACCTGGTGATCTTCTCGGCCGGGGTCCGGCCCCGCGACCAGCTCGCCCGGGACTGCGGGCTGGCGGTCGGCGAGCGCGGCGGCATCGTCGTCGACGAGCAGTGCCGCACCAGCGACCCGGCGGTACACGCGATCGGCGAGTGCGCGCTGGCCGTCGACGGCCGGGTCTACGGCCTGGTGGCGCCCGGTTACGACATGGCCCGGACCACGGCCGACGCCATCGCCGGGAAGGACAGCGGCTTCACCGGCGCCGACCTGTCCACCAAGCTCAAGCTGCTCGGCGTCGACGTGGCGTCCTTCGGCGACGCGCACGGCACCACGGAGGGCTGCCTGGACGTCGTCTACGCGGACTCCCGCAGCGGTGTCTACAAGAAGCTGGTGATCGGCGCGGACGGCGCGCTGCTGGGCGGGGTGCTGGTCGGCGACGCCGACTCGTACGGGATGCTGCGTCCGCTGACCGGGAGCGTGCCGCCGGTGGCGCCGGAGCAGCTGGTGCTGCCCGCCGGCGCCGGTGCGCCCGCGGCGCTCGGCCCGTCCGCGCTCCCCGACGACGCGGTGGTCTGCAACTGCCACAACGTCACCAAGGGCGCGATCCGTTCGGCGGTCACCGAGCACGAGTGCACCACCGTCCCCCAGGTCAAGAAGTGCACCAAGGCCGGCACCGGCTGCGGCTCCTGCGTCAAGGCGCTCACCACCCTCGTCAACGACGAGCTGGCGGCCGGCGGCGTCGCCGTCGACACCGGCCTGTGCGGCTGCTTCCCGCACACCCGCGCCGAGCTCTACGAGATCGTCCGCACCCTGCGGCTGAACAGCTACGCCGAACTCCTCGACTCGCACGGCCGCCCGGAGGCCCGGTCCGGCGACGGCTGCGAGATCTGCAAGCCCGCCGTCGGCTCGATCATCGCGTCGCTGGCCCCCGCGGTCGGCGCCGACGGATACGTGCTGCACGGCGAGCAGGCCGCCCTCCAGGACACCAACGACCACTTCCTCGCCAACCTCCAGCGCAACGGCTCGTACTCGATCGTGCCGCGCATCCCCGGCGGCGAGATCACCCCGGAGAAGCTGATCGTCATCGGGGAGGTGGCCCGCGACTTCGGCCTCTACACGAAGATCACCGGCGGTCAGCGGATCGACCTCTTCGGTGCCCGGGTCGACCAGCTCCCGGTGATCTGGGCCCGGTTGGTGGACGCCGGCTTCGAGTCCGGGCACGCGTACGGGAAGGCGCTGCGGACCGTGAAGTCCTGCGTCGGGCAGACCTGGTGCCGCTACGGCGTGCAGGACTCGGTCCGGATGGCGATCGACCTGGAGCTGCGCTACCGGGGCCTGCGCTCCCCGCACAAGCTGAAGTCCGCGGTCTCCGGCTGCGCCCGGGAGTGCGCGGAGGCCCGCGGCAAGGACTTCGGCGTCATCGCCACCTCCAACGGCTGGAACCTCTACGTCGGCGGCAACGGCGGCGCCGACCCGCGCCACGCCGACCTGCTCGCCCAGGACCTGTCCGACGCCGAACTGATCCGGCTCATCGACCGGTTCCTGATGTTCTACATCCGCACCGCGGACCGCCTGGAGCGGACCTCGGCGTGGCTGGAGCGGATCGAGGGCGGCCTGGACCACGTACGGGACGTCGTCGTCCACGACTCGCTGGGGCTGTGCGACGAGTTGGAGGCGCTGATGGCCGCCCATGTCGCCCACTACCGCGACGAATGGGCCGAGACCCTCGCCGACCCGGAGCGGCTGGGCCGCTTCGTCTCCTTCGTCAACGCGCCCGGCACCCCCGATCCGTCCGTCCGCTTCGTACCGGAGCGCGACCAGATGAAGCCGGACCCGGCGCTGCTGGCCGGCCCGACCCTGCCCGTTCGCACCCTGGAAGGGACCTCCGCACGATGACCACCGCCACCGCCGCTTCCCCGGCGACCACCGCCCCTTCCCCGACCGTCGAGATCCTCGGCCCCGAGGGCTGGCTCGCCGTCTGCACCCTCGGCGACCTCACCCCCGGGCGCGGCGTCGCCGCCCTGCTCCCGGACGGGTCCCAGGCGGCCGTGTTCGTGGACCGCGGCGGCCGGACGTACGCGATCGGCAACCAGGACCCGTTCACCGGCGCACAGGTCCTCTCCCGCGGTCTGACCGGATCCGCCGCGGACCGACCGTTCGTGGCGTCGCCGCTGCTCAAGCAGCGCTTCGACCTGGAGACCGGGGAGTGTCTGGACGACCCGGCGGCCTCGGTCCCCGTCTACCGCGTCCGGATGGACGGCGCGGCGGCCGGCGGCCCGGACGCCTGATGACCGCTCCGGGGCAGGGGCGGCCGGCCCGCCCCTGCCCCGGAGGACCAATGCGCAACCCTCGGGTTGCACCTCCCGCCGCCACGTGCAACCATCGAGTAGCACGTAAGGCACACCAGAACGGGCGGGAGGCCACCCCATGACCACGCACAGCGAACCCACCGGACACCCCGACGACCCCGAGCGGAACCGCATCGAGCGGGAGATCACCATCGACGCCCCCGTGGAGCGCGTCTGGGCGGTGCTCACCGAGCCCGAGCACGTCGGCTCGTGGTTCGGCCAGGGCGCGCCGACCCCGGTCGACCTGCGGCCCGGCGGGATCATGCACCTCGACCACGGCCAGTACGGGCAGTTCGACACCACGATCGTGACGGTCGAACCGCCGCACCGCTTCTCCTACCGCTGGGCCAGCGGCCACCCCGGCCAGGTGGCGACCGAGGACAACGCCACCCTCGTCGAGTTCACCCTCACCCCCGAGGGCGGCGGCACCCGGCTGCGGGTGACCGAGACCGGCTTCGCCTCCCTCGTCATCCCCGAGGAGCGCGAGCCGTTCGCCTCGTACGAGAGCCACAGCGAGGGCTGGACCGGCAAGGCCAAGGACATCAAGCAGTACGCGGAGCGGCTCGCGGCATGACCGACGACAGGGGGCGGGGGCGCGCGGTGGGATCCGCGGGCGGGCCGGACGCCGGCGCCGACGCGGCGACGGAGGTGTTCGCCGCGCTCGCGGATCCCACCCGGCGCCGGATCCTCGACGCCCTCGCCGCGCACGGCGAGGCGACCGCCACGGTCCTGGCGGCGGAGCTGCCGGTCAGCCGGCAGGCCGTCGTCAAGCACCTGGGGGTGCTGGACCGGGCCGGACTGGTCGCCGGCCGCCGGGCGGGCCGGGAGGCGCGCTACCGGGTCGTACCCGAGCAACTGGGGATCACCGCCCGGTGGATGGACCGCATCGCCGCCGACTGGGACGGCCGCCTCGCGGCGATCAAGCGGCTGGCCGAGGCGGGCGGCGGCGACCCGGGGAGCGGCCCCTGACGGGCGAGCCCCGGGGCGTACGCTGGTGCCCCCCTACCGAGGAGTACGGCGTGACCCGGTGGAACACCAGCCACATACCCGACCAGACGGGCCGCTCGGCGGTCGTCACGGGAGCCAACAGCGGTATCGGCTACGTCACCGCCCGCGAACTGGCCCGGCGCGGCGCCCGGGTCGTGCTGGCCTGCCGCAGCACCGAGCGCGGCGCCGCCGCCCTGGACCGGCTGCGCTCCGAAGTCCCCACCGCCGAGGCGGAGTTCCGGCGGCTCGACCTGGCCGACCTGTCCTCCGTACGGGACTTCGCCGCCGGGCTGGACGACTTCGACGGCGACCGGCTCGGGCTGCTCGTCAACAACGCCGGCGTGATGGCGCTGCCGCGGCGCACCACCGCCGACGGCTTCGAGATGCAGTTCGGCACCAACCACCTCGGCCACTTCGCACTGACCGGGCTGCTGCTGCCCCGGCTGCTGGCCACGCCCGGCGCCCGGGTCGTCACCGTCTCCAGCATGCTGCACGCCCTGGCGAACGTGGACCTCGGCGACCTCAACAGCGAGCGCCCCTACGGCCGTTGGACCGCCTACGCGCGCTCCAAGAGCGCCAACCTGCTCTTCACCCACGAGCTGGCCCGGCGGCTGGCCGCGGCCGGCTCGGGGGTCGTCGTCGCCGCCGCGCACCCCGGCTACGCGGCCACCAACCTCCAGACCGCGGGCGTCAGGATGGAAGGCCGCAGGTCCGCCGAGCGCGCCATCGACCTGGGCACCCGCCTCATCGGACAGCCCGCGGATGGCGGGGCGCTGGGCACCCTCTGCGCGGCCACCGCCCCGCACATGCGGCCGGACTCCTTCATCGGCCCGCGCAGCGGTCTGCGCGGCGCCCCGGCCCGCTCCTTCCGCGCCCCGTGGACGGCGAACGGCCGCACCGCCGAGGCGCTGTGGACGGCGTCGGAGCAACTCACCGGCGTGCGCCACGACTTCGCGGTGCCGGCCGCGGCCCGCTGACGGACCCCGGGCAGGGCACGCGCTACGGCAGCAGGCCCGACGCCTCGAACACCGCCCGCGCGCCCGCACCGTCGATCCGGTCCGCCAGCTCCTGGAGCGGACCGGCACCGCACCGCAGCAGCCCGCGCTCGCGGGACCGGCACACGCCCTGGTCGAGCAGATGCCACAGCACGGGGTTCGCGGTCAGCGTCCGGGTGTCGATCTCGACCCGGCCGCCCAGCGCGTCCCGCAGCACCAGCCGCGGGGCCACCCCGTCGCTGCGGCGCACCAGCACCAGCAGGTCGGTGTCCACCCGCCGGGTGCGCAGCAGCCCCCGGGAGGCCAGCCAGTGCGCGCCGGCCGTCACGTGTGGCGGGTAGAGGACCGCGAACAGCACCAGCGCGACGGACGTCCAGCACACTCCCCGACCGGGAGTGAGCGTCCCGTTGGCGAGGTCGACCAGCTGCATGACGGCAAGGAGTCCGGCCGCCCAGCCGAGTGCCGCCCGCAGCTCCGGACGCCAGGTGCGGTCGTCGGCGACCGCCGCCCCAGGGCGCAGCGCGGGTGAGGGAACCGCCGGTCGTGCGCTCCGTGTCCCACCGGCTCGTCCTCCCTCATCGTCGCCGCCGTCCCTGTCCTTCGCGGAGTCGGGCCCCGGGCCCGGTCGCCGTCCCATGCGCCAGAAGCTAGGGCGGCGGCCCCGGAGCGGTAGCGGGGTTGACACGGCACTGACACCGCATCCGCGAACCTTGACGCCGCACTGACGCACCATTGATGCGGAGGCCACACGGACGCCATGCGCGGACCGCAGACTGCCATGACGCCGGTCACATTTCACCCCCGCCCCCGTCAAAAACCCGTGAAGATCCCGGCACCGCCCGCCAAGGCCCCGCCAAGGCCGCTCGCCACCCGCCGAAGTGCCCCACACGCTGAGCGGGTCCCGCCACGCCGCACGGAGGTACGACGCACCATGTCGACGGTGTCCCAGCCCGCAAACCGGCCCGAACAACCGCCGGATCCGGCGACCGGCACCGCCCCGCGGTCCGCCGACGGCCCCGACCCGGCCGTCGAACGCCACCGCCTCACCGCAACCCAGGGCCTCGCCGCCCTCTCCCTCGACGCGATGGCCTCCGTCGCCTACGGGCCCGAGTCGATCGTGCTGGTGCTGGCCGCCGCCGGCGCCCACGGACTGGGCTTCACCCTCCCGGTGACCCTCGCCATCGCCGCCCTGCTCGCCGTCCTGGTGGCCTCCTACCGCCAGGTCATCGCCGCCTTCCCCAACGGCGGCGGCTCGTACGCGGTGGCCCGCACCCATCTGGGCCGGCGCACCGCCCTGGTGGCCGCCGCCTCCCTCATCCTCGACTACATCCTCAACGTCGCCGTCTCGGTGACCGCGGGCGTCGCGGCCCTCACCTCCGCCTTCCCCTCCCTCTACGCCGACCGCGTGTGGATCTGCCTCGCCGTGCTGGTCCTGGTCACGGGCATCAACCTGCGCGGCATCGTCGACTCGGCCAAGGCGTTCCTGCTCCCCACCGCCGTCTTCATCGGCGCCATCCTGGCCATGGTCGTCGTCGGCCTCTTCCGGGACACCCCGGCCTCCACCCTCACCGCCCAGGGCCACGCCTCGGTCGTCGCCCACAACGCCACCGCCGTCGGCGCGCTGCTTCTCCTGAAGGCGTTCGCGTCCGGCTGCTCGGCGCTGACCGGTGTCGAGGCGGTCGCCAACGCCGTGCCGTCCTTCCGCGCCCCGCGCGCCAAGCGCGCCCAGCGCACCGAGGTCGCCCTCGGCGCCCTGCTCGGCGTGATGCTGATCGGCCTCTCCGTGCTCATCGGCCGCTTCCACCTCCAGCCCGTCGACGGCGTCACCGTCCTCGCCCAGCTCGCGGACGCCTCGCTCGGCCACAACTGGGCCTTCTACGTGGTCCAGTTCGCCACCATGGTGCTGCTCGCCCTGGCCGCGAACACCTCCTTCGGCGGCCTGCCGGTCCTGATGGGCCTGCTCGCCCGCGACAACTACCTGCCGCACGTCTTCGGCCTCAAGGCCGACCGCCAGGTCCACCGCCACGGCGTCCTGGTCCTGGCGGCGGTCTCCGCGGCGCTGCTCGTCTTCTCCGGCGGCGACGTCAACACCCTCGTCCCGCTCTTCTCCCTCGGCGTGTTCGTCGGCTTCACCATCTGCCAGGTCGGCATGGTCCGCCACTGGTGGCTGGAACGTTCCGCCGGCTGGCAGGGCAAGGCCCTCCTCAACGGCTTCGGCGCGGTGCTCACCGCCGCGGCGACGATCGTCGTCACCGCCACCAAGTTCACCGAGGGCGCCTGGCTGATCGTCATCGCGCTGCCCGTGCTGGTCGTCGCCTTCGAAGCCGTCCACCGCGCCTACGACCGGATCGGCGCCCGCCTCGGCCTGGGCCGCGTCCCCGAAACCCCGCGCCGCACCCGCTCCCTGGTCATCGTCCCGGTCTCCCACCTCTCCCGCCTGACCAGCGAGGCCCTCAACGCGGCGGTCTCCCTGGGCGACGAGGTGGTGGCCGTCACCGTCACCTACGCCACCCCCGAGGACCGCCCCGCCGCCGAGGCCCTGCGCCGCGACTGGGAACTCTGGAACCCCGGCGTGGACCTCCTCGAACTGCCCTCCCAGACCCGCTCCATCGGCCGCCCGATCGCCGACTACGTACGGCACCTGACGGAACATCATCCCGGGACCCGGGTCACCGTCCTCATCCCCGAGGTCGAACCCGCCCACCTGTGGCAGCGCCTCCTGCAGAACCAGCGCGGCGCGGTGGTCGCCCACGCGGTCCGGCGCGACACCGACGCGGTGATCTGCCGGCTGCGGTTCCGCCTGGCGACCGCGTAACGGGAGCACCGCTCCGGGCGGCGGCCAGACCGGCCGGAGCCGCCGCCCGGAGCGATCAGCCGCCCCGCGCCGCGAGCTCGCACCACACCGTCTTGCCGACCCCCAGCACGCGCACGCCCCAGCGGTCCGAGAACGCCCCGACCAGCCGCAGCCCGCGCCCGTGCGGGACCCGGGGCCCGGGCTCTCCCACACTCGGCAGCCGCTCGCCCCGCGCGTCCGTCACCGCGATCCGCAGCACCGCCGCGGTCAGCGTCAGCCGCACCCGGACGTGCCGGCCGCGCACCCGGCCGTGCACCAGCGCGTTGGTCACCAGCTCGGACACCAACAGCCGGACGTCCTCGGCCAGTTCGCACTGCCCCCAGTCGCCCGCGAGCCGGGCCGCGCGGTTCCGGGCCAGGGCGATGCTCTCGGGGCGCGGCGGATAGGTGTGGACGTCCTCATGGAGGACCGCTTGTGCCGGGTTGTGCGGGGCGAGCATGGTCGACCACCTCCGGTCAGGACGGCACGCACAGGCCATTCAAGCACTTCCGCGCCGCTGTGCCACCGGTCCGCTACGGACCGTGGAAGCCCGCCGGACGAGGGAGTGTCGGCCACGCCCGGCGGACCGGTTCGTACGGAGGCAATGCGCGCGTCACGCCGGTGCGGCAAAGTACCTGCCATGACGGATATCGGCAGACGGCGGCTGCTCGCCGCCGGAGGTGGTGTGGCGCTCGCCGGGGCGCTGGCGGCGGGGTGTGGATCCAACACCGGCCGGGGCGGCGGCGGTTCGGGGCCGGCGCTCAGCCAGTGGTACCACCAGTACGGGGAGCCGGGGACACAGCAGGCGGTGAAGCGGTACGCCGCGGCGTACAAGAAGGCGGACGTCACCGTGCAGTGGCGCCCGGGGGACTACGACCGGCAGACCGCGGCGGCGCTGCTGACCGATGCCGGTCCGGACGTCTTCGAGGTCAACGGGCCGACGCTGGAACAGATCCAGGGCGGCCAGGTGGCCGATCTCACCGATGTCGTCGCACCGGTCAAGGACGACTTCCACCAGGCGGTACTGGCCCCGAAGATCTGGCAGGACAAGATCTGGGGCATCCCGCAGACCGTCGACACCCAGCTGCTCTACTACCGCAAGAGCCTGCTCAGGGACGCCGGGGTGCAACCGCCGCAGACGGTCGACGCGTTGGTGGACGCGGCGAAGAAGCTCACCACCGGCAAGGTCAAGGGGCTCTTCCTCGGCAACGACGGCGGCGTGGGGGTGCTCGGCGGGACGCCGCTGTTCGCCGCCGGGCTCAGCCTGATCGGCGACGACGGCAAGGTCGGCTTCGACGACCCGGCCGCCGCCCGGGTGCTGGCCAAGATCCGGCAGCTGTACGCCGACGGGTCGCTGCTGCTGGGGGCTCCCACGGACTGGTCCGATCCGGCGGCGTTCGTGCAGGGGCTGACCGCGATGCAGTGGTCGGGGCTGTGGGCACTGCCGCAGATCAGGAAGGCGCTGGGGGACGACTTCGGGGTGCTGCCGTTCCCGAAGGACGGGGCGGGTGGCAAGCCGTCGGTGCCGGTGGGGGCGTACGCGTCGGCGGTGAGCGCGCGCAGCAGGCACCGGGCGGCGGCCACCGCGTTCGCGAAGTGGCTGTGGGTGGACCGCACCGACTTCCAGCGGGACTTCGCGCTGTCGTACGGCTTCCACATCCCGGCCCGGCGCTCGCTCGCGAAAGGGGCCAGGCAGTTGCAGGACGGTGCGGCGGCGGACGCGGTACGTCTCGCGACGGAGCACGGCTACGCCGAACCGCTCCTGTGGACCACCCCGGACCGCAACGCGTACCAGGACGCGCTGAGCAGGATCATCAAGGACGGGGCGAATCCGGAGAGCGAGCTGAAGGCCGTGGTGCGAAAGGTCAACGCCGAACTCCAGCGGGTCAGGAAAAAGTGACGACGACCGGCAACAGCCCGACGATCCCCAGCCCGACGAGCAACGGCGGCGCGTCGCCCCGGCCGGCCCGGCTGCTCGGCCCGCAGCGGCGGAACCTGTGGTTCTGGGTGTTCGTCGGCCCGTTCGCCATCGGGCTCGCGCTGTTCACCTACGTACCGCTGCTGTGGAGCCTCTACCTCAGCTTCTTCAACGCACACAACACGGTGAACCCGACCGACTTCGTCGGCCTGGGGAACTACACCGCGATGCTGGGCGACGACGACTTCCTCAGCAGCCTGGGCACGTTCCTGCTCTTCACCGCGTTCATCGTGCCGGCCACCTACGCGCTCTCACTGTCCCTCGCCCTGATGGTCAACCGGCTGCGTTTCGCGCGGGCCTTCTTCCGCTCGGTGTTCTTCCTGCCCACCGCCTGCTCGTATGTCGTGGCGTCGCTGATCTGGAAGCTGTCGCTCTTCAACGGGGTGCGCTTCGGACTGGCGAACACCGTGCTCGGATGGTTCGGGGCGGACCAGACGGCCTGGCTGTCCACCACCAGCCCACCGTGGTACTGGCTGGTCATCGTGACCGTACGGCTGTGGCTGCAGGCCGGCTTCTACATGATTCTCTTCCTCGCCGGACTCCAGCGCATCTCCCCGCAGTTGTACGAGGCGGCGGCCATGGACGGGGCCCGGCCCGGCTGGCAGGTGTTCCGCCACATCACCTTCCCGCAGCTGCGCGCCACCTCGGTCGCGGTCGTGCTGCTCCTGGTCATCAACGCGTTCCAGGCGTTCGACGAGTTCTACAACCTGCTGAGCGACGCCCGGGGATATCCGCCGTACGCCCGTCCGCCCCTGGTCTACCTCTACTACACGGCACTCGGCCGCGACCAGAACCTGGGACTGGGCAGTGCGGGCGCGGTGATCCTGGCGCTGATCATCGCGCTGGCGACCGTCGTCCAGGCCCGCTGGTTCGGCCTCGGCCGCAAGGAGGACTGAGCGGAATGCAGGACGCACTGACCAGAGCCGGACGAGCCCTGCGCGCCGTACTCCTGGTGGCCCTGGCCCTCCTCTTCCTCATCCCGTTCTACCTCCTCCTCCGCAACGCACTCGCGAGCGAATCCGACATCACCGCCCCCAGCTGGACCTTCTTCCCCTCCCGCCTCCACTGGTCGAACCTGTCCGAGGTCTTCACCGACCCGAATCTCCCGATGGCGCGGGCACTGCTCAACTCCTCGCTGATCGCGGTGTCGACGACGGTCGGCACGGTCGTCCTGGCCTCACTCGCCGGCTACGGCCTGGCCCGCATCCCGTACCGCCACGCCTCCGTGGTCTTCTACGCGATCCTGGGCACGCTGATGGTCCCGGCGGCCGTGACCTTCGTCCCCAGCTTCGTCCTGGTCTCGACGCTCGGCTGGATTTCGACGCTCCGGGGCCTGGTCGTCCCCACGCTCTTCAGCGCCTTCGCCTGCTTCGTCTTCCGGCAGTACTTCCTCGGCTTCCCCCAGGAGTTGGAGGACGCGGCACGGGTCGACGGCCTCGGCTACTGGCGGACCTACTGGCGCATCGTGGTGCCCAACGCCCGGCCGGTCTTCGCGGCGGTCGGCACGATCGTCTTCATCGGCGCCTGGAACGCCTTCCTGTGGCCGCTGGTGATCGGCCAGGACCAGTCGGCGTGGACGGTCCAGGTCGCGCTCTCCACCTTCACCACCGCCCAGAACCTCAACCTGCACGAACTGTTCGTGGCGGCCGGCATCTCGATCGTTCCGCTGGTCGTCGTGTTCCTGCTGCTCCAGCGGTACATCGTGGCGGGCGTCGAACGCAGCGGGATCGACGACTGAGGAACGCCCCTCCCCCCTCCCGCAGCCGGCACGCACCACAGGGCCCGCCGCCCCACACCGCACACACCCCCCTCACCGGACACCCCTCAACGGACACCCCCTCATCGGCACCTCTCCCGGCCCCTCTCTCACCCCCACAGGCACCGCCGGAGTGGAACGTGCCGCTCCACCACGGACAGCACCTGCGCCCCTCCCCACACAACGCCAATTCCCCGTCATTTGACGGGTGTTGGAGACCGTCCGCCCCTGACCCCCCGGCGACTCGAAGGAGGTGGTGCGGTTTGACAAGACAGCCGGCGACGTACCTACGCTCAAGAACGTATGGCACACGGACGTAACCTTCCGCGAACGCCGCGCAATAGCAGCGGTGTTGCCGCCACGCAAGGCGCCGGCGCGGGCCGGGGACACGATGTGCGCCGATATGGCCGCCGCGTACGACAATTTGCCGGTGAAAATCCGGGGGCGGATCGATGACGCAAGAGCGCTGCACGACTATCTCCCAGGCTTCTCCCGATTCCACCCTGGCACCCAACACACCGCGCCCCAGGGGGAGTTCACACCTATCGAGCCTCCGACCGTGCACCGACACCGCACAGCCACACCGGTCCGGGGCCCCGCCTCCCCCTATACCTATGCCTATGCCTCCACCGCCGCCGGCCCCCCGGGCGCCGGTCCCCCCGCCGCCTGCTCGGTCGCTCTGGCCCCGCGGAGGAGGGCCGCGCCGAGCGGCGTCAGGGTGTGCAGCACCGCGTTCCCCTGGCGCAGGGTGAAGAGGAGGCCGGCGTCCCGCAGCACGGTGGCGTGCTGGCTGGCGGAGGCCAGGGAGACGTCGACGCGGCGGGCCAGTTCGCTGGTGGTGCAGCCGACGCCGATGCCGTGCAGTATCGCCGAGCGGGTCTGGCCCACGAGACGGCCCAGGGAGCGGTCGGGCGGCACCGGCGGGGTCAGGCGCGGGGCCTGGTGCTCGACCGGGTAGACGAGGACCGGCGTCAGGTCCGGGTTGTAGAAGGTCACCGGGGTGCGGCGGCAGAAGTAGGAGGGGAGCAGGAGCAGTCCGCGGCCCCCCAGGTGGAGGTCGCGTTCGACCGGGTAGTCCGCCTCCAGGACGGGCGGGCGCCAGCGCATCATCGGCGGGAGGGACGCCAGCAGGCGGTCGGCGCCGCCGTCCAGGAGCGCCCGGCCGCGGGCGGCGCGGTCGGCCTCTATGCGGCCCTGGACGCGCGGCCAGTACGGAGCCACCGCCGCCTCGTAGTACCGCCGGAGTATCCCGGCGAGCCGGCCCAGCGCACGGGTCTCGCCGTCCGCCATGTCCCGTATCCACGCGGGGAGCGGGCGGCCGGCGGCGGGAGCCAGCCGGGAGAGCTCGTCGTGCAGGCGGGCGGCGGGGGTCTCCCGCAGCGCGGCAAGCGCCTCGTCCATGCCGAGCAGGCCCTCGGCCGGCGTCAGGAAATCGGGAAAATAGCCGCGGGTGGGCACCAGCGGCGCCAGCAGGCGCGTTTCGCCATTCAACTTTCCGCGCGTTTCCGATCGCCATTTCCCGAACGCCGAATCGTCGCGCCTGTCACGTAGTCGATGAAAGCTGAGGACTGTCTCCCACAGTGCGTCGGGGCGTGCGGCTATCCGCACGCGGGCCAGATCGAGTCCACTGAAATGGACGCGTAACACCGAACCCCCACCCTTGGTTTCCGAAGTCGGCCCCCGGCACGCCTGAGTATGCACGCCAACACGTGCGGTCACCATGCCCTTTTGGCCAGAGTTGAAAAGGGTCGCGCCGGCGGGGGCTCGCCGGGAATGCTGTACTCAATTCAACGGCGGTGCGAACGGCCCGGATTGCTCGATCCCGTGGGGGGTGATGGGCAAACAACCGGCCCGGCCGCGGGCCCGTTGAAGGCCGCCTCCCACGCCGACTGGGAGGGCGGCAGCTCCCGAGGGGGGAGTCCGGAGAAAGCGAGGGCGGCACCTCCGCACAGGTGCCGCCCTCGTAGGGTTGACCTGGGCGGATACCGAACTGACGGTCCAACAGGGCACGCTGGGGGCACATCAGGCCACAACCGCGTCGATCCCCACTCCTCGCCCACTCCTCCCCCCTTCCTTCAGCAGCTTGTTCGCCCGCCGCACGATCCGGCCCAGGTCTTGGCCCATGACCGGAGCCCGCGTGCGGGACGCGACGGACGGCTGGTCCGGAACAGTTCGGTTCCCGCCGGCCGTCCGGGCCCCCCGATCCCGCAGCGGAGCGCGTCAACCCTTATGGAGACGGATGAGCGCTCGGCTCCCGTCGACACGGAGGATGTCCATGACGAGTTGGTTGACCGTCGAGGTACCGGGACTGGACTGGCTGCCGCTGGCAGTCTGCGCTCCGTTGCCCGAAGACGCGGCGTAGCTCAGGCTGTTGCCGGCGACGCCGACGATCTTCAACACGTCGACACCCGCCTGACCGTCGAGCGGGATTGTGTCCCCGCCTGTCACCTCGACCTGACACCTGTCGTGATAGCAGGCGCTGAAATCGCTGCCAGGCGCCGGCCGCGGCGGTGCCGCGGGCGGCGCGGGCGGAGGCGCGGCGGAACGCGCGGGCGCGGGCGGAGGAGCGTACGACGGCGCGGCCTCGTGCCCGGCGGTCGGCGAATGCCGGGCTGTGACCGGGCCCTTGTCCGTGGTCGAAGGTGTGGGCGACGAGCGGTCCGCGCGCCTGGGCGAGGGCAGGGGCGTGGCTTCAGCTGTAGGCGGGGACAAAGTGGGGGTCGGGGTCGGGGAAGAGGAAGGGGCCGGGGGCCGGGCCGCAGAAGGGGGCAGGTGCGGGGGCGGCGTCCCGAGTGTCCTGGGCGAAGTGTCCTTCCGCGTGACCGGAGGAGGTAGTGGTGCGCTCTGCGGACTCTCGTCGTGGTCGCCGAACGGCATGGGCAGAAGGACGATGGCGACCCCGACGGCGGTGGCTATGGCGGTGGCGACGCCGGGCTTCGCCCACAGTCCGGTACTTCCGTGGAGGGCGCCGTTCGGGCTTCCGGAGCCGAGCGCCCCCGTGCCGGTGCCCACTGCGGTATCGGTGAGCCGTGCCGCCACATAGGCGGAGCCGCCGAAGAGCAGCACCGCGACGGGCAGTGCCGAACCCAGTCGTTCGTTGAGGTCGGTGAGTTCGATCAGTGCGCGGCGGCAGTGCTCGCACCGTGTCAGATGTCGCTCGAAGTCCTTGGTCCTGCGGCGTCCGGGGCGTCGCACCACGGCGCCGAGCCGGGAGCTGTGGCGGCGGCACTCGTCGGTGGCGGAGTCGCTGACGGCATGCGCGGCCAGGTACGCCTCGCGCAGACCTTCCCGGGCCCGGTAGGCCAGGGAGCTGACACTGGCCGGGCTCATGCCGAGCAGGGAACCCGCCTTCTGGGCCGAGTCCCGTTCCACAGCGGTGTGCCACAGGACCGTCTGCCAACGCTCGGGCAGCGACCGGAAGGCCCGCAGCACGAGGCTGCTGTCCTCCAGGCGGAGCATCCGCTCCTCGCTGCTCTCCGCACCGGGCGCGTCGTGGGCGTTGGCGAGCCATTGCTCGAAGTCGGGCGACAGCTCGGTGCGACGGGCCCTGTCGGCCCAGTCGGCGGCGGTGCGGCGGACGATGGTGAGCAGGTAAGGGCGCCACGCGGACACGGGGCCTTTGCCGGATCGTACGGCCTGCAGGGTGCGGGCGAATGCCTCCGCGGCGAGGTCCTCGGCGGTGTGCGGATCCCGGCAGCAGGCGGACGCATACGAGAGAACCGCCGAACGGTGCCGCCGATACAGCTCATCTAACGCAGCGTCAGAATCTGGATTCCGCAAGGCCGCGGCGAGTTCGGCATCGGAGGGCGGGGCATCGTGATCATTGGCCATGAGGCAGCGGGGCCTTCCATGTACATGGGGGATGGCATGAACGCGTCCCCATCCTGGCCGAGGTGGTCTGGAGGCCCTCGAACAAGCGTTGAAGCAATGCCGTTTCGTGACGGAAGCGGCCACGGCGCACACGCAACCTTCCTGCCCGCCACTCCCGTCCGTCCGCGCCAGGCCATCCCAGGAAGGCGCCTCAACTTCCGCAGACCGCGGGCGACATGCCGTTCCACCGTCCAGCGTTCGTCTTCCACGGCACGGTCACCGTCGCCGCGATCCGGCTGTGGATCCGTCAGTGAGAACGAGGAAGCAGAAGGGGAAGCCGAGGAGGCGTGCGCCGAGATGACCACCGCACTTGAGGCATGCGGAGGCATCTCGTCGCCGCGTTTGCTGGGCAGGATCGTAAGTTCCGGCGCGCCGTCGCCGGAATCGACACGGCGGTCGCCCGCGAGTGTGGCGACCGCATCCGCGAGACCTTTGAGGAGCCCCCCGTGGCCTACCCCGAAGCCCTCACCGTCGTACGCCTGGACGGCCCGGCCGCAGCGAACGCGGAAGGCGACTTCAGGCTCGTCTACGCCGATGTGTTCGCCGAGCCGCCCTACTACGAGACCGAGGGCGACGTCGTGGCCGCCTTCCGGCGCTTCCGCTCCCGGACACGGAAACCCGCCTTCCGGGCTGCCCTGGCCCGCACGCCCGACGGCACGCCCGTCGGCATGGCCTACGGCTGCCCCCTCGGGCCGAAGACGGGCTGGTGGGACTCGCTCACCGAGCCCGTGTCCGACGAGATGCGCCGCGAGGACGGCCACCGCACCTTCGGTCTGCTGGAACTGGCCGTACGCCTGCCATGGCGCGGACACCGCATCGCCCGACGCCTGCACGAGACGCTCCTCCACGGCGTCGAAGCCGAGCGAGTGGTGCTCAACGTCCATCCGGTGAACGAGGCAGCACAAGCGGCCTACCGATCGTGGAGCTACCGCAAGGTCGGTGAGGTGCGCCCGGGGGCAGGTGCCGATCTCCACGACGTCATGGTCCTCGACTTGCCCCACCCGCCGGCGTAGGCCGGTGCCGCACCACACAGCACCCGCGGCAGATGCGCCCCGGCCCGCCGCTCACCGCGACGGGCCGGGGGCTTCGTGTGCCCTGCCTGTCCGCCACAGGGCACAACGAGGGCACCAGGACCAGGAAGATCCCGAAAAACGACGGCAATTACCACGCGTAGTTGCTGCGCATCAGACGCGGAATCTGAGGATCGTCGCAGATCACGAACCCGAGGGCGGCACCTCCGCACAGGTGCCGCCCTCGTTGCGGTGCCGGAGCCGATGGGCGGGCGTGAGGGTGAAGGTGCCCGGCCGCCGTCTCCGGTGGTGTGTGGGGCGGGTGCCCCGTCGGGTCAGCGGCTGTCGCTGCCCTTGGCCTCCGCCGCCGCGCGGCCCGCCTCCAGCCGGGCGACCGGGATGCGGAACGGCGAGCAGGAGACGTAGTCGAGTCCGACCTCGTGGAAGAAGTGGACCGACTCCGGGTCGCCGCCGTGCTCCCCGCAGACGCCGAGTTTGAGGTCGGGGCGGGTGGCGCGGCCGGCCGCCGCGGCGTTGCGTACCAGCGAGCCCACGCCGTCCTTGTCGATGGTCTCGAAGGGGCTGACGCCGAAGATGCCCTTCTCCAGGTACGCGGTGAAGAAGCTGGCCTCCACGTCGTCGCGGGAGAAGCCCCAGACGGTCTGCGTGAGGTCGTTGGTGCCGAAGGAGAAGAAGTCGGCGGACTCGGCGATCTGGCCGGCCGTCAGCGCGGCGCGGGGCAGCTCGATCATCGTGCCGAGGGTGAGCTTGAGGCTGACGCCGTAGCGCTTCTCGACCTCCGCGATGACCTGTTCGGCCTCCTCGCGGACGATCTCCAGCTCCTGGACGGTGCCCACCAGCGGGATCATGATCTCGGCGCGCGGGTCGCCCTTGGCGTTCCGGCGCTCGGCGGCGGCCTCGGCGATGGCCCGTACCTGCATGGCGAACAGGCCGGGGATGACCAGGCCGAGGCGGACGCCGCGCAGACCCAGCATCGGGTTCTGCTCGTGCAGCTTGTGCACGGCCTGGAGGAGCCGGAGGTCGTTCTCGTGCGGCTCCTTGCGGGCCTCGGCGAGCGCGACCCGGACCGAGAGGTCGGTGATGTCTGGCAGGAACTCGTGCAGCGGCGGGTCCAGGAGGCGGACGGTCACCGGCAGGCCGTCCATCGCCTCGAACAGCTCGATGAAGTCGGCCTTCTGGAGCGGCAGCAGCTCGGCGAGGGCGGCGTCCTTGTCGGCGTCGGTGTCGGCGAGGATCAGGCGCTCGACCATCTCCCGGCGCTCGCCGAGGAACATGTGCTCGGTGCGGCACAGGCCGATGCCCTGGGCGCCGAACCGGCGGGCGCGGGCGGCGTCCTCGGCGTTGTCGGCGTTGGCCCGTACGCGCAGCCGGCGGACCCGGTCCGCGTAGGCCATGATCCGGTGGACGGCCTGCACGAGTTCGTCGGCGTCCTCGGCGCCGGCGTGCATCCGGCCCTCGAAGTACTCGACGACCGGGGACGGGACGACCGGGACCTCACCGGCGTAGACCTTGCCGGAGGAGCCGTCGATGGAGACGACGTCGCCCTCTTCGATGACCGTGCCGTCCTGGGTGGTCAGCTTGCGGGTCTTGGTGTCGACCTCCAGCTCCTCGGCGCCGCAGACACAGGTCTTGCCCATGCCGCGGGCGACGACGGCGGCGTGCGAGGTCTTGCCGCCGCGGGAGGTGAGGATGCCCTCGGCGGCGATCATGCCGTTGAGGTCGTCGGGGTTGGTCTCGCGGCGGATCAGGATGACCTTCTCGCCGGACCGGGACCACTTGACGGCGGTGTAGGAGTCGAAGACGGCCTTGCCGACGGCGGCGCCCGGGGAGGCGGCGATGCCGCGGCCGATCAGTTCGGACTTCGCGTCCAGGTCGAAGCGGGGGAACATCAGCTGCGCGAGCTGGCCGCCGGTGACCCGCTGGAGGGCCTCGGCCTCGTCGATCAGCCCCTGGTCGACGAGCTGGGTGGCGATCCGGAAGGCGGCACCGGCGGTGCGCTTGCCGACCCGGGTCTGCAGCATCCACAGCTTGCCGCGCTCGATGGTGAACTCGATGTCGCACAGGTCCTTGTAGTGCGTTTCGAGCGTCTCCATGATCTGCATCAGCTCGTCGTAGGACGCCTTGTCGATGTTCTCCAGGTCGGCGAGCGGGACCGTGTTGCGGATACCGGCGACGACGTCCTCGCCCTGCGCGTTCTGCAGGTAGTCGCCGTAGACGCCCTGCTGGCCGCTGGCCGGGTCGCGGGTGAAGGCGACGCCGGTGCCGGAGTCGGGGCCGAGGTTGCCGAAGACCATGGAGCAGACGTTGACGGCCGTGCCGAGGTCGCCGGGGATGCGCTCCTGGCGGCGGTAGAGCTTGGCGCGGTCGGTGTTCCACGAGTCGAAGACGGCCCTTATGGCCAGGTCCATCTGCTCGCGGGCGTCCTGCGGGAAGTCCCGCCCGGTCTCCTTGGCGACGATCTGCTTGAACTGCTCGACCAGCGCACGGAGATCGGCGGCGTCCAGGTCGACGTCGACGGTGACGCCCTTGTCCCGCTTGGCCTCCTCCAGCGCCTCCTCGAAGAGTTCGCCGTCGACGCCCAGCACGGTCTTGCCGAACATCTGGATGAGGCGTCGGTACGAGTCCCAGGCGAACCGCTCGTCGCCGGCCTGCGCGGCGAGGCCGGAAACCGACGCATCCGAGAGGCCGATGTTGAGGACGGTGTCCATCATGCCGGGCATCGAGAACTTCGCCCCGGAACGCACGGATACGAGCAGCGGGTCGTCGGCCTGCCCGAGCTTCTTGCCCATCTTCCGCTCAAGCGCGTCGAGGTGCTCGGAGACCTCGGCACGGAGTGCCGCGGGTTCGGTGCCGCTCTCCAGGTAGACCTTGCAGGCTTCGGTGGTGATCGTGAAGCCCGGAGGGACGGGAAGTCCCAGGTTGGTCATCTCCGCGAGGTTGGCGCCCTTGCCACCGAGGAGGTCCTTGAGGTCCTTGTTGCCCTCGGTGAAGTCGTAGACGAACTTCACGGAAGAAGACTGGCTTACGTGGGGATCTTGTGTTTCCGGCACGGGTCTGACTCCTCGCCGACGGGCTGCCCTGACGGCGAGGAACATACCCAGATCGAAGGCGTATGGGTACGTCCACTTGGTCGACATACGTGCGTAACCCGGCGTCCGCCAGTAGATCGAAAGTGATCAAGGGCATTCACCATCGTTTATTTCCCGAACGGATCACTGCACCATGTAGTCGGCAGGGGGATTTCTCTCTACGCAACGCAACAGCATCGTTGATTACTTGAACGGGTGACGGATGGCACCCGGTGCCACCATTGCGAGAGATGGAGCCCGACCGATTCCGCTCATCTGAGCGGACCCCCTATCAGGGGTGGCGAGAATCACGCGCTCATGTGTGAGCGGGTCCCATCATTTGGACCCGCTTCGGCTCGTTGATCAAGGAATGCGTCGACCGGCATGCGCACTCGTTCCCGTACCGCCGGAAGATCCGCACGCGATTCGGCCATCCGCCGCTCCGGGACGGCCCCGGTGCCGGTCGTGACCCCGCCGCCTCCCCGCCCCGCGCCGCCGCTGGGCCGCGCCATCCCCGGACGGAGCTGCGGACGGCGCCGGTTCCGCCTCGGTCCGGGCGTTTCGGTGCGCCGCCGGGCCGAAGAGCGGTGGGCACCGGTATCAGGCCATAGTTCCCGGGTGGCGGGAACTGCGCCTCGGCGCCCCGGGTCGTATACCGCTGCACGGGAGCGCGTTGCCGTCACTCGCCTCCCAAGGTGGCGGCGGATTCCCGTACCGGGAATCCCGTGATCCTGATATCGGCGGTATCTGGCACCGCCCGGCGGGCGCCCCTCATGATGAACCGGTGTCAGCGATCACCCGTTCCGCATCCGCCGCTGCCGCCCGGCGCGGTGAGCTCGCCGCGTTCCTGCGGCTCCGCCGGGAGCGCATCGCCCCCCAGGAGGTGGGCCTGCCCGGCGGCCCGCGGCGGCGCACGCCGGGCCTGCGCCGGGAGGAGGTCGCCGAGCGCGCGGGCGTCGGCGTGGCCTGGTACACCTGGCTGGAACAGGGGCGGGCGATCAACCCCAGCGTCCAGGTGCTGGACGCCATCGCCGGTGCGCTGCTGCTCGGCCCGGCGGAGCGCGCGCATCTGCACCGGCTCGCGGACGTCCCCGGCGCCGCCGCCCCCGAATCCCCCGCCGAGGAGATTCCGGTTCCGCCCGGGGCGCGGGCGGTGCAGACCATTGTGGATTCACTGAGCCCGCTGCCCGCGGGCCTGGTCGGCGCCCGCTACGACGTGCTGGCCTTCAACGACGCCTATGCCGCGCTCGATCCCCGGATCGAACTGCTGCCGCCGCCGGAACGGAACGTGCTGTGGCGGCTTTTCACCGCGGACGAGGAATCCCAGCCGCTGGTCGACTGGGAGCGCGAGGTCTCCTTCATGGTGGGCCGGTTGCGCGGCGCGTTCGGCCGCCGCATGCACGATCCGCGGTGGCGGGCGTATATCCGTGAACTCTCCGCGGCCAGCCCGCTGTTCGCGGAGATGTGGGCCCGGCACGACGTCCTGCCGCCGGCCACCCACCGCAAGGCGTTCCGTACGGTCGACGGCCGCGAGGTGACGATCATCGCGACGGGTTTCACCACGATCGAGGCGCCCACCGCCACTCTGTGGGTCTATACGCCGGACGGCCCGGACGCGGAGCGGGTGCTGGGTGAACTGCTCTCGCGCTACCGAGAGTTGGGGGCGGCCGGGCTGGTGGCCGCGGGCGCGGCCGACCGGGAGGCCGACTGAGCACCGGGCCGTACGCCCGCCGGGCCGGGACCGGCCGGGGCCTTTCCGGCCCTGACCCGCCGGACGGGCGCTACGCCTTCGCCCGGCGCCCGCTCCTGCGCGGTGCCGGGTCCGCCCCGTCCAGCAGTTCCAGCCGCCGCTCCGCGCCCCGGGTCTCCACCTGGGTGACGATCCGCCGCAGCAGCTCCGCCAGGGTCAGCGCCTCGTCGTCGGTCAGTCCCTCGGTGACGAAGGCTTCCTCGGCGTGGAACTCCGGGAAGGTCCGGGCCATCAGCGCCTCGCCCTCGGGCGTGAGGGAGAGCAGCGCGAGCCGGCCGTCCGTGGGGTGGGGGGTGCGTGCCATCAGGCCGCGGGACTGGAGGGTGCGGGCGACGCCGGTGAGGGTGCCCTTGGAGATGCCGGCCTCCTCGGCGACCCGGCGGGTCTCCCACGCACCGCGGACCCACACCACCCACAGCACGACGAACGAGGTCCAGGTCAGATCGGCTCCGCGCAGCACCGAGTTCTCGAAGTGCTGCCGTACGGACGCCGCGGCGCGGTAGAGGCCCGCGACGGCGGCCATCCGCTCCTGCCGGACGGGGGTGTCGCCGAGCCTGGCCCGTACCGTCTGCTCCGTGTCCGCCACGGAGCGGTGCCCGCTCACCACGGCATCTCCCTCACCTCTCCCGTACCCGGCCGCCGGACGCGCACGCCGCACGGCGGCACGTGGGCTGCACACGGTAACGGGGCCCCGACCGGACGGCCGCCGGGACATCACGCCGTACACCCGGACGGCGCCACCGCCCCGGGCCTGCCGCCGGTATCCCGCCCGCGGTCAGCCGCCGGCGGTGTCCCGGCCGGCGTCGAGTTCGGCCAGCCGGGCCCGGGTGTCGCGGGTGCACGTGTGCTCGTCGCCCAGTTCGCGCTCGCTCACCGCGAGCACGGCGCGCCATTCCGCCTCCGCCTCGTCGAGGCGGCCCAGCCCACGGAGCGCGATACCCAGGTTGTGGCGGGTCCAGAGGGTGCCCGGCTGCTCCGCGCCCAGTACGCGCGTCCGTGCGTCGAGCGTCACCCGGATCTCCCGCTCCGCCTCGGCGAACCTGCTCAACTGGTTGAGCACGTACCCCAGGCTGTGCCGTGCCGCGAGAGTCTGCCACGCCTCCGCGCCCAGGACCCGGGTGCGGCCCTCGATCACGCCCCGGAACTCCGCCTCCGCCTCCTCGTAACGCTCCTGGTCACGCAGCGCATTGGCCAGCATTCTGCGCGCGATCAGCGTGTCCGGGTGGCCGGGGCCGAGGGTCCGCTGCCGGGCCTCCAGCACGGCGCGGTACTCGGCCTCGGCCTCGTCCAGGCGGTCGAGCCGCACCAGCAGGTCCGCGCGGGCGGAGCGCGTCACCAGCGTGCCCGGTTCCTCGTCCTGCCCGTTCCGGCGGTGTCCCCGGAGCGCCTCCTCGTAGTGCGCGAGCGACTCCTCGTTGCGGTCGGCGTGGTCGAGGGTGAGCGCGAGTTCGTGCCGGGTCAGGAGCGTGCCGTCGTGGTCCGGTCCCAGGACCTGGAGCTGTTCGTCCAGGAGTGTCCGCAAGGCGGCCTCCGCCTCCTCGTACCGCTTCTGGTCTCGCATGACCAGCGCCCTGACGCGGCAGGCGTTGAAGTGGTTGAGATGCCGCTCCCCCAGCCCCTCGGCGGTGCCCTCCATCAGGGCGGCGGCCTCCGTCCCGGCGTCCTCGTAGCGGCCCAGGCCGCGCAGCGCGGCGATGTGCCAGCGGCGCGCCTCCAGCGTCCGCGCGTGTGTCGGCCCCAGGCCGTCCCGTGCCCGGCCGGCCAGATCGCTCCACAGCTCCTGCGCCTCGTCGTAGCTCTCCCGGTCGTTCAGGATGAAGCCCAGCCTGAACAGCGCGGTCCGCAGGGAGGATTCATCCGGCTGCGGAGCCGACCGGGCGTCGGCTGCCGCCGCCCGGGCCTCGGCCTCGGCCTCGTCGTAGCGCCTGAGGCGCTGGAGCGCGGTGGCCAGCCAGACACGGGCGAGGACGGTGCCGCTGTGCGCAGCCCCCTTTCGCACGAGCCGTTCCGCGTGCACCGCGCGGAACTCGGCCTCGGCCTCCTCCAGGCGGTCCAGGTTCAACAGCAGGCGGCCCCGCTGCAGGCGCAGCGTCAGGATCTGCTCGCACTCGTCGTTCGCGCGCCGCTGGTACGCCGCGATCAGCGTCCGGCACTCCTCCTCCGCCGCCTCGTTCCGCTTCGCGTGCTCCAGCAGATCGATGAGATAGTCGCGTGCGTAGAGCGTGTAGTCGTGCTCCCTGCCGTGCTCGTGCCCGGAGATCTCGACCACCGCTCTCAAGTGGTCCTCGGCTTCCTCGTGTTCTCCCAGAACGTTCAGGGCGAGCGCCAGGTGTCCACGCAGGTTCCGCGATTCGAGGTCCTCGGCGGCCACCAGCCCGCCGAGCTGTTCCCGGACCGCCTCGCGCAGCGCGTCCGCGCGGTCCCGCCACCCGGCATCGACGAGTTCACGGGCCAGCCGGCGGAGTTCCCGCACCCCCGACCACCCGGACTCGTCGTCCCGGTCGTCCGCCTCGCGAAGCAACCGGTCGACCTGCCGGCGCACCGGCTCCGGCAGACCGTCGTCCTGTGCGAACCGCCGGACGAGGGCGATCAGCGGCGGCTGTACCCGCTCGGACGCGTACGAGCGCGGTGGCGGGACGACCGCCGTCGGCCCGGGGGCGGCGGTGGCCGGCTCGGGGGCCGGTGCCGCTGCCTGCTCGTCGGGGCCGGCCGCGAGCAGACCGAGCCGCGAGAGCAGCTCCGGGGAGGCGGCGGCGAAGGGGCGGGACCGCTCGGCGACCGACACGTCGCCGCCGGCGCCGGCGAGGCGGGCCCGGAACTCCGGGCCGCTGCCGTGCCGGCGCAGCAGGAAGGCGGTGACCTGCGCCGCCGTGTCCAGCGCGGTGGACGTCTGGACCGTGTCGAGCAGCAGGTCGGCGATTCCGGGGTGGAACTCGTACGCGACGGCGTCGGACGGCCGGTGGGGGCCCGCCTCGCGCCGGCGCAGCAGGCCGCCCAGGAAGACCTCGGCGAGCTGCGCCGGGTGGAAACGTTCGGCCCGGTCGCCGCCGGCCTGGTGGACCAGCCGCATCACCGGAAGCGTCAGCGGGCTGACCGCGGCGAGCGCCCCGGCAAGCCGCTGGCTCTCGGGGGAGGCTGCGGCCCGGAAGCGCCGCAGGCGCTCTTCGGGAGCGACCGCGGGCACGCCGCGCCGGCCGTCGGCCGCGGGGGCGGGGTCAGGGGCGGGGTCGGGCGCGCCGTGGTCGTCGCCCAGGAGCATCACCGGCAGCAGCGCACTGCCCCGGCCCGTGGCGGTGAGGTCGGCCCAGGCCCCGATCCGGGCCGGGGACAGGTCCAGGACCGGCACGACCGAGCCCTTGTAGGAGACCAGGCCGGGCGGCAGCACGGGGTGCCGTACGGACAGGTTCCGGCCGGGGGCGCCGGGGCGGTCCGCGGAGACGAGCAGCCGCTGGGTGGGCATCCCCTGCTCGGGCCACATCCGCGGCGGCAACGGCTGGACCACCGCGACCGGCGCGTGCCGGGCCCAGCCGAGCAGCGTGCGCGCGATCGCGCCGCTGCGCCAGCCGGGCCCCACGCCGTCGGAGAGGACCAGCACCGCGGTGCGGCCGGAGGTGTCGTTGAGGTGTCCCGTACTGCGGCGCGGGGCGCCGGGCGCGAACGGGCGGGCGGTGAGCACCGGTTGGGCGGCCGATCCGCTGTCCAGGCCGTAGGTCCGCACGTGCAGGAAGGCGCCCTGGCGCTCCAGCATGCCCCGTATCTCGGCGGCGAGTTGCTGCCACAGCACCATCGACGGGCCGTCGTCGACGACCAGTGCGACGCTCAGCCAGCGCTCCCGCTCCGGGCGCAGTACGGCGTCGGGGAGGCCGGTGTCGGCGATCCAGTCGGCGGTGGCCGTCTCGTCGAGGGCGAAGGCGCGGCGGGAGGGCACGCTCTGCCGGAGCGGTCGCAGCGCCCTGGTCAGGCCGCGGGCCGCGGGCAGGGCCGGCACGCCGCGGATCCCGACGGCCTGGGCCGGGCGGGCCGCCGTGCGCCGCGGCCCGCCGGGGGCGAACAGCCCGGCATCGGCGGCGGGTTCGGGCCTCCGTTCGGCACCCGGCCGCGGCTCGGCGGGCGGCGCGGAATCCGGTGCGGGGAGCGGGCCGCCGTCCGCGGCGCCGCCGGATCGCGTGGGCCCGGCGGACCGCCCGGCGTCGCCGTCGACGTCGCCGGAGGGTGCCGTGGTCACGGCGAACCACAGGATGTCGCGCAGTTCCTCGGTGGTCAGGTCCGCCCCGGCGTCCTCCAGCAGAGCGCACAGTCGCCGGAACATCAGATGTCTGCTTCGTCCAGGGAGCGCAGCACCGTCTCGCGGAGGGTGTCGAAGTCCATCCGCACCCCGGAGGAGCGCAGATGGACGGCGTTGAGGAGCTGGTCGGTGGCCAGTTCGCGTTCTTGTGTGTCCCGCAGGTCCAGGAAGGCGGTGATCAGCTGCTGCGCCTGTGCGCCGACCTCGGGTCCGAGGTGCATGGTGACGATCTCCCGCAGCTGCCGCTCGTCCGGCTGCTTGATGTCCAGGCGCACGCAGCGCCGCAGGAAGGCGGGCGGGAAGTCGCGCTCGCCGTTGCTGGTGATGACGACGACGGGAAAGACGTCGCAGCCCACCCGGCCGCCGCTGATCCGTGCCTTCTCCTCGGTCCCGGTCGTCCGCACCTCGACGTCGGGCTGCTTGAGTCGGGCCAGTTCGGGGATGTCGAAGGCGCCCTCCTCGAAGACGGTGAGCAGGTCGTTGGGCAGGTCGACGTCGCCCTTGTCGAGTTCGTCGATGAGCAGGACCCGCGGCTTGCCGCGCGGCAGCAGCGCGGTGCCCAGGGGGCCCAGCCGCAGGTAGTCGCCGATGTCCGGTTCGCCGGCCGCCGGCCCGCCGGGGTCCCCGCCGCGCAGGGAGGCGTCGCGCAGCCGTCCCACCGCGTCGTAGCGGTAGAGCCCGTCGGCCAGTGTGGAGCGGCTGTTGACCGGCCAGTGCAGCACCGGTCCCAGGCGCAGCTCGCGGGCGACGGCGTGGGCCAGCGTCGACTTGCCCGTACCGGGCCGGCCGGTGACGAGCAGCGGGCGGTGCAGGTGCAGCGCGGTGTTGACGACGTCCCGGTCCTCGGGGGCGATCACATACGCCGGCGGTCGCCCGTCCGTGCGGTGGTGTGCGGCGGCGTCGCCGAAGCGGCGCCACGGCGGGGCCACCGGCCACTCCACGTCGTGCGGCTCGGTGCCGCCGCCCTGGAACAGCCGCCAGTCCTGTGCCATCGTTTCGTTCTCCTCAGGGTGCCGACAGCTCTAGTTGCGGAAGCGGCCGGTGCGGGTCGTCCCACAGCAGGGCCAGGTGCTTGCCCGGGTGGCGGTCGTGCGACTCGCCCAACGACCGCAGCCGGTGTACGTGGTGGGGCAGGGAGTGCAGTTGCTCGGCGCCGAGCATCGCGGCCAGCACCGCCTCCGCCGACTCCCGTTCCGCCTCGGCGTGCCACACCAGGACGGGGACGCCGCTGAACAGGCAGACCGCGAACTGCTGCGGGCGGTCCGGGACCGCGGTGGTGATCACGGCGCCGGGGGAGTCCTCACGTGCCTGGAGGGCGGTGTGGAGTGCGGTGCTGTCCATGTCTCCCGGCGGCCAGTAGAGGGCCGTGGTGCAGGACGTCTCCACCCGCGCCCACCGCTTCTTCCACATCTCCGGCCGCTCGTCGCGGAGTTCGGCGGAGCGCACGACCACGGGGAAGTCGGTGCCGAGTGTCCTGCGGGCGGGCCCTGCGGTGCCGCGCGGCCAGCGGTGCACTTCCAGGTGGAGGTCGGTGTACGCAAGGAAGAACTCGACCACGGTCCGGTCCGTCCGGGCGTACCTGTTCAGCACGTCGTCCAGTGCGCGCTGGATCTCCTCCAGCGGGACCCGGTCGTCGACCACCGACACGGTCTCCGAGGCCCCGTCGCGGCGGCTCAGCCACACCTCGTACCCCCGCCGGTGCCCGGGGCCGTCCGGCGGGCCGAGCCGGACCTGGACGCGTTCGTCCACCGCCCGGTCGTCTGCCGCACGGTCCTCGGCTTCGATGCGCCGTTCCCGCAGGGCCCCGACGAGACCGAGGCGGGTCGCGCAGGCCATCGACCACTCCTGGAGCTCGACCGCCACCCGGCTCTGGTCGGGGGCGGCGAACCACTCCACCACACGGAGCAGCTGCGGGAGTTGGTCCTGCTTGCGGGTGAGCCCTTCGAGCACGTCGACCAGCGGGGCCGGGCCGGGGGCCGGTGCGGGGGCCGTGCGGAGCAGCTCACCGGCCAGTCGCTCGAAGGCGTCCCGTTGCGGCGGATCCAGCCGGCTCAGCAGCGCGACGAGGGCACCGTACTCGGCGCGGGTGAGCCACTGCCCGTTCTGGAGGATGCAGCTCGCCTCGTGGGCGCCGGGCTGCACCGTCTCGCCGGGTGCCGCTTCGGCGAGCGCGTGCAGGAGGGTGGCGGCGCCCCGCGGGTCGGCGAGTGCCCAGTCGACCAGTTCCCCGCCGGTGGGGGGCGTGGTGGCGGGCGGCTCGGTGTCGAGCTGTGGGCACAGCCTGGCGGCGACGCCCAGGGCCCCGCCGGCGGCGGCCGCCAGGAGCCGTTCGGTCTCGAAGACCAGTTGCTGCCGGGCGCGCCTGTGCCGGGGGTCCCGGAGCGGCTCGACCGCGAACTCGCGTGCCGTCCCGTCCCAGTCGCTGACATGGAGGGTCGGGAACTGCCGGATACCCTCGTCCCTGCGCAGCCGCTCGAACTCCCCGCTCACCCCGTGCCAGACCCGGTCGAGGTCCACGGCCGCCCCGTCGTGTCCGGCCTTCGCGAGCTGTTCGAGCAGTACGGAGGTGAACAGCCCTGCGCCGTCGCGGTTCTTGGCGGTGCCACCGGGGTGGGAGGCGCGCATCAGGAAGATCCGGCGGTCGTGATGGGTCTGCGGCTCCTCCCAGAGCCGGTCCGGCGGCGCGGCCAGCGCCTGCTGCCGGACGGGCAGGGCCTCGCGGCAGGCGTCGATGATCACCGTGACGCGGTCCACGCCCCGGTGCGGCAGCCGGTCCGTGCGCAGCAGGTGGATCAGGTTGTCGGTGTCCACGCCGACCAGGTCCCGGTCGCGTGACTCGGGGTAGAGCAGGCTCCAGCGGTCGCCCGCCTGGACGCCGTGCCCGGCCCAGTAGATCCACAGCCACTCGCCGTCGATGCGGCGCAGCTCTTCTCTGAAGAGGTGCCGTATGTTGCCGCGCTGCGCCGGACGCCAGGAGGGCGGCGCCTGTGCGAGGAGACCTTCGTTGCGCGCCAGGGGTGAGGCGAGCAGCTGGATGTTCTCCCGCGGGACGCCCTGTTCGACGAGCCAGCCCATCACCTTGAGCGCGTCGCTGACCGGTCCGTCCAGATCCCAGTCCGGGTGGCCCTGATACGCCTCGACGGCCACCAGTACGGCGTGGGTGCGCCGCCAGTCGTGCCGCGGTCCCGTCACGGCAGCTCCGCGGCGAGCAGTTCGTGGAGTCCCCGGTGGGCGAAGTAGGCGCTGTGGGAACGGGGGAAGGGCTGCCGGGTGTTGACCCGGTGGTCGGTCACCCGCCCGGGAAAGACCTTCTCGCCGACGAAGGCGAGCAGGTCCCGCTGGTCGTAGACGTTGATCCAGCGGGGGAAGTCGGCCGGCAGCCGGTCACCGCGGCGCAGCGCGACGAGCGCGTCCAGCTCGTAGAGGAACGGCGCCTGCGAGCCGACTGTCACCAGCAGCTCCACGCCGGGCGGCGGTCCGGCCGCGCGGTCGGCGAGCAGGTCGACGCAGGCGATACCGCCGAGGCTGTGGGCGAGGAGGACGACCGGGCCTGCCGCGTCCGCCGAGGCCGTGCGCACCGCCTCGGCGATCGCGGCGCGCAGGGCGCCGCCGCGGGTCTGGTAGCGGAGGATGTCGCCGCCGGCGGGCACGGTCGCGGCCGTCAGCCGGCCGCGCTGCCGCCGGGCGGCGGAGGACACCGGCCACAGGACGGGGGTGGCCAGGCGGGCACCGGCCCATTTCGCGACCGCCCCGACACCGCGGTCGGCGCCGCCGAGCCGGTCGGTCAGGGCGCCTACGAGGGCGTCGCGGTCGGCGCCGTCCACGGGGAGCGGTTCGTCGGCGTCGCCGTCGGACTCGGCCAGCCGCAGCGCGAGGGCCAGGACGGCGCGGGCCGCCACCGCCTCGATTCCGCCCGTGGGCGGTGCGCCGCCGAGGCTGCGGGAGATCTCCTCGGCGACGCGCGCGGCGGCCTCACCGGTGTACGGGGCGAGGTCGGCGGCGAGTTGCCGTACGCCGTCGGCGTGCCCGGACGTCATGCCAGTGGCCGCCGGGTCGGGGAACGGCTCCTCCAGGGACAGCGCCCGTATCCGGTCGGCGATGTCGTCCCACGGATCCCGGCGGCCCGGCACGAACCCCGCCGCACCGTCCTGTCCGGCCGCCTCGGCGAACGCCGTCAGCTCGCCGAACGGGTCCGCCTCCAGCAGCGCCCACAGGTCCAGCGGATCGGTGTCCGAGGCGAGACCGCGGTCCTTGTCCCGTACGGGGATCGACGCCCCGCCGAGCGCGAGGGACGCGCCGTGGGCCTCGCCCCAGAAGCAGGGGACGGTGCGGACATCGGGTCTGACCCGGGCCAGGGCGCGGGTCAGGCGGCCGAACGTCCTGTCGTACGACGCCGACCGGACGCCCGTACCGTGCACGAAGACGACGCTTGTCACTGCTTCCCCCGTGGCCGAAAGCCCTGCCTCCCCGTGATGCTAAGGCCAACTCCCGGGCCGGGGCGGGAAAACCGGCCATCCGCCGGTCAGCCCCCCGAGGTGTCCAGCTCCGCGTCCTCGCTGACGCCGGCGCAGTCGTACGGGTCGCGCAGCCAACCGTCGGGCAGCACCACGCGGTTGTTGCCGGAGGTGCGGCCGCGCGGTCCGTCGGCGCCCGCCGGCCACGGCTGGTCGAGGTCCAACTCGCCCAGCCCGTCCTCCAGTTCGGCGAGCGACGAGCTGATCGCCAGCCGCTTGCGCATCTCCGAGCCGACCGCGAAGCCCTTCAGATACCAGGCGACGTGCTTGCGGAAGTCGATGACGCCGCGGTTCTCGTCGCCGATCCACTCGCCCAGCAGCGCGGCGTGCCGGACCATGACCGCGGCGACCTCGCGGAGGGTCGGCGCGGCGGGCGCGCCGGTGCCCTCGAAGGCGGCGACCAGATCGCCGAAGAGCCAGGGGCGGCCCAGGCAGCCGCGGCCGACGACCACTCCGTCGCAGCCGGTCCGCCGCATCATCCGCACCGCGTCGTCCGCGGACCAGATGTCGCCGTTGCCGAGCACCGGGATCTCCGGGACGTGCTCCTTGAGGCGCGCGATGGCGTCCCAGTCGGCGGTGCCGCCGTAGTGCTGGGCGGCGGTGCGGCCGTGCAGCGCGATGGCGGTCACGCCCTCGTCGACGGCGATCCGGCCGGCGTCGAGGAAGGTGATGTGGTCGTCGTCGATGCCCTTGCGCATCTTCATCGTGACGGGCAGGTCACCGGCGCCGCTGACCGCCTCGCGCAGGATGGCGCGCAGCAGGTTCCGCTTGTAGGGGAGGGCGGAGCCACCGCCCTTGCGGGTCACCTTCGGGACCGGGCAGCCGAAATTCAGGTCGATGTGGTCGGCCAGGTCCTCCTCCGCGATCATGCGGACGGCCTTGCCGACGGTGGCCGGGTCGACGCCGTACAGCTGGATCGAGCGCGGCTGCTCGCTCGCGTCGAAGCGGATCAGCTGCATGGTCTTCTCGTTGCGCTCGACCAGCGCCCGGGTGGTGATCATCTCGCTGACGAAGAGGCCCTTGCCGCCGCTGAACTCCCGGCACAGCGTCCGGAACGGGGCGTTGGTGATCCCGGCCATGGGCGCGAGCACCACGGGGGGCTGCACCGCATGCGGGCCGATCTGCAGCGAAGTCATGGACCCCATTGTCCCGCACCCGACGAACCGCCCCGCCGGGGACGTCCGGCCGGGATCGTTGTAGCGTTCAACCATGCCCGCCGTCAGCCGCCGTCGCCGCCTGCTGGTCCTGGCGATCTGCTGCCTGAGCCTGCTGATCGTCAGCCTCGACAACACCATCCTGAACGTCGCGCTGCCGACCATGCAGCACGAGCTGGGCGCCTCGGTCTCCGGGATGCAGTGGACGATCGACGCCTACACCCTGGTCCTGGCGTCGCTGCTGATGCTGTCCGGCTCGATGGCGGACCGCCTCGGCCGCCGCCGGATCTTCACCGTCGGGCTGGTGGTCTTCGCGATCGGCTCGCTGCTGTGCAGCCTGGCGCCCGGGCTGGAATGGCTGGTGGTCTTCCGGATGGTGCAGGCGGTCGGCGGGTCGATGCTCAACCCCGTCGCCATGTCGATCATCACCAACACCTTCACCGACCCCCGGGAACGGGCCCGCGCCATCGGGGTGTGGGGCGGTGTGGTCGGCATCAGCATGGCGGCCGGGCCGGTGATCGGCGGACTGCTGGTGCAGAACGTCGGCTGGCGGTCGATCTTCTGGATCAACGTACCGATCGGCGCCCTGGCGCTGTTCCTCACCCGGCGGTACGTCCCGGAGTCCCGCGCCCCCAGGCCCCGCCGGGTCGACGCGGTGGGCCAGCTGCTGGTGATCGCACTGCTCGGCTCCCTGACGTACGCGATCATCCAGGCCCCGGAGACCGGCTGGACCTCCCCGGAGATCCTCTCGTTCGTGCTGGTGGCCGCGGCCTCCCTCGCGGCCCTCGTCGGCTACGAGAGCCGCCGCCGCGAACCCCTCATCGACCTGCGGTTCTTCCACAGCGTCCCGTTCGCCGGCGCCACCGTCACGGCCGTCTGCGCGTTCGCCGCGCTCGGCGGCTTCCTCTTCGTCAACACCCTCTACCTCCAGAACATCCGCGGCCTGTCCGCCCTGGAAGCCGGCCTCTACATGCTCCCCATGGCCGGGATGACCCTGGTCTTCGCCCCGCTCTCCGGACGCCTGGTCGCCGGCCGCGGCGCCCGGCTGCCGCTGCTGCTGGCCGGTACGGCGATGGCCGCCAGCGGCCTGCTCTTCGCCGCCTTCGACGCCCCGTCGACCAACGCCCTGCTGCTCACCGGCTACGTCCTCTTCGGCATCGGCTTCGGCCTGGTCAACGCCCCGATCACCAACACCGCGGTGTCCGGTATGCCGCGCGCGCAGGCCGGCGTGGCGGCGGCGGTGGCCTCCACCAGCCGGCAGGTCGGGCAGTCGCTGGGCGTCGCGGTGATCGGCGCCGTTCTGGCCGGCGGGGCGCACCTCGGCGCCACCCCCGCCGCCTTCCTCGCCGCCGGCCGCCCCGTCTGGTGGATCATCACCGGCTGCGGCGCCGCGATCCTCCTCCTCGGCGCCCTGACCACCACCCGCTGGGCACACGCCACCGCCCGGCGCACCGCGGCGCTCTTCGAGAACGGGACGGCCCGCGGGCACAGCCGGGCGGGCGCGGAGTCGTAACCTGCGACCGGGCACGCTCACCCCTGGGCGAGCGCCAGCTTCTCCAACCGCTCCAGCCGCTCCCGCGACACCTCGTCGACCGGGGTGTACACCAGCGCCTTCGGCCCGGGATTCGGCCCCGTCCACAGATTCGTCCCGGTCAGCTGGAGCACGCCGACCTCCGGGTGCCGGAAGACCTTGAGGGCGCTGGCCTGGCGCTCGACCTCGTGCTGCGCCCAGATCTCCCGGAACTCCGGCGACGCTTCGGTCAGCCGCGTCACCAGCGCCTTCCACGCGGGCTCCGCGACATGCTCGGCCATCGAGGCGCGGAACTTGGCGGTCATCGTCCGGATCGTCGCCTCCCGGTCGACGAGCGCGGCCCGCCACCCGGGGTGGGTGAACGCCAGCCACATGCAGTTCCGGTCCTCCTCGGGCAGCGCGTCGAGGTCGCACATCAGCTGCCCGTACGTGCTGTTGTAGGCGAGGATGTCGAACCGGCTGTTCTGCACCACCGCGGGGAACGGCGCGAGTTGGTCCAGGATCTGCCGCAGCGCCAGCGGCACGCCCGTGCACTCCTTGCCCGGCAGCGGGTCGATCGCCCCGGCGAGCGCGAAGAGGTGGCTGCGCTCGGCGCGGTCCAGCAGCAGCGCGCGGGCCACCGCGTCCAGCACCTGCGGCGAGACGTGGATGTCCCGGCCCTGTTCGAGCCAGGTGTACCAGGTCACGCCGACCGCTCCGAGATGCGCGACCTCCTCGCGGCGCAGCCCGGGGGTGCGGCGGCGGCTGCCGCGCGGCAGGCCGACCTGCTCGGGGGTGATCCGCTCCCGGCGGCTGCGCAGGAACGCGGCCAGCTCCGCCCGCCGGATCGCGTCGCCGGCCCGGATCGTGTCGCCGGCCCGGGGGGCGCCGCCGGCCCGGGGGGCTGCGCCGCCCCCGCCACGTGTGGCACGCTGCGACACCGCCACATCCGAGACGGTGGTCACATCCGGGACGGTGGTCGCGTCCGGGACGGTGCCCGGTCCCGCCGCCGCTGCCACATCCGTCGTATCCAGACTCATGCGTCCAGCCTGCCGCAGAGCCCAGACAGTTGCCAGGTAGCGCTGATACCAGGATAAGGACACTCTGGTACCCGTCTGAGCCGACCACGATCATCGACGGCGTGACCGAAACCCAGATACAGAGCACCACCCCGGCGGCACCCACCACCGCCGCCCGGCACCGTTCGGCGGCGACCCCACTACTCACCCCCCTGGGCCTGCTGACCGTCCTCCTGGGCGCGGCCCTCCCGATGATCGACTTCTTTATCGTCAACGTGGCCCTGCCGACCATCGACCACGACCTGCAGGCGGGGCCCGCGCTGCTGGAAATGGTGGTCGCCGGCTACGGCGTCGCCTACGCCACGATGCTCGTCCTCGGCGGACGGCTCGGCGACATCGCCGGCCGGCGCCGGCTGTTCCTCTGGGGCCTTGCCACCTTCGGTCTCACCTCGCTCGCCTGCGGACTGGCCCCCGACGCCTGGACGTTGGTGATCGCCCGGGTCGCCCAGGGCGCGGCCGCCGCCCTGCTGCTGCCTCAGGTACTGGCCACCATCCAGGCCACCACCACCGGCAAGCGGCGCGCCAAGGCCGTCAGCCTCTACGGCGGCACGGCCGGCGTCTCCAGCGCCGTCGGCCAGGTGCTCGGCGGGCTGCTGGTCTCGGTCGACCTGGCCGGCACCGGCTGGCGCGCGGTGTTCCTGGTGAACGTCCCGATCGCCGTGGTGGCCTGGCTGCTGGCGGCCCGTACGGTCCCCGAGACCCGGTCCCCGCACCCCACCCGCGTCGACGGCCCCGGCACCGCGCTGCTCGCCACCTCCCTCATCGCCCTGCTGCTGCCTCTCACCGAGGGCCGCGCCGCCGGCTGGCCCGTGTGGTCCTGGCTGCTGCTGGCGGTCTTCCCGTTCTCGGCCGCCGCGTTCATCGCCGTCGAGCGCCGCGCCGAGCGGACCGGCCGCACCCCCCTCGTACCGCCGTCCCTCCTCCGCATCCCCTCCGTCCACAGCGGCCTGTCCATGATGATCCCGTTCTCCGTCGGCTTCGGCGGCTTCATGTTCGTGGTGGCGGTGGCCCTCCAGACCGGCCTGCGCTACGGCCCGCTCGCCGCCGGCATCGCGCTCGCCCCGCTCTGCCTCGCCTTCTTCCTCGCCTCGCTGGCCGGCCCGCGGCTGGTGCAGCGCTTCGGCCGCCGGGTGGTGATCACCGGCTCGCTGCTCCAGGGCGCCGGGCTGCTCGCCCTGGCCCTGACCGTCCACGCCGACTGGCCGCACATCCCGGTCCTGGAGCTGGCCCCGAGCATGACGGTGCTGGGCTTCGGGCAGGGCCTGCTGATGCCGGTCCTGATGCGGATCGTGCTGAGCGAACTGCCGGTGGCTCAGGCGGGCGTGGGCGGCGGCGTCATGGTCACCACCCAGCAGTCCGGTCTCGCCCTCGGCGTGGCCACGCTGGGCACCCTCTTCCTCGCCCTGCTCCCCGCCGCCGGCATCCGCGACGCCCTGCTCGCCGCCGTACTGGCCCAGCTCCTGATCGTCCTCGGCACGACCCTGCTCGGCTTCCGCCTCCCCCGCACCCTGCACTGAGCCCCGCTTCTCGCCCCTCCCCACGGCCCGCTCCCCCACCCCTCCATCACCCCTCACCCTTACGACTGACAAATATTGAAATCTGTCAGCCGTCATGTCATGGTTGAGGCACGGCTGAACCAGCCACCCACCATCCCTCCCCTCAGGAGCACGCCGTGCAGACCCGCACCCTCGGCACCACCGGCCCGCAGACCTCAGCCCTCGGCCTTGGCTGCATGGGCATGTCCGCCCTCTACGGCGACAGCGACCGCGCCGAATCCCTCGCCACCATCCACGCCGCCCTCGACGCCGGCATCACCCTCCTCGACACCGGCGACTTCTACGGCATGGGCCACAACGAACTCCTCCTCAACGAAGCCCTGCGGACGGCCCCCGCCGCCGCCCGCGAAAAGGCCCTGACCAGCGTCAAGTTCGGCGCCCTGCGCACCGTCGAGGGCGGCTTCAGCGGCTATGACGGCCGGCCCGCCGCGGTGAAGAACTTCGCCGCGTACTCCCTCCAGCGCCTGGGCACCGACCACATCGACATCTACCGGATCGCCCGCGTCGACCCCGACGTCCCGATCGAGGAGACCATCGGCGCCATCGCCGAGCTGGTCGAGGCCGGCCACGTCCGCCACATCGGCCTCTCCGAGGTGGGCCCGGACACCCTGCGCCGGGCCGCCGCCGTCGCCCCGATCGCCGACCTCCAGATCGAGTACTCCCTCATCTCCCGCGGTATCGAGGACGCGATCCTCCCCACCGCCCGCGAACTGGGCATCGGCATCACCGCCTACGGAGTGCTCTCCCGCGGCCTGATCAGCGGCCACTTCACCCGTGACCGCAAGCTCGCCGCCAATGACTTCCGCGGGATGTCGCCGCGCTTCCAGGGCGACAACCTGGATCGCAACCTCGACCTGGTGGACGCACTCCGCAAGATCGCCGACCAGAAGGGCGTCTCGGTCGCCCAGACCGCCATCGCCTGGGTCCTCTCCCGCGGCGAGGACATCGTCCCTCTGGTCGGCGCCCGCCGCCGCGACCGCCTCACCGAGGCCCTCGGCGCCCTGGACGTCACCCTGGACGCCGGCGACCTGACCGCCATCGAGCAGGCCATCCCCGCCGGCGCCGCAGCCGGCGACCGCTACCCGGCAGCCCAGATGGCCCACTTGGACAGCGAACACTGACCACGGAGAGGAGCGACATCGAGAGGCGGACGACGAACGCCACCCTGCCGGGCACCCGGCCCACGGCGAGCGAAGGGCCACGGGGCAACGCCAACACACCCGCCGACCGCTCGCCGTTCACGCCCCGCCGACCGCCTACCACTCACGGTCCCGCCGGCAGGACATCAGCTGCCTACGGCCACAGGCTCGGCAAACGAGCCGCCTGCCGACGGCCGCGGTGGCCGTCGGTGGCAGCCGGACAGCCGGTGGCCCCACAAGCGGACGCACCTGACGGCTCTCGATGACCCGCCCGAATCGCAACAGGGAGTCCCGTCCGGAGTCCGTACCTTGGGGCTCCGCAACCGGGGTTCGCGCTCTGGGCCTCCGACGGTCGGGGTTCGCGCTCCGGCACTCAGCGGCCGGGGGGACGGGCGCGGGGCTCGGGGCCGGGGGAGGCGGACGCGGGGCTCGGGGCTCGGGGCTGGAGTTCAAGTCCGGGCTCTTTGGCTGGAGTTCACGCCTTGGGTCTCCATGGCCGGGGTTCGAGCCGGGACTCCGCGGCCGGAGTTCATGCCTTGGGGCTCCACGATCGGGATTCGAGCCCGGCGCGCTCCGAGGCCGGAGTTCGAGCCTGGGGGCCGTGGGCAGGCATCGGGCCCGCCGCGCTCCGAGTCCGGAGTTCGAGCCGGGGAGCCAGGGAGAGCCGTGGCTGGCGTTCGTTGGCTGGCGTTCCTGCCGGGGCACGCGCGGGCTCGTGCCAAGGCGCAGGCGAGCCCATGCCAGGGCGCACGCGAGCTCGTGCCGAGGCGCACACGGGCTCATACCCGGGCGCACGCGAGCCCGTGTGCCGACGCATACGCGAGGGGGAGGGGTGGGGGGAGGGGGAGGGGGAGGCCCCGGGAAGAGCGCATCACGGGTACCGTCCGTAGAGAACGAAGACGGACCCCAGGTCGGGCACCAGCCAGCTGCCCACCACTGGCCACCTGCCGGGTCGCCCACCACCGGACGCCCGCCGGTTGCCCACCACCGGACGCCCTCGGTTACCCATCGATGTCTCGCCGCCGCCATCCCTCCCCCCGCCACCATCCCTTCCGCCCCCTCCCGCCCCGCCCCTCCCCGAAAGGCCGGCTCGTTTCATGCCCCCCGAGACGTTGACCCCCGAGCGCATCCTCGAAGCCACCGAGGAGGTGCTGCGCCGCTACGGCCCGGCCAAGGCCACCGTGGTCGACGTCGCGCGCGCCCTGGGCGTCAGCCACGGCAGCGTCTACCGCCACTTCCGTACGAAGACGGCGCTGCGGGAGGCCGTCACGGCGCGCTGGCTGGACCGTACGAGCGAGCAGCTGGCGACCATCGTCAGGGACGCGGGTCCGGCCGACGACCGGCTGCGCCGCTGGCTCGCGACCCTCTTCGAGGCGAAACGCCACAAGGCCGGCGACGACCCCGAACTCTTCGCCACGTATATGACGTTGATCGGCGAGAGCGGCGGTGTCGTCGACCGCCATGTCACCGACCTCGAATCCCAGCTCGCCACGATCATCGAGGCCGGCGTCGCCGAGGGCGCCTTCCGCGCCCCCTCCCCCGCCACCACCGCTCACGCCGTCTTCGCCGCCACCGGCCGTTTCCACGACCCGTGTTACGCCGCGGAGTGGTCCCGCCCGGAGATCACCGCCGACTTCGAGGCGGTCCGCGACCTGGTGATGCGGGGGCTGCAGGGCTAGGGCCTCCCGGCCCTGACCCACCGGACAGGCCCGAGGTTCCGCCCGTCCCCGACCGACCTACGGGACAGCCCCCAAGGCCCCGCCCGTCCCCGATCCACCGGACCGGCGCGAGGTCCCAGATCCCAGGTCCCAGGCCCCGCCCGACCCCCGACCCAACCCACAGGACAGACCCCAGGCGGGTCGGAGGGCCCTGTCCGTACGGCCGCGCGCAGCGAAACGCCGGCCGTCCCCGGGAAGTTGCGGGGGCGGCCGGCGCTCTGTCGTTGCCGGGCGGGCGGCGGGTCAGCAGCCGAGGAGACGGCCGCCCAGGTAGGACTGGATCTGGTCGAGGCTGACGCGCTCCTGCTTCATCGTGTCGCGCTCGCGCACCGTGACGGCGTTGTCGTCGAGGGTGTCGAAGTCGACGGTGACGCAGAACGGGGTGCCGATCTCGTCCTGGCGGCGGTAGCGGCGGCCGATGGCGCCCGCGTCGTCGAACTCGATGTTCCAGTTCTTGCGCAGGTCCGCGGCCAGGCCCTTGGCCTTCGGGGAGAGTTGCGGGTTGCGGGAGAGCGGCAGGACCGCGGCCTTGACCGGGGCCAGTCGCGGGTCGAGGCGCATGACCGTGCGCTTCTCCATCTTGCCCTTGGCGTTGGGGGCCTCGTCCTCGACGTAGGCGTCGAGGAGGAAGGCGAGCATCGCGCGGCCGACACCGGCCGCGGGCTCGATGACGTACGGGGTCCAGCGCTCGCCGGCTTCCTGGTCGAAGTAGGAGAGGTCCTGGCCGGACGCCTTGGAGTGCGAGGAGAGGTCGTAGTCGGTGCGGTTCGCGACGCCCTCCAGCTCGCCCCACTCCGAGCCGCCGAACTGGAAGCGGTACTCGATGTCAGCGGTGCGCTTGGAGTAGTGCGAGAGCTTCTCGGCGGGGTGCTCGTACCAGCGGATGTTCTCCTCGCGGATGCCGAGGTCGCGGTACCAGTTCCAGCGCTGCTCCATCCAGTACTCGTGCCACTGCTCGTCCTCGCCCGGCTTGACGAAGAACTCCATCTCCATCTGCTCGAACTCGCGGGTGCGGAAGATGAAGTTGCCCGGAGTGATCTCGTTCCGGAAGGACTTGCCCATCTGCGCGATGCCGAACGGCGGCTTCTTGCGCGAGGTCTGCTGCACCTGGGCGAAGTTGGTGAAGATGCCCTGCGCGGTCTCGGGGCGCAGGTAGGCGACCGAGGCGGTGTCCTGGGACGGGCCGAGGTGGGTGGAGAGCAGGCCGGAGAACTGCTTGGGCTCGGTGAAGCCGCCCTTGTTGCCGCAGTGCGGGCAGTTGATGTCGGCGAGGCCGTTCTCGGGCAGCCGGCCGTGCTTCTCCTCGTACGCCTCTTCCAGGTGGTCGGCGCGGAAGCGCTTGTGGCAGGAGGTGCACTCGGTGAGCGGGTCGGTGAAGGTGGCGACGTGGCCGGACGCCTGCCATACCTCGGGGGCCAGGATCACCGACGAGTCGATACCGACGACGTCCTCGCGCGAGGTGACCATGGCGCGCCACCACTGGCGCTTGAGGTTCTCCTTGAGCTCGACGCCGAGGGGGCCGTAGTCCCAGGCAGCACGGGAGCCACCGTAGATCTCACTGCAGGGGTAGACGAAGCCACGGCGCTTGCTCAGGCTGACGATGGTATCGATCTTGTCGGCGGCCACGGTGCTCTCTTCATTACGACGACGAACAATGGACAGGACGGCGCGTAGCGCCTCGACGAGGGGGGTTGCTCGGGAGACGGGCGGGCGAATAGTTCAGGGTACCGGCGGCCGTACCCTCCGGATCAAATCGGTTCCGGCCGCTTCCTCGGGCACTGTGACCTGCTTCGCACTTTGTTGACAATCATTTCCATGTTTGTTGAAAATGAGTGTCATGAACGTACGCCCGAACATATCCACCGCAGCCATAGCCGGAGCCGCGGTCCTCGGCCTGCTGGGCCTCACCGCCTGCTCCGCCGCCGACGCCGGCCGCTCCGGCGACGGCAAGCTGAAGGTGACGGCGTCCTTCTATCCGATGCAGTTCCTCGCCGAGCAGATCGGCGGCTCCCACGTCGAGGTGTCCAACCTCACCAAGCCGGGCGTCGAGCCGCACGACCTGGAGCTCACCCCGAAGCAGACCGCGCAGCTCGGTGAGTCCGGCGCGATCGTCTACCTCAAGGGCCTGCAGCCCGCCGTGGACGACGCGATCAAGCAGTCCGGCGTCAAGAACGTCGCCGACGCGGCCTCCCTCACCTCGCTCGAAACGCACGGCACCGAGGTCGACGGCCACCACCACTCCACCGGCGACAACCACTCGCACTCCGAGTCCGAGCCGGGCCGGGACCCGCACGTCTGGCTGGACCCGGTGAAGTACGCCGAGGTCGCCAAGGGCGTGGGCCGGACGCTCGCCCAGGCCGACCCGAAGAACAGGGCCGACTACCAGAAGAACACCGACGCCCTGGTCAAGAAGCTGGACGGGCTGGACAAGGAGTTCCGGGACGGGCTGAAGAACCGGGCCTCGGACACGTTCGTCACCACCCACGCGGCGTTCGGCTACCTCGCCGAGCGGTACGGCCTGACCGAGGAGGCGATCAGCGGCCTGGACCCGGAGTCCGAGCCCAGCGCCAACCGCATCAAGGACCTGCACACCCTCGCCGCACAGCACCATGTCTCGACGGTCTTCTTCGAGACCATCGCCAACCCGGCCACCGCCAAGGCCCTGGCCGGGGACCTGCACCTGAAGACCGACGTCCTCGACCCGCTGGAGGGGATCACCCCCAAGTCCCGCGGCAAGGACTACTTCGGTATCCAGCGCGCCAACCTCGCCGCGCTGGAGCAGGCGCTCGGCGGCAAGTGACCGCGCAGCGGCGGCCCGGCATGCCGCCGGGCGCGATTCGGACGTACCGCACGACGGAGGTCGGCACATGAAGGACAGGGACCAGCCCGCCATGGAGGGCGAGCCCGTCATAGCCCTGCGCGGCGCCACCGCGTCGCTCGGCGCCCGGCCCGTGCTGCGCGGGGTCGATCTCACCGTGCGCCCGGGCGAGGTCGTGGCGTTGCTCGGCGCCAACGGCTCCGGCAAGTCGACCGCCGTACGGTCGGTGATCGGCCAGGTTCCGCTGACCGGCGGTGAACTGTCGCTGTTCGGGACGCCGTTCCGGCGTTTTGGGGACTGGGCCCGGATCGGGTACGTGCCGCAGCGCACGACCGCGGCGGGCGGGGTTCCGGCCACCGTCCGCGAGGTGGTCACGGCCGGCCGGCTGGCCCGTACGAAGCTGGGCATCCTGCGCCGGGCCGACCGGGCCGCGGTGCATCGCGCGCTGGAGCTGGTCGGGATGGCGGACCGGGCCAGGGACTCCGTCAACGCCCTGTCGGGAGGACAGCACCAACGGGTGCTGATCGCCCGTGCGCTGGCCGGTGAACCGGATCTGCTGATCATGGACGAGCCGATGGCCGGGGTCGACCTGGCCAGCCAGGAGGTGCTGGCCGCCGCGCTGCGCGAGCAGGTCGCCCGGGGCACCACGGTGCTGCTCGTCCTGCACGAACTGGGGCCGCTGGAGCCGCTGATCGACCGCGCGGTGGTGCTGCGCGACGGCTGCGTCGTCCACGACGGCCCGCCGCCCGAAGCCGTCGGCCAGCATGCGCTGCCCGGCCACGACCATGTCCACCCGCACGCCGACGCGTCCGCGGAACCGCTCCGAACGGGGCTGCTGAGCTGATGGAAATCCTCGACTACGCCTTTATGCAGCGGGCGCTGATCGCCGCCCTGATCGTCGGTGTCACCGCGCCCGCCATCGGTATCTACCTCGTCCAGCGCCGCCAGGCCCTGATGGGCGACGGTATCGGCCATGTCGCCCTCACCGGCGTCGGCCTCGGCTTCCTGCTGAACTCCAGCCCGGTCTGGATGGCCACCGCGGTCGCCGTCGTCGGCTCGGTGATCATGGAGCTGATCCGCTGGTACGGCAGGACCCGCGGCGATCTCGCGCTGGCCATGCTGTTCTACGGCGGCATGGCGGGCGGTGTGCTGCTGATGAACCTCTCCGACGCGGGCTCCAACGCCAATCTCGGGACGTATCTCTTCGGTTCGATCACCACCGTCTCGCCGCAGGACATGACGACGATCTGCGTCCTGGCCGCGCTGGTGCTGGCGATCACCGTCGGGCTGCGCCGCCAGCTGTTCGCGGTGTGCCTGGACGAGGAGTTCGCGCGGGTGACGGGGCTGCCGGTGCGGCTGCTGAACCTGCTGGTCGCGGTGACCGCCGCGGTCACCGTCACGGTCGCGATGCGGGTGGTCGGTCTGCTGCTGGTCAGCGCGCTGATGGTGATCCCGGTGGCGGCGGCGCAGCAGCTGAGCCGCAGTTTCGCGGTGACCTTCGCCGCGGCGGTGGCGATCGGCGTGGTGGTCACCGTCGCCGGGACGACGACCTCGTACTACGTCGACGTGCCGTCCGGAGCGACCATCGTGCTGTTCGCCATCGGGCTCTTCGTGGCGTTCACGGCGCTGGCCGCCCCGCTCGCGAGAAAACGCGCCAGAGCGGCCGCACAGGCCGCCGAGGGGTGCACTCTGGAGGTACCCGCCGACCGGGTTCCGGCGGACGACGTGCGGGTGTGAGGCGGGTCCGCGGCGGGTGGCCTGACCCAGTCGTACGACGCGCCCGCCAGGGGTAGGGCCGGCCGGTGCGGGACAGACATGGAGGTAAGTGTCCCACCAGGGTTCCGGGCATCACCTGGCACAATGGCCCAACGCATGCGCAGGGCAAGTCCTGACGTCCTAGGGAGGCAACGGTGGCGACGAGCGCGGGATCTCCGGTACGCGGCCGGTCGACGCGGCAGCGGACCGCGGTTTCGGCCGCACTCGACGAGGTCGACGAGTTCCGCAGCGCGCAGGAGCTGCACGACATGCTCAAGCACCGGGGCGACTCGGTCGGGCTGACCACCGTCTACCGGACGCTGCAGTCCCTCGCCGACGCCGGCGAGGTCGATGTGCTGCGGACCAGCGAGGGCGAGGCCGTCTACCGCCGGTGCAGCACCGACGACCATCACCACCACCTGGTCTGCCGGGCCTGCGGCAAGGCCGTCGAGGTCGAGGGCCCCGCGGTCGAGAAGTGGGCCGACCAGATCGCCGCCGAGCACGGCTTCCGCGATGTCGCCCACACCATCGAGATCTTCGGTACGTGCGGCGAGTGCGCGGACCGCGCGGCGGCGCGGTAGCAGTAGCAGTAGCTGCGGACATACGGGAACGGCCGCCTCCGCCTGCGGGCGGGGGCGGCCGTTGCCTGCTGTTCCGGCCGGGCGGCGCGGGGCGGGACGGGCCCGTTTACGTGGCCGACTCGCCCTCGGCGATCGGCGCCGCCCCGAAGCGGCGGTCCCGCTTCGCGTATTCCAGGCAGGCGTCCCAGAGGTTCCGGCGGTCGAAGTCCGGCCAGAGAATGTCCTGGAAGACCATCTCGGCGTAGGCGCTCTGCCAGATCAGGTAGTTCGACGTCCGCTGCTCGCCGGACGGCCGGACGAAGAGGTCCACATCCGGCATGTCCGGGTAGTACATGTACTTCGCCACGGTCTTCTCGTTGACCTTGGACGGGTCCAGCTTCCCGGCCCGGACATCCGCCGCGATCGCCGCCGCGGCGTCCGCGATCTCCGCCCGACCGCCGTAATTCACGCAGAAATACAGCGTCATCGCGTCATTCTTCTTGGTCTGCTCCTGGGCGACCTGGAGTTCCTGCACCACGGACTTCCAGAGCTTCGGCATCCGCCCGACCCACCGGATGCGGATACCCAGCGCGTCCATCTCGTCACGGCGCCGCCGGATCACGTCCCGGTTGAAGTTCATCAGGAAGCGGACCTCGTCCGGTGACCGCTTCCAGTTCTCCGTCGAGAAGGCGTAGAGCGAGAGGTTCTTCACGCCCATTTCGATGCAGCCCTTGAGCACGTCGAGGACGACGCCCTCGCCGACCTTGTGGCCCTCGGTGCGCGGCAGCCCGCGCTCCTTGGCCCACCGGCCGTTGCCGTCCATCACGATCGCGACATGGTTCGGGACGAGCTCGCCGGGGATCTTCGGCGGGCGCGCGCCGGACGGATGCCGCTCGGGCGTCTCGTACTCGCGCCGGTTGCGGCCCAGAATCCCGCGTACTGCCATGCGCCCCAGTCTCCTCTGCAGATCGTTGACTCATTGACTCGATTGACGGCCCGCGCTATTTCTCCACGTAACGGAGGGAGCGCAGGCCTCGTTCCAGATGCCAGTGCAGATACGCCGCGACGAGGCCGCTGCCCTCCCGGACATGCCGCGCCTCGCAGGCGTCCGCGGTCTCCCAGTCGCCGGTCAGCAGCGCGCCGAGGAGCCCGATGGCCTCTGAGGAGGGTACGACGCTTCCGGGCACCCGGCAGTCCCCGCAGACGACGCCGCCCGCGGCCACCGAGAAGAACCGGTTGGGACCGGGCAGACCGCACCGCGCGCAGGCACCGAAGCTCGGCGCGTAGCCGTTGACCGCCAGCGAGCGCAGCAGGAACGCGTCCAGCACCAGGTGCGGCGCGTGCTCCCCGTTGGCGAGCGTGCGCAGCGCGCCGACCAGCAGCAGGTACTGCTGCACGGCCGGCTCGCCCTCGTGGTCGGTGAACCGCTCGGCGGTCTCCAGCATCGCCGTCCCGGCCGTGTAGCGCGCGTAGTCCGTGACGATGCCGCCGCCGTACGCGGCGATCGTCTCGCTCTGCGTGCACAGCGGCAGCCCGCGCCCGACCAGCTCGCCGCCGCGCGCGTAGAACTGCACGTCGACGTGCGAGAAGGGCTCCAGCCGGGCCCCGAACTTCGACTTCGTGCGCCGTACGCCGCGCGCCACGGCCCGCACCCGGCCGTGACTGCGGGTGAGCAGGGTGATGATCCGGTCCGCCTCGCCCAGCTTCTGGGTGCGCAGCACGATGCCGTCGTCGCGGAACAGACTCATGGGGCCATTCTCGCGCACGACGGCAGGGCGGCGGTCCCGGGTGGCTCTCAGGGCCGCTCGCCCCGGGCGGGCTCCGCCAGCGCGTCGGTCAGCTGCCGGGCGACCTCCATCGAGCAGCGCCCCAATTCGACGAGCGGCGGCATATAGCGGTGCGCGATGGACACCGGGTCGGGGCGGAGTGAAGGCAGCACGATCCCCGCCCGGGCGAGGGCCTCGCGCAGTTCCGTCGTCACGGCATTCACTTCCTTGAGGTGCTGCTGCATGATCGTCCGCCCTTTCCATGGGGGTTTCACTGTTCGCATGCAGAGCGTGACGCTGCGGAACTACGCTCTGCAATGGGATCGGCACTACAACTGCCGGGCAGGCAGAGGGAGTTAGCCATGGCCAATGGCTCACGCATGGCGGCATGGGAACACTGGGGCGCGGAGCTCAAATACCGCAGAGAACTCGCCGGGCTGACCCAGAACGAACTGGGGCGGCGGGTGTTCGTCTCCGGCGGCTACATCGGCCAGTTCGAGCAGGCGATCCGCAGGCCGCAGCTGGATGTGGCGACCCGGATCGACGAGGTGCTGCAAACCGACGGCTTTTTCGAGCGGGCCTGGCGCAAGCTGATCGACGACAAGCGGTATCCGGATTACTTCGCGGCGGTGGCGGAGCTGGAGCGGTTGGCGGCGAGGATCTGCGACTGCGAGCCCATGATCGTGCCTGGGCTGCTACAGACAGCGCCGTACGCACGGGCCGTCATGCGCGCGGGCGATCCGTTCTCGGAGGATGAGCAGATCGAGGAAGCGGTACGCAACCGACTGGACCGGGCCGCCATCCTCAAGGGCGCTACACGGCCCGTGTATTGGGCGTTGCTCCATGAGGCCGTTCTCCGGGTCCCCGTAGGCGGCCCGAATGCCATGGCCGAGCAGCTGGAGCACATCGCGCAGCTCGCCCGCGAGCACAAAATCCTCGTGCAGATCCTTCCGTTCGCCGCGGGTCCGTACCCTTCCATGGGCAAGATGATGCGGCTCCTGGAGTTCGACGACGCCCCGCCAACCGCCTATACGGAAGGCGTGCGTTCGGGGAATTTGCTGGACGATCCGGCCACCGTCAAGGGTGTGCGCGAAGAGTACGATCTGCTCAGGGCCATCGCGCTGTCACCAGAGGCGTCGCTGGCCCTGATGGAATCGGCGGCGGAGGATTTCAGACGATGCGAGACTACGACCTGAGCACAGCCCGTTGGCGCAAGAGCAGCTACAGCGACGACAAGGGCGGCAACTGCGTCGAAGTCGCTCACGACTTCCCTGGCGCCGCCAACTGGCGCAAGAGCAGCTACAGCGACGATAGCGGCGGCAGTTGCGTCGAGGTCGCCGACCAGTTCTCCGGCCTCGTCCCCGTCCGTGACAGCAAGGACCCCCACGGCCCCGCCCTGGTCTTCCCGGCCGGCGGCTGGACCGCGTTCGTCGGCGCCGTCAAGGACGAGCGGTTCCGGACCGCCTGACCTGACCCCACCCGCACCACCCACGGCCCCGCCCTCCCCGGATGGCGGGGCCGCATCACGTTACCGACCGGTCATCACCGTCGGAATGCGACCTTCCACACTTCTCCGTCGCTGCACGTCGAGGGCCCTCACACGGCGTCAGGCGGCAGGTAGCATCCGGTGATGATCGGCGGCACGGCAGCCGTGACGGCCGGCCATCATCCCCGTCAGCCCCCAAACGAGGATCCCGATGACATCCATACCCGAGGCGCTGTTGTGGTGCCTCAGCGCAGGCACGGCCGCCGCCGTGGTGTTGGCGGCGCTCTCGATCCGGGCGAGCGGACAGCGCAAGGCCCTGAGAGCGCGGCTGGCCGCCGCCGAGGAACACAGCAGCGCCACGCTCCACAGCAACACGGAGCTGTCGGCCCGGCTTCGGGCCACGGAGGCCGAGATCCGGCATCTGGCCGGGGCGCGGCTGCCCGACCTGACGATGGCGCTGGCTCATCCGCATGTGCCGGTACGGGGGCTGCTGGACGGCCGGTTCGCCGGGTCGGAGACCGATGAGGCGCTGAGCGGCGTACTGGAGCAGGTCGGCGAGGCGATCACCAAGGAGCGGCAGCGGGTCGACGCCGCGGCGCAGTCGACGCTGCGCGGTGCCACCACCACGATGCAGGCGCTGCTGTACCAGGTCCAGACGGCGCTGCAGACCATGCAGCACAAGTACGACGACCCGCAGATCGCGCAGGACCTGCTCGACGCGGACTTCCTCAACGAGCAGGCGCTGCGCCGGATCCAGGCCACGGGTGTGGTCTGCGGTGCCTGGCCGGGGCTGACGCGGGAGGACTCGTATCTCGCGGAGTTGGTGGCGGGTGCCACCTCGCGGCTGCGTGGTTACGAGCGGGTACAGGTCAGCAACCAGCTGCGGGATCCGGTCGCCGTGGTGGCGCGGGCCGTCGAGCCCGTCGCGATCACCGTCACCGAGTTGCTGGCGAACGCGCTGCACCACTCGCACCGGGAGCTTCCGGTCGCCGTGACGCTCCAGCAGGGCAGCCGCGGCGCGTCGGTCATCATCGACGACTACGGCGTCGGGATGCACGACGACGAGCTCAAGCACGCGATGGAGCTGCTGGCGGGTGACGAGGGCCTGCTGCTGACGCAGCTGGGCGATCCGCCGCGGTCCGGTTTCGCCGCGGCGGGGCAACTGGTGCGGCAGTACGGGTTCGGGGTGCATGTGGAGCCGTCGCCGTACGGAGGGGTGCGGGCCGTGGTGTACATCCCGGGTGATCCGCTGCTGACGGTGCTCGACGAGACGGCGCAGCCGATGTCGGTGATGGCGCCGGTGCCGCACCGTCCGGCCCCCGGTGCCGGGGTGCGGGACCGGTCCGGGTCGGCGTCCGTGATGCCGACCGGAGCCGCGGCGCCGGCCACCGCCGCCGGGGTCACCGGTCGCACCGGGGTTCCCGCCGCTGCCCCCGCGGTCCCCGCGGCGCCGGCAGCGCCGGCAGCGCCGGTTTCGTCTGCCGAACTCCCGCAGGCGGACGGGGAGTTGCCGCGCCGGCGGCGCCGCAGGCCGCAGTCCGAGGAGCAGGCCGACCCGCGCGACGAGAACACGATCAACATGCGCTCCCCGGAGGAGACGGCGTCCCGCTGGGCAGCGCTCCAGCAAGGCACCGAGTCCGGCCGGGCCGCAGCCCAGTCAGAGCCCCCGCGCAGTCCCGAAGGGAACGCCCAGTCATGAACAGCCCCACCCGCCGCCGTGTCGCCGAGGACAAGTCCTGGGTGCTGACTCCCCTGTTGGAGCTGCCGCATGTGGTCCACGCCGCCGTCATCTCCGGCGACGGCTTCATCGAGGGCGCCTCGCCGGGGCTCTCGCGGGAGGCCGCGGAGGGTGTGGCGGCGATGATGTCCGCCCTCCAGGGCGCGGGGCGCGCGGTGACCGCGGCGTTCGCCGAGAAGCCCGACACCCGGCTGCGGCAGACGGTCATCGAGTCGGAGGAAGGTTTCGTCTTCGCGATTCCGGCGGGGGAGAACACCTGCCTCGCCGTGTTCGCCGGTCCGGAGGTGAACATGGGCGTCGTCGCGCACCACATGCAGATCCAGGTGACGACCCTGGGCAGCAAGGTCATGAACAGCCGCGCCCGGGACACCGGTACACCGGCATGACGCCCCGCCAGAGCGGCGGACGGCGCCTCGTACCGGCCTATCTGGCGACCGGCGGGCGCGCCCAGCCGAGCCGCAACACGTTGGACCGGCTGACCGTGCTGCACGGCGTGGACATGCCGATCACCAGTGAGGTACGCCCCGAAGAGCACCGGATCCTGGAGCTGCTCCAGCCCGGGGCGCTGACTCTGGCCGAGGTGGCCGCCCATCTCCACCTGCCCGTCAGCGTGGTGAAGGTGCTGGTGGCCGACCTCGTCGATGCCGGGCGCCTGCACGCCCGAGTCCCCATACCCGAAGCCGAGCAATTCGACCGGCAGATCCTGGAGAGGGTTCTCGATGGACTCCGCTCTCTCAAGTCCTAGCACCGGTGCCGGAACCGGCGGCATGTACCTCGACGGCGACCGTCAGACGCTGGTCAAGCTGCTGGTCGCGGGCCCGTTCGGGGTCGGCAAGACCACGCTGATCCGTGCGCTCTCGGAAATCCAACCGCTGCACACCGAAGAGGTCATGACGCAGTCCGGCGCGATGGTCGACGACCTCGCCGGTGTCCGGGACAAGACCACCACCACCGTCGCCATCGACTTCGGGCGGCTGACGCTGCCCGGGGACCTGGTGCTGTACCTGTTCGGCACACCCGGGCAGAAACGCTTCCGCCCGCTGTGGCAGGACATCGCACGCGGCGCGCTGGGCGCCCTGGTCCTCGCGGACACCCGCCGGCTGGCGGACTCGTTCGAGGTGATGGACATCGTCGAGGAGGCCGGGCTGCGGTACGCGGTCGCGGTCAACACCTTCCCGGACGCCCCGCAGTACGACGTGGAAAAGCTCCGCGACGCACTCGATCTGCACCCGGACACACCGCTGGTGCTGTGCGACGCCCGCGACAAGGAGCAGTCCGTCGACGCGCTGATCGCGCTCGTCCGCCACGTCCTGGACAACCTCCCCGAGGAGAACCCGAACCCGTGACTTCCCCGCACCGGCCGGGCGCCGCACCATCGCCGTCCTGCCCCGCGCAGGCCGTCCCCCCGCCGCAGGAGCAGGCGCCGCCGCCGGGCTGCCCGGCGCACGCGGCGCCGCAGCACAAGGCGCCGGCCCAGCCGGACGCGCACGCACCGGTGAAGCTGTACGGACCGGACTTCGCCGCCGACCCGCACCGCTTCTACCGGCATCTGCGCCAGTACGGGGCGCTGGCACCGGTGGAGATCGCGCCCGACGTGACCGCGATGCTGGTGACCGACTACCGGGCCGCGCTCGACCTGCTGCACGACGACGCCACCTGGTCCAAGGACTCCCGGGAGTGGATGACGACCGTCCCGCAGGACTCCCCGGTCATGCCGATGCTGATGTGGCGCCCCAACGTCTTCTACAGCGACGGGCCGGCGCACGTGCGCTACCGGGACGTCATCGTCGACAGCTTCAAGCTCGTCGAGCCGCACGAACTGCGCGCCCGCGTGCACCATGCCGCGGACACCCTGATCCAGCGCTTCGGCGCCCGGGGCGAGGCCGACCTGATCGCCGACTACGCGCGGCTGATCCCGCTCCTGATGTTCAACAGCCTCTTCGGGCTGCCGGACTCGTACAGCGAACGGCTCATCGCGGCGATCGCCGGGATGCTGGACGGCAACTCCCCGGAGGAGGCCGCCGCCGCCAACGAGGCGTTCACCAGCTACATCATGGAGCTGGTCGGCACGAAGAAGGCCGCGCGCGGGCCGGACCTCACCTCGTGGTTCATGGACCACCCCAACGCGCTGAACGACGAGGAGCTGATCCACAACATCATCCTCACGATGGGCGCGGGCAACGAACCGCTCGCCAACCTCATCGGCAACGCGCTCTCCCGGATGCTCTCCGACGACCGCTACTACAACACCCTCTCCGGCGGCGCGCTGACCGCGCAGGACGCCATCAACGAGGTGCTGTGGAACGAGCCGCCGATGGCCAACTACTCCGCCCACTTCCCGGTCCGCGACGTGTTCTTCCACGGCACCTGGGTGCGCAAGGGGCAGCTGGTGATGGTGTCGTACGCGGCGGCCAACGGCCAGTTCGACACCACCGAGGTACTGGCGCCCGGCTCGGGCAGCGGCTCGCACCTGGCGTGGGCGGCCGGCCCGCACGCCTGCCCCGTGAAGCGGCACGCGCTGCTGATCGCCACCACCGCGATCGAGCGGCTGACCGCCTGGCTCTCGGACATCGAACTCGCCGTCGACCACAGTGAGCTGGAGTGGCGCAACGGGGCCTTCCACCGGGCGCTGGCCGCCCTCCCGGCCCGCTTCACCCCCATCACCCCGGACCAGGCAGGAGCCACGCCATGGCACAACAGCGAGCAGAGCGCTATGTCATCGACCCGGCCGGAACCGACATCCACGGCGAGGCGGCCCGCCTCCGCGCACTAGGCCCGGCGGCTCGGATCGAGCTGCCCGGCGGCATAGCGGCCTGGGCGATCACCGGCCACGGCCTGCTGAAGGAGCTGCTGACCGACGACCGGGTGTCCAAGGACCCCCGGGCCCACTGGCCGCAGTGGCAGCGCGAGGAGATCCGCGGCAGCTGGCTGCAGTCGTGGATCGGCGTGACGAACATGTTCACCGCGTACGGCGCCGACCACCGGCGGCTGCGCAAGCTGATCGCCCCGGCGTTCACCGCCCGCCGCACCGACGCCATGGTGCCGCGGGTGGAGCAGGTCACCCGCGCGTTACTGGACGGCCTCGCGGCGCGCCCCGCCGGCGAGGTCGTCGATCTGCGCGAGTCCTTCCACCACCCGCTGCCGATGCAGGTGATCTGCGAGCTGTTCGGCTATCCCGAGGGGCGGCCGCGGGTCGAACTCGCCCGGATCGTCGCGGAGATCATGGACACCACGGCCACGCCCGAGCAGGCGAGTGCGACCTGGGTGTCGGTCAACGCGCTGCTCGGCGACCTGGTCGCCGCCAAGCGCGCACAGCCCGCCGACGACCTGACGAGCCTGCTGGTCGCCGCGCGGGACGACGCGGGCCAGGGGATGACGGAGCGGGAGCTGCTGGACACCCTGATCCTGGTCATCGGCGCCGGCCACGAGACCACCGTCGACCTGCTCGGCAACGCGGTGTACGCGCTGCTGACCCACCCCGAGCAGCTCCGGCTGGTCCTCGACGGCACCGTCTCCTGGAACGACGTCATCGAGGAGACGCTCCGCTGGTCCCCCAGCATCGCCAGTCTCCCGCTGCGCTTCGCCGTGGCGGACATCGAGCTGCCGCACGGCGAGGTGATCCGCAAGGGCGAGGCGCTGCTCCCGATGTACGCGGCGGCGGGCCGCGACGCGGCGCAGCACGGCCCGGACGCGGCGGCCTTCGACGTCCGGCGGACGGGCCAGGAGCATCTGGCGTTCGGCCACGGCGTCCACCACTGCATCGGGGCGCCGCTGGCCCGTCTGGAGGCCCGCACCGCGCTCCCGGCCCTCTTCGACCGCTTCCCGGACATGCGACTGGCCGTGGATCCCGGCGAGTTGGCGCCCGCGGGCGGTTTCATCGCGGGCGGGCTGCGCAGCCTGCCGGTGCGGCTGACGGCCGGCTGAGCCGCCGCCGTTCCCGTGCGTCGCGGACGGCCCCGTCACCTTCCCGGTGGCAGGGCCGTCGGCGTCTTCCCGCGGCTACCTCGGGGTGCGGGCCGCGGCGGCGAGCAGCCGGTGCACGTCGGCCGGGCGGAGCATCAGGGCGGCGCCGACCGTGCCGAGCACCTCGCGTTCGGCGGGGGTGTAGGAGCCGTCGGCGAGGGCGATGCGGGCGCCCTGGAGGAGCAGCGACTCCCGTCCGGCCGGGGCGAGATGGGGCGCCAGCGGCTCCAGCGCCTCGTGGAGCTCTATGGCCAGCGCGGTGCCGCACGGGTCGAGGCCCTGCGCTCCGCAGTGCCCGCCGGTGACCGCGTCGTAGGTGCCGGTGAGCCGGCCGCTGTCGGCGGCGAGCGCGGCGAGCAGGGTGAGCAGCTGGTCCTCGGAGCAGTCGTCGAATCCGGCCGCGCGGACCGTGTCGACGGCGGTGTCGCGGACCGTGCGGGAGGACGTGCCGCCGGCCGCCAGCAGTGCCAGGGTCAGGGTGTGCACGGCGTCCCGGAGCATCGCCGAGAAGCGGACGGTGGTGGGGTGGTCGAGGGCGTCCGGCCCGAAGTGGCCCTGGCAGGCGGAGCATTCGAGGACGGGTCCGGCGGTGCCCCGGGGCAGGACCGGGACGCCGAGGAGGGTGAGGCGGCGCCGGCCGGTGCGGCGGAGGTAGTTGCGGTCGCCGCCGCAGTCGGGACAGAAGAACTCGCCGTCGGCGACGGTACGCCAGGACGTGCGCACTCCCATCACACACCAGTTGCGCATCACGTCTGCCTCCGTAACTCCCCCGCAGCCTCGACGACGCGGGGAGTTACGCCCACGGCCCCGTCGCCGTTCGGTACGTGATGTTAGCCACATTGGTGATGCGCCGTCAGTACCCCGTATCGGACAACGCCCGGACATCTGGCCGGAATACGCGGGGCCCCGCCCCTTCCCGGAGGGAGGAGCGGGGCGTGGCGCGGCCGGGGGTCAGCGGCCCGCGCGGTTGACGGCGGAGACGACCGCCTTGAGCGAGGCCCGGGTGGTGTTCGCGTCGATGCCGACGCCCCACAGGACCCGGCCGTCGATCGCGCACTCGATGTACGAGGCGGCCTGCGCGGAGGCGCCCTCGCTCATCGTGTGCTCCTGGTAGTCCAGCAGCCGGGCGTCCACGCCGATGCCCTGGAGCGCGTGGAAGAACGCCGAGATCGGGCCGTTGCCGGAGCCGACCAGGACCGTCTCGGCACCGTCCACCTCGGCCTCGACGGTGAGGGTGTCGACGCCGTCCTTGTCGGTGGTGGTCTGCCCGGTCTTGACCTGGATGCGGCCCCACGGGTCGTGCGGGTTGGGCAGGTACTCGTCCTGGAAGACGGACCAGATGGCGGCCGGGGTGACCTCGCCGCCCTCGGCGTCGGTCTTCCCCTGGATGATCCGGGAGAACTCGATCTGCATCCGGCGCGGCAGGTCCAGCTTGTGGTCGTTCTTCAGGACGTAGGCGATACCGCCCTTGCCGGACTGCGAGTTGACGCGGATGACCGCCTCGTAGGAGCGGCCGACGTCCTTGGGGTCGATGGGCAGGTACGGCACCGCCCACTCGATGTCGTCGACGGTCGTGCCCCGGGCCGCGGCGTCGGCCTCCATGGCGTCGAAGCCCTTCTTGATGGCGTCCTGGTGGGAGCCGGAGAAGGCGGTGTAGACCAGGTCGCCCGCGTAGGGGTGGCGCGGGTGGACCTCCATCTGGTTGCAGTACTCGCTGGTGCGGCGGATCTCGTCGATCTGCGAGAAGTCGATCTGCGGGTCGACGCCCTGGGAGAAGAGGTTCATGCCCAGGGTGACCAGGTCGACGTTGCCGGTGCGTTCGCCCTGCCCGAACAGGCAGCCCTCGATGCGGTCGGCGCCCGCCATGATGGCCAGCTCGGCGGCGGCGACC
>NZ_JBNHIN010000005.1:282726-286913 GCF_050054615.1 Streptomyces sp. YGL11-2
CCCCCCCCCCCGGTACCGCGGTCGTTGTGCGGGTGCACCGACAGGCATACGTGCTCGCGGCGGGAGAGGTTGCGGCTCATCCACTCGAAGCGGTCGGCGTGCGTGGACGGCGTCGAACGCTCCACGGTGGCAGGCAGGTTGAGGATGATCTCGCGGCCCTCCTCGGGCTGCCAGACGTCCATCACCCCCTCGCAGACCTCCAGCGCGAAGTCCAGCTCGGTGTCGGTGAAGATCTCCGGGCTGTACTGGTAGCCGAAGGCCGTCTCGTCGCCGAGCAGCTTGTCGGCGTACTCCATCACCAGCCGGGTGCCGTCCACGGCGATCTGCTTGACCTGCTCCTTCGAGCCGCGGAAGACGACCCGGCGGAAGGTGGGCGCGGTGGCGTTGTAGAGGTGGACGGTGGCGCGCCGCGCACCGACCAGCGATTCCACGGTCCGCTCGATCAGCTCCTCGCGGGCCTGGGTCAGGACGGAGATGGTCACGTCCTCGGGGATCGCGCCCTCTTCGATGATGGAGCGGACGAAGGCGAAGTCGGTCTCGCCGGACGACGGGAAGCCGACCTCGATCTCCTTGTAGCCCATGCGCACCAGCAGGTCGAACATCTCGCGCTTGCGGGCCGGCGACATCGGGTCGATCAGCGCCTGGTTGCCGTCGCGCAGGTCGGTGGAGAGCCAGCGGGGGGCCTGGGTGATGCGCCCGTCCGGCCAGGTGCGGTCGGGGATGTCCACGGCCTCGTAGGGGCGGTACTTGTGGATCGGCATCCCGGACGGCTGCTGCGTGCGGGTGGCGTTGGTGATCGGGGTGGGGCGGCCGACAGGCTGCGACATTGCGTAGGGCTCCTCGGGAGATCCGTAAGGACGGCCGACGGTCGAACGCAGCACCAGATCCCGCGGGGAGGGGGTCGGCCTACGACTACAGGCCCTCGCCGCGGCAGCTAAGGAGAAGCAGCCCGAAACGCATGATGTGCAGCACCCTAGCCGAGGTCGGTGGGATCCGGCGGACGCGTATCAGTATGCGGGACCGGAGGGACAGAGCGGAGAAAATGCGACCGACCACACGTTTTCGGGAATCTCGCCCAACGGCAGTGACAGGCGGATTACACAGTGCCACCGTTTGTCCATGGACCACAACGTGACCCGGAAGGGCACCGCCCCCACCACGCCCGCCTTCTGCACGATCGTGCCGCCGCACATCCTCGGCAACCTCGCCGACTCCGACGACCCGGAGCTGCACGGACCCGCCCGCAGCACCCTGGAGCACGACGCCGCGCACCGCACCCGGCGCACCGACCTCGCCGGCCGCTCGGTCGCCCCCAAGGAGGCCCGCGCCGCCGCCGACCAGCCCCACCGCACCATCTACGACGCCGGCCACCAGCAGAACCTCCCCGGCACCAAAGTCCACGCCGAGTCCGACGGCCCCTCCAAGGACGCCTCCGTCAACCGCGCCCAGGCGGGCCTCGGCGCCACCTTCGCGTTCTATCTGAAGGCATACGGCCGCAAGTCCATCGACGGCAAGGGCCTGCCGCTGGACGCCACCGTCCACTACGGCGTCAAGTACGACAACGCCTTCTGGGACGGCGAGCGGATGGTCTTCGGCGACGGCGACGGCCGGCTCTTCCGGGACTTCACCATCCCCGTCGACGTCATCGGCCACGAGCTGACCCACGGCGTCACCCAGTACACCGCCGCCCTCGAATACCAGGGCCAGTCCGGCGCCCTCAACGAGTCGATCTCCGATGTCTTCGGCTCGCTGATCAAGCAGTACGCGCTCGGCCAGACCGCCGACCAGGCCGACTGGCTGATCGGCGCGGACCTGCTCGCCCCCGGCGTCCACGGCAAGGCCCTGCGCTCCATGAAGGCGCCCGGGACCGCGTACGACGATCCCCAGCTGGGCAAGGACCCGCAGCCCGCGACGATGGACGGATACGTCAAGACCACCGACGACAACGGCGGGGTGCACCTCAACTCGGGCATCCCCAACCACGCCTTCTACCTCGCCGCCAGCGCCCTCGGCGGCAAGGCGTGGGAACGGGCCGGCCAGGTCTGGTACGACGTGCTCACCGGCGGCCACCTGGCCAAGAACGCCCAGTTCGCGGACTTCGCCGCGCTCACCGTCCAGGCCGCCCAGGCGCGCTACGGCGCGGGCGCGGAGCACGACGCGATGGTCAAGGCGTGGTCGCAGGTCGGGGTGACCGGGAAGAAGTAGCCCGGCGCCCGCGGGGCGGGGCGGCCGGGTGCCGTTCCCGCCCCTCGGCACGACTACCGCCGCCCCGCGGGGTAGGAGCCCGGTATGCGTATCCACATCCGGCGCACCGGCGGCTTCGCCGGCATCGAGCGCCGCGCCGAGGTCGACACCGACGGCCGCCCCGACGCCGCCGACTGGCAGGCCCTCGCCCACCGGGCCGTCGCCGACGCCCACCCCGTGCCCCCGCCCGGGGTGCCGGACGGCTTCCGCTACGAGATCACCGTCGACGGGAAGACGGTCCACTGCGCCGACCCCCACCTCACCGAGGACCAGCGGCAGCTGATCACGCGGCTACTGAACGAAGGCGCATAGCGCGCACCGGCCGACCAACTCCCCTGCCCCACCCACACCTTGACAGACATTACCGGCGGTTACGAGGATCCCGCCCATGACCACCGTGCCGGCGTCGTCGCCCCTCCCCCGCTTCCCCGACGGCTTCCTCTGGGGAGTCGCCACCTCCGCCCCGCAGATCGAGGGCGCGGTGGACGAGGACGGGCGGGGGCGGTCCACCTGGGACGTGTTCGCGGCACAGGCCGGGCACATCAAGGACGGGTCCGACGCCCGGGTGGCCACCGACCACTACCACCGCTACCGCGAGGACGTGGCGCTGATCGAGGAGCTGGGCGTCGGCGCGTACCGCTTCTCGGTGGCCTGGCCGCGCGTGGTGCCGGACGGCGCCGGTACGGTCAACGGAGCCGGGCTGGACTTCTACGACCGGCTGGTGGACACCCTGCTGGCGGCCGGGATCGCGCCTGTGCCGACGCTGTTCCACTGGGACACCCCGCAGGCCCTGGAAGAAGGCGGCGGCTGGCTCGCCCGGGACACCGCCGAGCACTTCGCGGCGTACGCGGACGCGGTGGCGGCCCGGCTCGGGGACCGGGTGGAGCGCTGGATCACCCTCAACGAACCGGCCGAGCTGACCCTGCTCGGCTACGGTCTGGGCCAGCACGCACCCGGCCGCGCCCTGCTCTTCGACGCACTGCCCGCCGCCCATCACCTTCTGCTCGGCCACGGCCTGGCCGTCCAGGCGCTGCGCGCCCGCGGCGCCACCGGCATCGGCATCGCCAACTCGCACGGCCCGACCTGGCCGGCGTCCGACTCCGCGGCCGACACGGCCGCCGCCGACCTCTACGACCTGCTCCTCAACCGGCTCTTCGCGGACCCGCTGCTGCTCGGCCGCTACCCGGACGACGGACTCGCGGCCCTGCTGCCGGGCCCGGTCGCCGACGACCTGGCGGTGATCTCCGCACCGCTGGACTGGTACGGGATCAACTACTACCAGCCGACCCGGATCGGCGCCCCGCTCCCGGACACGGCCGGCCCCGCCGACTTCGCCGGGATCGCGCTGCCGCCCGAACTCCCCTTCTCCCCGCGGAAGATCGAAGGCTACCCGCGGACCGCCTTCGACTGGCCGGTGGTCCCCGAAGCGCTCACCGAGCTGCTGCTGTCCTTCCGCGACCGGTACGGGGCGAGCCTGCCGCCGATCCTGATCACCGAGAACGGCTGCTCCTACGACGGCATCGACGACACCGAGCGGATCGCCTTCCTGGACGGGCACCTGCGGGCACTGCACCGGGCGATCGAAGCCGGCGCCGACGTCCGCGGCTACTTCGTCTGGACCCTGCTCGACAACTTCGAATGGGCCGAGGGATACGCGCAGCGATTTGGCCTCGTGCATGTCGACCCCATGACGCTGGCGCGGACGCGGAAGGCGTCTTTCCACTGGTTGCGGGGGGCGCTTCGCTTTTAGCCGGTCCGCTGCGCTTGGCTGGCTTCCCACGTTGTCGGCTTTCCCGCCGTGCGCCTGCGGCGGGGCGGCTTCCCACGTTGCCGGCTGTCCCGCCGTGGGAGTTGTTCGCCGTTGCGCCTGCGGCGGGCGGGGCCGCTGCGCGGGGCTGTCGGGGTGCGGTGACGGTCCTCCGGGGTGGGGTGTCCGGACTGCT
>NZ_JBNHIN010000006.1:0-109674 GCF_050054615.1 Streptomyces sp. YGL11-2
TGCTCTCGGTGTCGTTGCCGACCTTGAACGCGATCACGGCACGGACCGTGAGCGCGATGCCCTGCCGGGTCACGCACTTCTCCGCGACCTCGGCCTCACACATGGCCAGGGTAAGGAAGCGCACCTTGCGGAAGACCGGCAGAACGAACTTGCCGTGGCCGGTGACCACTCGGAACGGAGCGCCGCCCTGGCCACGCTTGCCTCCTGAGATCAGCATGGCTTGATCAGGGGCGGGAACGCGGTAACCGAACATCGTTTGTCTCCTCAACCGGCGTCGCCGGCATTGCCGGGCAACGCGTCCAACGGATCAGCCCACTCCATGACGTCGACCTGGCGATTGCCACGGGACTCGATCACGAGCACGGTCGCCCCTACCGGAAGGGGCTCGGCGGACCACGCGAGGAAGGCTTCGGAACCCCCGCGGACCCGCACCAGAACCTCACCGGGTCCGGCAGCCCCACGAGTGCCGATCAGCAGCACTCCGGTACAGCCGATCACGGCATCGTCCTGCGCCATCGACGGCTGCCCTCCCCCCGTTGCGTTCCTGGAATCCGACGATAGCGCTCCGGTGAACGGGGGCCTATGGCGGGACGGCGGCGAGTTGATGGGCCGTTGAGGTGGCATGGATCCGCGGTGGGCGGGGGGAGTGGGGTCAGGGTGAAGCCTCCAGGGTGTCGAGGGCGGCCAGGATGTCGGCGGGCTCGGCGCGGGCGGTGTAGTCGGTGTCGATGAAGGCCCAGCGGATGATGCCGCCGCGGTCGATGACATAGGTGGCGGGCAGCGGCAGGGTGCGCGGATGGCCGCCGTTGACGCGCTGGAGATCGAAGCCGAAGGATTCGTACACGGCGGCCAGGTCGTCGGGCAGGTCGAAGCTGAGGCCGTACCGCGTGGCCGTATCGGAGCCCACATCGCTGAGGACGTCGAAGGCGAGCCCGTGCTTCTCGATGAGGGAGAGCGACTCGTCCGGTATCTGCGGGGACACGGCCACCAGGCGGGCGCCCCGGGCGGTGATCTCGGCGTGCCGCTCCTGGAGGGCGCGCAGGGCGATGTTGCAGTACGGGCACCAGGCGCCGCGGTAGAAGGTGAGGACGACGGGCCCGGCGGCGAGCAGGGCGTCGAGGGAGACGGTGGTGCCGGTCGCCGACGGGAGGCCGAACGCGGGGGCCCGCTCGCCTACTTGGCGGGCGCGCCCGGCCTGGCCCGAGGCGGCGAGCTCGCGGCCGGCGCGCTCCATCACCTCGCGGGCGGCGTCCGGGATCTCGGGGTAGAGGGTGCGGAAGAAGGCGGTCAGTTCGTCCTGGAGGCTCATGGGCCGGTCACTCCTGTGGGGTGGTGTGAGCTGTGGATGCGGCGCGCAGGGGCGCGAGGGCGGCGGTGACGGTGTCGGTCAGTGCCCCGGTGTCGGCGCCCGCGCGGGAGCGCAGATTCACGCCGTACGCGAGGGTCGACAGCACGGACGCGGCGGCGTCGAGGTCGGTACCGGGCTGGAGTTGGCCGAGGCCGGCGGCCGTGCTCAGCGCGGCGAGCAGGGCCGACTGGAGCGTGCCGTGGTGCGTCTCCAGCAGGGTGCGTATGTCGGGGGCGGCGCATTCGGGACCGGCGTAGGCGTTGGTGACCATGCAGCCCCAGCCGGCGACCGCGCCGGAGCAGCGGACGTCGATGAGCGTGCCGAAGAACTCCTCGATGGCGGTCAGTCCCGTCTCCGTCGCGGCGAGATGGGCGAAGGCCGGTGCGGAGTGCTGCTCTATGTACCGGCTGAGGGCGGCGGCGTAGAGGTCGTCCTTGTTACCGAACGTGGCGTAGAGGCTGGAGCGGCTCACGCCGGTCGCGGTCACCAGTGCCTGGATTCCGGTGGTGGCCATGCCCTGGTGCCAGAAGACCTGGACGATCTCGTCCAGCACCACATCGGGGTTGAAGTGCTTGATGTCGGGCATGAGTTGCTCCCTTCGTCTCGCGCCGTGCCGTGCCGTGCCGTGCCATGCCGCGTCGTGTCGCGGCATCGCCGTCTCGGTGCGCCGGGAGCGGGCTTGCTCCGTGATCCCGGAACGACCATTCCAAGATAGCCTCAAGTCGGCGGCGCGCCAAGGGTTTTCGAAAAATTCCTCACGGAGAGTGACTGGTGTCGGTCGACTACCCGCGGCACCGGGCGGGGTTCGGGAGGAAGGGCAGCAGCACCGAGATCAGCACCGCCAGCGCGGCGTTGAACGCGACGGCGAGGGCCAGCGCGTGGCCGTAGGCGGCGGTGTCGTGGTGCGGGGCGGTGCCGAGGGCGCCGTAGAAGAGCACGCCGATGAGCGCGACCCCGACCGCGCCGCCGACCTGCTGCCCGGTGGACAGCACCCCGGAAGCCATGCCCACCTCCTGCGGACCGACGTTGGCGAGCACAGCGTTGAGCAGCGGGGTGACCAGCAGCCCGTTGCCGGCGCCGACCAGGAGCAGCGAGGGGGTCAGTTCCGCGGACGTGAGCGTGGGGCCGGCGGCGGAGGCCACGACGATGGTGGCGAGGAAGCCCAGGCCGCCGATCAGGGCGCCGGCCTGGAGGACGCGGCGGCCGAAGCGGGCGAGCCGGCCGGCGAGCAGGCTGGCGGCGAAGAAGACCACGGCGAACGGCGTATAGGCCAGACCGGCGCCGAGCGGGTCCTTCCCCAGGCCGTCCTGGAGGGTGAGGGACAGGATGAGGAAGAAGGAGTTGATGCCCGCGTAGACGAGCAGGACGAGCGTCATGCCGATCGCGAAGGGGCGCTCGCGAAGCAGCCGCAGCCGCACGAGCGGGTCGCCGTCCGAGGCTTCCACCCGCCGTTCCACCAGCGCGAACACGGCGAACGCCAGCACGCTGACGGCCAGGCTGAGCCAGGTCCACAGCGGCCAACCGGACGAGCGCCCCTCGACCAGCGGGACGACGAGGAGCACCAGGGCGAGCGTGAGGACGGCGGCGCCGCGCAGGTCCAGGCGGCGGGCCTCCGGGGCGCGCGACTCGGGGACGTAGCGCGCGGCGAGCACCAGGGTGACCACGCCGACGGGCACGTTGACCCAGAAGACCGGTCGCCAGGAGGAGCCGAAGAGGTCGGCGGAGATCAGGACGCCGCCGAGCAACTGCCCGGCGATGGTGGCCATTCCGATGACCGCGCCGAGCGCACCGAACGCCTTGGGGCGCCGCTCCGCCGGGAACAGCACCTGGATCATCGCGAATACCTGCGGGAACATCGCCGCCGCGCTCACACCCTGGACGAGCCGGGCGGCGATCAGGGTGCCCGAGTCGGGGGCCAGGGCGCAGCCCACGGAGGACACGGTGAAGAGCCCCATACCGAGCAGGAACACCCGCTTGCGGCCGAACCGGTCGCCGAGGCGGGCGACGGTGATCAGGGCGACGGCGTAGGTGAGTTGGTAGCCGGCGAGGATCAACTGGATGTCGGCGGCGGAGGAGTGCAGGTCCGCCTGGATGGCCGGCGCGGCGACCAGCACGATGAAGGTGTCGAGGACCGCCATGAAGGCGCCGGCGAGGACGATGGCGAGAGCCCGTCCGGGGGCCGCGGTGGCCGCGGGAGCCCGCCGCCCGGAATGCCGGCCCCACTTCGCCCCTGAGACCTGCGCCGCCGCCGGATCCGACGGGCGAGTTGTCTGTGTCATGCCGCAACGATCAAACAGCCCCGAACAGACATACAGAGACCGATTATGCTGGTGTTTCCACTACCCCCACCGGTAGCCGCCGCACCGGGAGAGCCGATGACCGACCAGGACCGGCGGCGCGTACTCGCGGAGTTCCTGCGCTCGCGCCGGGAGCGGATCACGCCCCAGGACGCGGGCATCGTGGCCGGACCCCGGCGGCGTACGCCAGGGCTGCGGCGCGAGGAGGTCGCCCAGCTCTCCGGTGTCAGTGTGACCTGGTACACCTGGCTGGAGCAGGCGCGCGACATCAGCGTGAGCAGACAGGTCCTGACGAGCCTGGCGCGGGCCATGATGCTCAGCTCGGTCGAGCGGCGGCATCTGTTCGCGCTGGCCGGGGAGCAGCCCCCGGAGCAGCCGCCGGTCCGCAGCCCCGGCCCCGCGTTGCAGCGGCTGGTGGACGCGCTCGCTCCGCATCCGGCGTATCTGCTCGACGCCAACTGGGACCTGGTCGGCTGGAACAGCGCCGAGGCCGGGCTGATCGGCGACCCCGGGGAACTGGCGCCGGACGAACGCAATCTGCTGTGGCTGGTCTTCACGGACCCGGCTATGCGGACGCTGCTGGCCGACTGGGAGGGGCAGGCGCGGGATCTGGTCGCCCAGTTCCGGGCCGATGCGCGGGAGCGGTTCGACGATCCGCGATTCGACCGGCTCACCCGGGAACTCCGGCGGGTGAGCCGGGAGTTCAGTGAGTGGTGGCAGGCACACGACCTCGCGGACTTCGGCACCAGCCGCCGGGTGTTCCGGCATCCGCGGGTCGGGTCGCTGACATTCGACTATGTGAAGCTGGCGGCACTGGACGCGCCAGGCGTGAAGTTGTTCGTGTGCATGCCGACGGACGAGGAGACGCGGGGCAAGCTGCCCGCCCTCGCCACGGCCTTGAAGAACGTGTAGTGGAAGCTGCCGCCCCGCTCCGCGGCGCGCCGCAGGTCGGTGATGCCGCGGTCCCAGTCGGCGGGCGTGGTGAGACCGGCGGCGAGTGCCTCGTTGCGGACGGACTCGACCATGGCGACAAAGGTCTTGCGGGTGAAACCGTCGGCGAGCTCGGGGCGTTGGGCGTCGGCGTAGACGGTACGGGGGCTGACGTCGACGTCGGCGAAGCCGACGGACGAGAGGAGGGGGCGCAACTGGCGGCCTATCAGGGCGTTTCCGCCGGCCGCGGACTGGAGCGCTGTCTGGTGGTCGATCACCCGGCGGGCATACGGACTGTCCGGGTGGAAGACGACCGAACCGTGGTCGCCCTCGATGGCGGTGAGGGTGCCACCGGGCCGCACGACACGGCGGAGTTCGGTCAGGGCGCGTAGGGGGTCGGGAAGGTGCTCCAGTACGAAGCAGAGGAAGAGGTGGTCGAAGGAGGCGTCGGAGAACGGGAGTCGGTGCAGGTCGGCCTGGTGCCAGCGCACGTCTGCGACGGCTTCCGGAGCGTGCGCGGCCAGGTGGGCACGGGCCTGGGCGAGGGACGCCGCGGAGCGGTCGATCGCGACGATCCGGGCGCCCGGACTGCCACTGACCAGGTGGACGGTCTGCGCGCCGACACCACAGCCGACCTCCAGGACGCGGCTGCCCGCCGGATACGCCGTACCGGCGTGCAGCAGCGCGGCCAACGTGTCGGCCTGATCGCCGAGGCGGCGGGCTTCCCGGGGGGAGTAGCCGTGGACGTAGGCGGGGGTGGGGGCAGGGGTGGGGGTGGAGGTGGAGGCAGAGACCGAGGCAGGAGGTTGGGGCGCGGACCGGGGTGGGGTGAGGGGCCGGGTTTCGCTTCCGGTGTGTGCCGGTGTCCGGGCGAGGGAGCGGGGGCCGTGGCCGGTCTCGCCGAGGGCGGGACGGGTGGTGTCCTGGGAGGCGTTGCCGTGGGCTTCGGCTCGGGCGTTCATGGGATAACGGTGACGGGGGAATGGTTCGGTGGGCAGGTCCAATAAAGGAGCAGTTGAGGGGTCCATTGGCTCGTCTGGCTCGTCTGGCTCGTCTGGCTCGTCTGGCTCGTCTGCCGCTGGCGCGGGGAGCGCGTCGGCCCCCGGGGCGGACGCCTCGTCGGCTTCCAGGGCGGATGTCTCCTCGGCTTCTGGGCCGGACAGGGCGCCTGGCACGCCGTCGGACATGGCGTTGGCTCGCGGTGCGGCTGAGTCGTCCGCTCCCGGGTCGGACTTTCTCCAGCTGAGGGTGGCGGATGCGCCCGCAGGCGGGCTGTCCGACTGGCTGGCCGGGGAGTTGCGGCGGGCGATCTCGGACGGCCGGCTGCCGGTGGGGAGCAGGCTGCCCGCCACCCGCGTGCTCTCCGCCGAGCTGCGGGTGTCGCGCGGGGTGGTCACCGAGGCGTATCAGCGGCTCCGGGAGGACGGGCAGGTCGCCGGGCGCGGGCGGGGCGGAACGGTCGTGGTGGCGGCGCCGGTGACGGGTGCGGGGACGGTGGTGAGGGCGGGGATGGGGGTGGGTGTGGGGGTGCCTTCTCCGTATGGCCCCGGCCCCGGTTGCGGCCCCGGCCGCGCCGACGGCCCCGATTGTGCCGACGGCCTCGGCCGCGCCGCCGGCCGCGATGGTGCTTGCGGCCCCGCCCGAGATCCCGGAACGAGTCCCGCCCGCCGTCCCGTTCGCTCCCCCAGGGCGCTCTTCTCGTCCCCGCCCGCTGCCGACGTCTTCGACGCGCTGCGGGCGGCGTCCGCGCGGATCGACCTCTCGCCCGGGGCGCCGGACCTGGCATCGTTCTCGCGCGCGTCCTGGCTGCGTGCCGAACGCGCCGTGCTCGGCGACCTCCCGTCGGCGGGCCTCGGCTACGGGGATCCCCGGGGCACCTCGGAGCTGCGAGCGGCCGTCGCCACCTGGCTGGCCCGTAACCGCGGTATCCGGGTGGATCCGCGCGAGGTGCTGATCGTCGCCGGTACCGCGCAGGCGCTCGGCCTGATCGCCCAGGTGCTGCACCGCGACGGAATCGAGGAGGTCGCGGTGGAGGACCCCGGTTCGCTCGGCGCCCGCCAGCATCTCCGGCACTGGGGGATGGCGACCCCGCCCGTCCCGGTGGACGAGGACGGCATACGGGTCGAGGCCCTGCGGGCGAGCGGTGCGCGGGCCGTACTGCTCACCCCTGCACACCAGTTCCCGACCGGGGTGGTGCTCGGCGGCCGGCGCCGCCGCGACCTGATGCGCTGGGCGACGGCCGGCGGCCTGGTCATCGAGGACGACTACGACGCCGAGCACCGCTACGACCGCCCGCCGGTTCCCGCGCTGCGCTCCCTGCTGCCCGAGCAGGTCTGTTACACGGGGAGCGCGTCCAAGCTGCTCGCGCCCGCCCTACGGGTGGGCTGGTTGCTGGCGCCGTCGGCGTACCGGGAGGCGCTGGTGGACGCCAAGCGGTTCGCGGACCTCGGCAACGCGGTGCTGCCGCAGCTGGTGCTTGCCCAGTTGATGGAGTCGGGCGAACTGGAGCGTCGGTTGCGGCAGATGAGGCGACGGCACCGGCTCCGGCGGGACGCGCTGATCGACGCCCTGCGGAACCATCTGCCGGGCGGGACCGTGCACGGTGCCGCGGCCGGTCTCCATCTGACGATCACCTTCCCACCCGATGCCCCACCGGACGCCGAGCTGGCCGCCGCCGCCCTCGCCCGCGGCGTCAAGGTCCAGCCGCTGTCCTGGCACGCCCAACGTCCCTACGGGTGCCCCGGTTTGGTCCTCGGCTACGCGGCGCGTACGCCGGGGGAACTGACGGAGGGCGCCGCCCTACTGGGCGCGGCGCTGCGCGAGACCCAGGGCGGGCCGGCGCGTGACGGGGGCGTAAGTGGTGGTGGGGGCGACGGGCGGCGCGGCCGCTGACCTGCCACTGCCCGCCGCCCATCAGCGGACCGGGAGCGACGGCTGGTCGAGCCCCCGCTCCGCCTCCGGACGCGGGCCCAGGATGCGCCGTTCCGCTTCCGCGATCGGGACGTCGTGAATCCCCGCCTCCCGGCGGCGCATCAGCCCCGCCTCGTCGAACTCCCACAGCTCGTTGCCGTAACTCCGCCACCACTGCCCGCTCGTGTCCCGGCACTCGTACTGGAACCGCACCGCGATCCGGTTCCCCGAGTACGACCAGAGCTCCTTGCGCAGTGCGTAGTCCAGCTCGCGGGCCCACTTCCGGCGCAGGAACTCCACGATCGCGGCGCGGCCGGCGAGGAAGGTGTCCCGGTTCCGCCAGACCGAGTCCTCGGTGTAGGCGAGGGCGACGCGCTCGGGATCGCGGGTGTTCCAGGCGTCCTCGGCTGCCTGGACCTTCTGGCGCGCGGACTCCTCGTCGAACGGCGGGAAGGGGGGACGCGGCTGCGTCACAGCTGTCATCGGGGCCTCCTGTCGGTGCGCATGCTGCTGCCACCACCGGAGAACGCTGGCGAGAACGCCCGTTCTCCGGTGCGTCGGCTAGTGTAGAGAACGATCGTTCTCCCGGGAAGGCGGGCCACCGTGAAGGACCACGACGACGTACGGACGCGGATACTCGATGCCGCCGAGAAGCTCTTCTACGCGCGCGGCATCCAGGCCGTCGGCATGGACGAACTCCGCACCGCGGCGGGTGTCTCCCTCAAGCGCCTCTACGGCACCTTCCCCGCCAAGCACGACCTCGTCGAGGCGTATCTGCGCCGCCGCGACGAACACTGGCGCGCCTCCCTCGCCGCCTACGTGGACACGCACTCCGGCACCGGCGTCCCTGGGGCCGCACCCCTCGCGGTCTTCGACTGGCTGGAGACGTGGTTCGCCGCACCGGACTTCCGCGGCTGCGCCTTCGTCAACGCGTACGGCGAACTGGGTGCCACGTCGGAGGGCGTCGGCCGGGCCGCCCGCGAGCACAAGCTGGCCCTGCGCGCCTATCTGGCCGACCTGGTACGGCCGTTGACTGCTACTGCTACTGCTACTGCCGCCGCCTCCGACGACGCCGGGCCCGCCACGCTCGCAGGGCACGCCGTGCTCGCCGGTCAGCTGGCGCTGCTGATCGATGGCGCGATCAGCGCCGCCGCGGTCACGGGCGACCCGGCCGCCGCCCGTACCGCCCGCGCGGCGGCCGAGGCGCTGCTGCGGGGAGCCCAGGGCGAGCGCACGGGCGTCGGAATTTCCGGTCCGTGTGCGTCGTAACAGCCCTCGTGACAGCTCCCCTAACAGCCCCCTCTCATTGCGGTGTTACCCCTCCCGTCGTGATCGCCCCGCAATGATTGAAAATAAAAAGGCTCTCCAGTCGGTTTGTTCGGGTTGGCTCCCGGCGGCGTTGTCAGTGCCGTGTGTCAAAGTGGGTCCGGTAGTGAGCTGAACGAACATCGGGGGAGGGGTCTCGCCATGCCGTTGGCGGACGAGGTGGCGGCGTTCCATGAGGGGGAGCCGAATCCAGCCGCGCTGGTCGGCGAATTCCGCCGTGCGCCGGTGATACTCCCGGTCGCCAATGACTCCTTCCTCTCCGTGGAGTTGGACGGAATCCGCTGGCTCTATGAGCAGTGATGGCGTTCGTGGACGGACCGTGAGTGCGCGCATGAATGGGCGGCCGGTAATGTGGCCAGGTTGCCATCGGAGTGGTGGATCAATCAAGAACGGTTAATGGGGGACTCTTTGTCTGCGCACGTGCCGCCTCCGAGCGGTCCTCAGCCCTACGGTCAGCCTGGATCTGGGCCCTATGGCCCACCCCATCATGGCTCGTACGGGCAGTCCGGCCAGGGGGCTTATGGGCCGCCAGCTCCGGTTTCCTACGGGGCGCCGCACTATCCGATGCAACAGTCGAACGGCCAAGTATCGTCTCAGCAGGGCGGTTTCGTCTCGACGCCGGGTGTCCTGCCGCCGGGCAGTCGGCCCGGCAATACCACGAGGGCGCGCATCATCGCTCTCATTGCGGTCGTCGTTCTCGTGGGCGGCGGATGGCTTTTGAGCCGTGTTGTAGGGAATGGGCATTCCGATAAGTTCGCTGATGCGGCGAAGGTTGGCGACTGTGTGGAGAAATCGGGATCGGGCGACGCCGTAGTGCTGAAGGTCGTGAGCTGCTCCAGCAGCAAAGCGGCATACAAGGTCGCGATCCAAGCCCCCGTGGATGGTAGGTGCCCCGACGGCCTCAGCGAATACGAAGAGTCCCGAAGGAGCGTTGTAACGACCCGGCTGTGTCTGATGCCGGCCGGTCATTAGGGGTAGCTCCCAGGGGACTTACTGCTGCGTCGTGCTCGGCGAGTTGAGTGTGTGGAGTGTCCTGCGGGGCGCACAGCTACGTCAGTCGTCTGATTCTTCTTGTTTCCCACCGTACGGCGCGGGCAGGCGGCCGGCTCGGCTGTCGGCGATGCGGAGGACGTTGTTGAGGGCGGCCGTGGTGCGGATGAGGGTCAGGCGGAGGAGCAGGGGCCCCGCGGATTCGTTGCGGAGGGTTGTCTCGGCGTCGATGTAGGCGCGGGAGGCGTTGCGCATCTGTTGGGCTTCCATGCGGTCGGCCTTGCGGGACAGGTAGCCCTGGCCGTTGTCGGCGGGGTGGAGGTAGCAGGGGCGGCCGTCCCAGGTTTGCCAGGGGAGCAAGCGGAGTTCGGAGCCTGGGGGTTGGGGGTTGTCCGGGTCGTAGGGCATCGCCAGGGTGCCTCCGTCGTGGGGTCCGGTGTGCGTACAACCACGAGTGTCAGTGACGGCAAGTAGTCTCGGAAGTACGGAGGGTGTGCCTTCGCGTATGTCACGAGGGGGGTTTGCGCACATGGGCAGTACCTATGGGGACTGGCTGCGGCAGCAACGGGAGCTGGCGGGGCTGACACAGCAGCAGTTGGCAGATACGGCGATCATGACGCGCTCGCATATCGCGCACATCGAGGCGGGGCGACGGATTCCGTCCAGGGAGGATGCGCGGCGGCTGGACCAGGCCCTGAACACCGGAAATGTGCTGAGTAGCTTCCTGCCGCAGGACGATCTGGCGGTGGTCGACTACTTCGAGGCGGCACGGCACCTGGAGCAACAGGCGACGGTGCTACGGGAGTACGCGCTGTCGTACGTGCCTGGCATTCTGCAGACGGAAGGTTATGCGCGTGCGGTTCTGGGGGCGGCGTACCCTCCCTGGAGCGACGGGGAACGTGACAGGCACGTTGTCACACGCCTTGAACGTGCGAAGGTCCTCGCCGATCCGGTAACGCCTGAGCTGTGGGCGCTGCTTGACGAGGCGGTGCTACGCCGCCCGATCGGCGGCTCAGAGGTCATGGCGGACCAGATCATGCACATCGTCCGCCTGGGAGAGGCGCAGCGGGTGCGGGTGCACGTAGTGCCGCTGGGTCGGGGCGCATATCCGCTGTTGCAAGGGATGCTGTCGCTTATGTGGTTCGAGGACCAGCCCCCGGTGGCCTATTCCGAGGCCCAGTCCATCGGCAAGGTGCATGATTCCCCGGCCGTGGTCGAACGGCTGCAGAGCGCCTACGCTCTGGCCATGGGCGAGGCCCTGCCGATGGTGGAGTCACTTGCCCTCATGAGGGCGACAGCGAAGGAATACGGACACCATGACTAGGCACACCATCCAGAATGCCGCCTCGATAGGTGGTTGGCGTAAGTCCTCCTACAGCGGGTCTGAGAACGGCAGCTGCCTCGAAGTCCTCGACGGCGACCCCCACGCCGTCCCCGTCCGCGACTCCAAGGCTCCGCGCGGGCCGGTGGTTGTCGTCCCGGCGGAGGCTTGGGTGGCGTTCGTGGCGGCCGTCAGGGGCGGCGGGTTCGCCGGCTGAGGGTCAGATGCCGTTCACCGTGGCCACCGTGAAGGGGGTCTGCGGGGTGCCCTGGCCCATGGGGCCGCCCTTGGTGAACTGGGAGCGGGTGACGTAGGTCCGGCCGCGGCTGTGGACGATGCTGGTCGGGGTCTGGAGGGACTCGTCGGTGAGGCGGCGTTCCAGGTGGGCGGTGGTGCCGTCGTCGGAGAGCCGCCAGCGGGTGAGGGTGTTGGAGCGGTTGTGGGTTGCCCACAGGGTGCTGCCGTGGATTTCGAGGCCGTCGCCGTCGCGTAGGTCGCCGCCGTGCAGGGTGCCTTGGCGGATCGCGCCTGAGGTGACGTCGACGCGGTAGAGGGTGCCGGCGGTCATGTCGACGGTGAGGAGATAGCGGCCTGAGGGGTCGGCTGCGATGCCGTTGAGGGTGTAGACGGCGGTCGGGTCCTTGGGGAGGGTGCTGGACAGGTCGTAGGCCGGGGTCAGCGCGCTGCGGTGGTCGGGGGTGGCGGCGGCGTGGGCCAGTTGGTGGGGCGTGACGCGGTAGATGATGCCGCGGGAGCTGTCGGTGAGGTAGGCGGTGCCGTCCGGGGTGATGGCCAGGTCGTTGACGAACCATTTGGTTGTGCCCGTCGCGTCGAAGCGGGCGATGAGCCGGCGGGTGTGGAGGTCGTAGACGGCCACGCCGGTGGTGGAGTTGATGACCCAGAGGCGGCCGGAGCGGTCGACCTTGACGCCGTTGGCGGTGGTGCGGCCGTCGGTGCCTGAGGGCAGGAACACCTGGGCGGTGTGGTGGCCGGGGGTTGCCTTGTAGATCGTGCCGGTGACGTACGAGCTGATGTAGAGGTCACCGGTGTGCGGGTCGGCGGTGATGCTCTCGGGGTAGGCGCGGTTGCCGGGGAGGGCGAAGGCGGTGGTGATCTGGGGGTGGGGGTGGTGGGGGTGGTGGGGGTGGAGGGGCGCCGGTGCCGTGTTCCTGGTCGCCGAGGAGGTTGTGGCCGGCGTCGCGTGGGCGGTTGCCGTGAGGGGGACGGTGGCGACGGTCAGGGTCAGGGCGGCCGTGGCCAGGGTGCGGTGCCGGAGCGATGGAATGCGTCGGGACGACATGCGTTGGGACGAAATGCGTTGGTACATGGGTGGGTGCCTCCCCGTTGTCGGATGCCTGCGGGGTGGTGTGGCCGCAGGCGATCGAATGCATGCGAAGGTAAGTTAGAGTTCTAATGGTCGTCAAGGTATTAATGATCATTCGGGTTCGTGTGGTTGGGTGAGGGGCTTGTCTGGTATACGGCCGTTACGATGCGGAGATGACGACGTCGATGCCCGCGTCCGAGCGGCTTGGTTCCCACATCAAGCGCGCCGAGCAGGCCCTGAACAGTGCCAAGCACGCGGCGTTGAAGCCTGCCGGGCTGACCGTCCCGCAGTACGCGGCGCTGCTCTACAGCTCCGAGCAGCCCGGCATTTCGGCCGCCGCGCTGGCGCGCGCGTGCCGGGTGACGCCGCCGACCATGAACACGGTGCTGAAGAACCTCCAGGAGCGCGGCTTCATCGAGCGCACGCCGCACGAGTGGCACAAGAACGTGCTGGAGATCCGGCTCACGGACGAGGGCCGGGCCGTGATGGCGAAGGCGGACGCACGGGCGGTGCGGGTGGAGCGGGCACTGGCCGCGGAGTTCACGGACGAGGAAAGGGCGGCGCTGGTCGACCTGCTCGGTCGCTGCGCCGCCCTGCTGGACTCCGTACGTGAGGGCTAGCTCAAGGGCTCTGGCTCAAGGGTTGGGCCAAGGGCTAGCTCAGCTGGTGCAGTGTGCGCTTGAGGGCTGCCAGTGCGGTGCCGAGTTCGTCCTCGGTGATGGTGAGGGGCGGGGCGAGGCGGATCGTGGAGCCGTGGGTGTCCTTGACGAGGACGCCCTGGTCCATGAGGTGTTCGCTGATGGTGCGGCCGGTGCCGAGGGCGGGGTCGATGTCGACGCCGGCCCACAGGCCGCGGGTGCGGAAGTCGGTGACGCCGTGGCCGAGGAGTTCGGAGAGGCCCGCGTGTAGGACCTTGCCGAGGTCGACGGCGCGGGTCTGGAACTCGCCGGTGGCGAGGAGGTCGATGACGGCCGAACCGACCGCGGCGGCGAGGGGGTTGCCGCCGAAGGTGGAGCCGTGCTGGCCGGGGCCGAGGACGGTCATGACGTCGCGGCGGCCGACGACGGCGGAGACCGGGACGATGCCGCCCCCGAGGGCCTTGCCGAGGAGGACGACGTCCGGGACGACGTTCTCGTGCTCGACGGCCAGGGTGGTGCCGGTGCGGCCGAGGCCGGACTGGATCTCGTCGGCGATGAAGAGGCAGCCGGCCCGGGTGGTCAGCTCGCGGACGCCGGTGAGGTAGCCGTCGTCGGGGATGAGGACGCCCGCCTCGCCCTGGATGGGTTCGAGGAGGACGGCGGCGGTGGTGTCGTCGATGGCGGCTTCGAGGGCGGCGAGGTCGTTGTAGGGGACGGTGCGGAAGCCGGGGGTGTAGGGGCCGAAGCCGGCACGGGCCGTCTCGTCGTCGGAGAAGCTGATGACGGTGGTCGTACGGCCGTGGAAGTTGCCGCTCGCGACGACGATGGTGGCCTGGTCGGCGGGGACGCCCTTGACCTCGTACGCCCATTTGCGGGCGACCTTGATGCCGCTCTCGACCGCTTCGGCGCCGGTGTTCATCGGGAGGACCATGTCCTGGCCGGTGAGCTCGGCGAGGTCCTCGGCGAAGGCGGCGAGGCGGTTGTGGTGGAAGGCGCGGGAGGTGAGCGTGAGCTGGTCGAGTTGGCGGTGCGCGGCCTCGATGAGGGCGGGGTGGCGGTGGCCGAAGTTGAGTGCCGAGTAGCCCGCCAGCATGTCGAGGTAGCGGCGGCCCTCGACGTCCTCGACCCAGACGCCCTCGGCGCGGGCGAGGACGACGGGGAGCGGGTGGTAGTTGTGCGCGAGGACCGGGACCTCGGCCTGGATGAGGTCGTCCGAGGTGCGTCGGGTGCGGGTGGGCGCAGTGGTCATCGGATCTCCTGGGTGCAGCACTTGATGCCGCCGCCGGCCTTGTGGAACTCGGAGAGGTCGACGGGGACGGGGACATAGCCACGGGCGGTGAGCTGGTCGATGAGGCCGGTCGCCTGCGGGGCGACGAAGACATGGCGGCCGTCGGAGACGGAGTTGAGGCCGAAGGCCAGGGCGTCGTCGCGGGTGGCGAGGACGGCGTCGGGGAACAGGCGGCGCAGCACCTCGCGGCTGCCGGTGGAGAAGGCGCCGGGGTAGTAGGCGATGGTGGAGGGCCCGGGGTCGGACCCGCCGGGTTCCCCGACCGCTCCGGTGCCGCCCCCGGTCGTGCCGTCGTCGAGGACGAAGAGGGCGGTGTCGAGGTGGTAGAAGTACGGGTCGGTCAGCTGGAGGCTGATGACCGGGATGCCGAAGTGCTCCTGGACCTCGGCGTGGGCGTCGCGCGTGGTGCGGAAGCCGGTGCCGGCGAGGAGGTAGCGGCCGGCCGGTACGAGGTCGCCCTCGCCCTCGCAGCAGGACTCCGGCCGGTAGACGTCGTAACCGGCGGCCTTGAACCAGATCTCGTACTCCCGTGATTCCGGGCGGCGTTGCGGCGCCTGGAAGAGGGAGCCGAAGACCCGGCCGTCGACGACGAGTGCCGAGTTCGCGGCGAAGACCATGTCCGGGAGGCCGGCGGTGGGCTCCATGGTCTCGACCGTGTGGCCGTGGTCGCGGTAGGCGCGGACCAGGTTCTCCCACTGGCGGGCCGCGAGTGCGGTGTCCACCTGGGCGTCCTCGTGCATCCAGGGGTTGATGGCGTACTGGACGGCGAAGTGCGTGGGCCGGCAGAGCAGATAGCGCCGGGGGGCGGCGGCGCGCGGCGCACCGGCCGGAGGGGGTGTGGGCACGGAACGGATCCTCCGCTTCCTGTGGTGACGGACCGTGAGGCATCGTCACTGGGGCACTACACGGTAAGGATCGGTGGATTCCGGCCACAAGCGCCAAGAGCTGCGTCGTGGCGCAGGATTGCTGCGTATGAGTGGCGGTTACTGCCGGTTCGCTGCGTGGCCGGGGGTGGCGGGGCGGGGTGCGCCGGCCTCCGGGCTGTCCGGGATGAGGTGGGAGAGGACCATGTAGCTGATGGTCTTGCGGATGAACGGTTCGGTCCGGATGCGTTCCAGGACCTCCTCGAAGTGCTCGACGTCGTTGGCGCGGACGTGCAGCAGGGCGTCGGCGGCGCCGGTGACGGTCATCGCGGCGGCGATCTCCGGGTGGTTGCGGACGACCTCGGCCAGCCGCCGGGGCGGGGCGGCGCTGTCGCAGTAGACCTCCACGTACGCCTCGGTGAGCCAGCCCAGTGCGGCCGGCCGGACGGTGGCGGAGAAGCCGGTGATGACGTTGTTCTCCCGCATCCGGTCGACGCGGCGTTTGACGGCGGTGGCCGACAGCCCGATGGCGGTACCGATCTCCGCGAAGCTCGCCCGGCCGTTCTCGATGAGCGCGGCGACGATCTTGCGGTCCAGTTCGTCGAACGGTGTGGCCTTGGTGCTCATGCGGCGGCCCTCCCCATCCCTGTTGGTGCTTGTGGCGCTCGTGGTGCTTGTGGCGCTCGTGGTTCTTGTGGTGCTCATGTTGCCTGTATTGCGGCGTTGCGGGTATTGCCTGTACTGCCCGTGTTGTCCGCGTTGCCTGTGCTAACTGTGCTGCCCGTGTTGTCGGGGTGGCTTCGGTGCGGTGCCGCGTCCGCGGCCGTGACCCGCAGCCGCGTCCGGGAGCGGTGATCCGTAGCGGTGGTCCGTAGCGGTGATCGGGCGGCTTCACGGTAGCTGTGCGTCAGGCGACGACCGATCGCAGGCACCCTTGATCGCGAGCGCCCGCGATCACGAGCGCCGTGATCCAAACGCCGAGACCCCCAACTCAACCCGAACGAGTGCCAGTTCGGCCGAGGGCGACCGGAGGAGCCTATGGCGGCGGCGCCCGGGGTAGTGCTGCCGCCGTCAAGGGGCGTGTTTCGGCGCGCCCTCCTTCCGTACATCCCGTCCGTACGGAGGGGCATCGGTATCGGGAGAGGCCACCAACGGTGACGCAGTCACAGTCGCAGCCCACAGCGCAGCCCACAGCGCAGCCCTTTGAATTGCCGCGGTTCTACATGCCGCACCCGGCCCGGCTGAACCCCCACCTGGAGGCGGCGCGGACGCACTCCAAGCAGTGGGCCCGGCGGATGGAGATGCTGGAAGGCTCCGGGATCTGGGAGGAGCGGGACCTCGACTCCCATGACTACGCGCTGCTGTGTGCCTACACCCACCCGGAGTGCTCCGAGGAAGCGCTCTCCCTCGTCACCGACTGGTACGTCTGGGTCTTCTTCTTCGACGACCACTTCCTGGAGAAGTTCAAGCGCACGCTCGACCGGGAGGGCGGCAAGGCGTATCTCGACCGGCTGCCGCTGTTCATGCCGATGGACCTGGCCACGCCGGTGCCCGAACCGACCAACCCGGTCGAGGCGGGGCTCGCCGACCTGTGGGCGCGCACCGTGCCGAGCATGTCGCTGGAGTGGCGGGCCCGGTTCGCCGAGAGCACCGAGCACCTGCTGAACGAATCGCTCTGGGAACTCTCCAACATCAACATCAACCGGATCCCCAACCCCGTCGAGTACATCGAGATGCGGCGGAAGGTGGGCGGTGCGCCCTGGTCGGCCGGGCTGGTCGAGTACGCGACCGGCGCCGAGATCCCGGCGGCCGTCGCTGGCACGCGGGCGCTGCGGGTGCTCAAGGACACCTTCTCCGACGCGGTGCACCTCCGCAACGACCTGTTCTCCTACCAGCGGGAGACGGAGGAGGAAGGCGAGCTGAGCAACGGCGTCCTCGTCCTGGAGACGTTCCTGGCCTGCACCACGCAGGAGGCCGCGGACTCGGTCAACGAACTGATCACCTCCCGGCTCCAGCAGTTCGAGAACACCGTCTTCACCGAACTGCCCACGCTCTTCGCGGACAAGGGCCTGGACGCGGCGTCCTGCGCCGCGGTGCTGGCGTACGCCAAGGGGCTCCAGGACTGGCAGTCCGGCGGGCACCAGTGGCACATGCGGTCCAGCCGGTACATGAACGGGGGCGGGGCGGGGGCGGCCGACCCCTCCGCGCCCTGGTCGCCGTTCGCCCTCGGGGGTCTGGGCACCTCCGCCGCCGACCTGCAGGCCGCCCTGACGACGGCCGCCGCCCAGCGCGTGCGCCGCCACACCCACACCCCCCACCAGAGGGTCGGCCCCTCCCAACTCCCCGACTTCCACCTGCCCTTCACCACCACCCACAGCCCGCACCTGGAGGCGTCCCGGCGCAACGTCGTCACCTGGGCGCACGCCATGGGGCTGCTGCAACCGCAGCCCGGCGTGCCGCACTCCCACGTCTGGGACGAGGACGCCCTGGTCCGCTTCGACTTCGCGCTGTACGCGGCCGGCCTGCACCCGGACGCCACCCCGGAACAGCTCGACCTCGGCACCCAGTGGCTGGCCTGGGGCACGTACGCGGACGACTACTACCCGGCGGTCTTCGGCCGCACCCGGGACGTCGCCGGCGCGCTCGCCACCACCAAGCGCCTCTCCGCCTTCATGCCCGTCGACGCCTCCGATCCGACCCCCGAACCGGCCAACGCCCTCGAACGCGGCCTGGCCGACCTCTGGGCCCGTACGGCGGGGCCGATGACTCCCGACGCGCGCGCCACCTTCAAGGCGACCCTCGACGCGATGACCGCGAGCTGGCTCTGGGAACTCGACAACCAGGTGCTGCACCGCATCCCGGACCCGGTCGACTACATCGAGATGCGCCGCGCCACCTCCGGCTCCGGCCTCACCATGGCCCTCAGCCGCCTCGGCCACGGCCGGACCGTTCCGCCGGAGATCTACCGCACCGGACCGATGCGCGCCCTGGAGAACGCCGCCGCCGACTACGCCGGCCTGCTCAACGACGTCTTCTCGTACCAGAAGGAGATCGAGTACGAGGGCGAGGTGCACAACGGCATCCTCGTCGTCCAGAACTTCTTCGACGTCGACTACCCCACCGCGCTGGCCGTCGTCCATGACCTGATGACCTCCCGCATGCGCGAGTTCCAGCACGTCGCCGCCAACCAACTCCCCATCGTCTACGACGACTTCGACCTCTCCGCCGGAGCCCGCGCCGCCGTCGACGGCTACGTACGCGCACTGGAGAACTGGCTGGCCGGCAACCTCACCTGGCACCAGAACTGCCGCCGCTACCGCGAGGAGTACCTGCGGCACCACCCTGGCTCCCCGGGTTGGACCGGCGCGCCCACGGGGCTGGGGACGTCGGCGGCTCGGATTGCGGTGGGGGTGGGGGCTGGGGTGGCGTAGCGCGGGCTGGTGCGCTCTGACGCGGCCCGCTCTCCCGGACTACTCGGCCGCCTACTGTCGTTGGGGGCAGCCGTACTCGGGCCGGACGCGGTGCGGGCTGCACGCGACGACGCCGACCGACAGGAAGCGGTTGCCGGTCACCCACCAGCCGCCGACCCGGTCTTCGCCGGCCGCCAGTATCCGTACGGTTTTCCGGCGGTCGGCGGGCGGGGCGTACGTCCCGGTGAAGAGCGCGGCGTGCCGGGCGATCTGAGCCGCGTACCAGTCCGCGCCGTCCTCCGGTGTGTGGAACGTGGCCTCGATCCGCGCGGCCGGCTTCAGCAGCCAGTCGGCGCACTCCAGCGGCATGACCTGCGCCGAGCGGAACTCGGGGTGGGTGGGGCGGCGTTGGGCGTCCCCGGGCTTGACGAGGACGTCGCCGTGGCCGAGCCAGAGGTAGGCGTGGTGGTGGTGGGGGGTGGTGGTCATGGTTCTCCGGGTGGGTGGGCGGCCCCGGGCCTGCTGGGCTCCGGGGCCGGATGGTGCGTTGCCTGCCGGATCAGCTGCGTCCGCAGCCGTCGCCGTCGCCGCAGCCTCCGCTGGGGTTGGCGTCGCCGCCGTCGTCCTCGTCCCCGCCGCTGTACTTGACCGGGTTGGGTCGGTATCGCATGGTGAACTCCTGGGTGCTGGACCGGCGCACGGACTGTCCGTACGCCGTCGTGCACTTGCGAGGCCCCTCCGTGGGCCCACCCGCTCCGGCCGTGTCCTGCCAGGGAATGACGGCCGGGGCGGTAGTTATGAGAGCCCGTCCCGAGCGCTGGATTGCGTGTTCTGCGGGACGAACGGGACTGCTTCCGCGTGACCGTAGGGGTGTGGCGTGGGCCACATCGAGCCGTGTGCAGCTTTGTGCACGAGAGTGGGTTGTTGCTTGTCGCGGCTACGTGGGAAGCGCAACGCTGTCTCTCGTGCGCAGAGGCACCGTGCACATCTCTGCACCGTCTGAGAGGGAGGCCGGTATGGCGTTACGGTTCATCGGGATCGACCCGAACAGCGGAGACGACGAGAGCCCTACCGTGTGGGTGGACCAGGAGAAGCAGGAAATCGTCTTCCAGGGGTGGAAGCCGAATGCCGAACTTGAGGCTGAATGCGCGGCATTGACCCTTCCCGGTCACGCGAAGGGCATCCCGGAGCACGAGGCAGTTGTCCGCATCCCGGCGCGGATGGCTCACATGATCAGGGAGGCGTGCGATGTCGTCGAGCATCCCGACGTTCGCTGAGATGATCTCCAAGTGCAGCCGCTCCGCTGTGCACTTGGAGATGCGCGACGCATACGCCGTCGACTACGAGAAGGGGCCGTTCGCTGACTGGAAGCGCGGCTTCCGGCATGATCTCGCGGACCAAGCCTCGTGGTGGCGGCCTTGGCTCGACCTGATGCAGGAGACGGTGTCCCGCGGAGTCGTCGTGCGGCGGGCACGGATCGTTTCCGAACCGGTCAGCCAGTACACCCGGTTTCTGTACGACGGCACGTTCACCAATGTCGCCGCGGGCGAACAGGTGCGGTGGCTTCCGCGTCGTCGGGCGTCGGACATCGCTCTACCAGGGAACGACTTCTGGCTGTTCGACGAGCGCGTGGTCCGCTGGAACCACTTCGCGGGTGACGGCACCGCCGGTGACAAGGAAGTCACTGAGGAACCCGCCGCGGCAAAACTGTGCGCCGACTCCTTCGAGGCCGTATGGTCACGGGCCGTCCCGCACGACCAGTACGAGATTCGCTGACAGAAGGTATCGACCGGCCGGCCCATGCCCATATCTCCGTCCTCGTCAGCGCAGACTGCCCGCGAAGCTGTCGCGCGGCGGCTGCGTGAGCTTCGGAAAGGGGCCGGGCTGACGGTCACCGAACTGGCGGGCCAGTGCGGGTGGCACCACGCGAAGACTTCGCGTATCGAGAACGCCCGCACTGCCCCGTCCGCCAAGGACATCAGGCTGTGGTGCCGGGCCTGTCGGGCCGACAACGAGGCGGAGGGGCTGGTCGCCCAGTCCCTCAACGCCGAGTCGATGTACACCGAGTGGCGCCACCAAGTGCGCGACGGACTGCGACAGCTTCAGAATCGCTCGGCGCCGTTGTTCCGTGAGACTCGGCTCTTCCGTGTGTACTCAGCGACTTTGGTGCCGGGACTGCTCCAGACCGAGGGCTACGCGGCGGCTCTGCTGAGCACGATCGCCGATTTCCGCGGGCTCCCGGTGAACGACGGTGCCGAGGCGGCGGCGGCCCGCGTCCAGCGCTCCCGCGTCATCCACGAGTCGGGGCGCCGCGTCGTGCTCCTGGTCGAAGAGTCAGTGCTGTACCACCAGGTGGGCGACACCGACGCAATGGCAGCCCAGTTGGGGTACTTGCTGACCGCCGGGGCTCTCCCCGCCGTGTCGCTGGGCGTCATTCCCAAGACGGTTCGGGAGCGAAAGCAGTGGCCGATCGAGACATTTCACGTGTACGACGACCGCATCGTGTCGATCGAACTGGCCTCCGCCCGGGTGAGGATCACCCAGCCTGACGAGATCGCGCTCTATCTCAAGGCATTCGAGCGCCTGCGGGAGATGGCTGTGTACGGCGCCGCGGCGCGGGCACTCATCGTGCGGTCCATCGAGGCGCTGGGCTGACCCTCGTCCAGGTGGAGATGGCCACAGAAGACGTTCCACGTCTATGACGAAGAGTCGGTGCCGGCGGAAGCCGTCTCGGCGGAGGTGAGCATCACCCATCCCCACGAAATCGCCCTCTACCTCACAGGGTTCGATCAGCTTAGGGAGATGGTCGTGTACGGGTCGCTGGACGCGGACGTCGTCGTCTCATGGGTGACGCGCGCCGTGGACAGGCCGGCGCAGGCGGCGGGGGCGATCGGTGCGGATGCGCGGAGGATGGCCGGTGGACTGTCCGGGCGGGCGCGGCGGCGGGTGCTGTCCGGGGTGGACGGGGCGGGCGCGTAGGAGCCGTCGCCGCGTTGCACCGGGGGGAGCTGTGCGGGCCGGGGTGGGAATGCGGCGGGGTGTGGGGGGAGTGGTCGGCGCGTCCGGTGGTCTTTCTGTCGGTGGTGGGGCGTGCGGGGGCGCGTTGCCCGGTGCGCGCCGGGGAGGCGGTCGGATTCGTGTGAGGGGGCGGTCCGCCGCCGGACCGCGCGGCTAGCATCGGTCGTGGGGTCGATCCGGCCCTGTCCGAGTGGGCAAGACAACGAGCAAGGCACCGACCATGGATGCAGATTCCGCTGCTGCGGGCACTCCGAGCGGTGATGCGGGCACTCCGAGTGGCGAGGGGATCAGCCTGCGGCAGTTGCTGATGGCACTCGGGGAGCCGTTGGTGACGTTGCAGGCGGCGCCGGTGGGGCTGGACGTGGTGATCCGGAGTGTGGCGCTGCTGGATCCGGAGGATCCGGCGGTGGCGCGGGCCGGGGAGCTGGTGCTGGCGATCGGGGCGCGCGGGCGGGCGGCGTTTCCGGCGCTGCGGGCCGGGGGGCGGGACGGGGCCGCGGCGGTGGCGGTCAAGCTGGATACGCCGGAGCAGGCGGCGGCGCTGCGGGAGACCGCCGTGGAGGCGGGGGTGGCGCTGCTGTCCGTACGGGCCGACGCGCGCTGGGACCAGGTGGACGCGCTGGCGCGGGCGGCGCTGGAGGACGTGGCGTCGGGGCGCAACGGGGAGGGCGGGGAAGAGGGGGACCTGTTCGCGCTGGCGCAGACGACGGCGGTGCTGACCGGGGGGATCGTCAGCATCGAGGACGTGGCGAACCGGGTACTGGCCTACTCCCGGTCGGCCGACTCCGCGGAGGTCGACGATCTGCGGCGGCTGTCGATCCTGGGGTGGCAGGGGCCGGAGCCGTATCTCGCGCGGCTGCGGAAGTGGGGGGTGTTCCAGCGGCTGCGGGCCTCCGACGACGTGATCCAGATCGAGAGCCATCCGGAGCTGGGCATCCGCCGGCGGCTGGCGGTGGCGATCCGGGCCGGGGAGCGGCAGCTGGGGACGATCTGGGTGCAGGAGGGGTCGACGCCGCTGAGCGAGCGGGCGGAGCAGGCGCTGACCGGGGCGGCGCGGGTGGCGGCGCTGCATCTGGTGCGGCGCCGGCGGGAGCTGTCCGCGGATGTGACGCTGACCCGGACGCTGTCGGCGGGGCTGCTGGACGGGAGTACGGGGCCGCAGCCGCTGGCGGCGCATGTGGGGCTGGACGTGGCGCGGCCGGCCGTGGTGCTGGGGTTCTCGTACGGGGCCGCCGGGGCGCCCGAGTCGGAGCTGACCCGGGCCGAGGTCGGCAACCTGATCTCGGTGCACACCGCGGCGCGGCACCGCAGCGCCCTGGTCACCCAGGCCGACGGGCGGATCTATGTGCTGCTGCCGCAGCTGCCGCGGAGCATCGACATCGGGACGCTGCGCGGGTGGGGGCAGGAGATCGCGGACGCGGCGCGGCGCCATCTGGGGCTGGAGCTGCGCGGTTCGGTGGGCTGTGTTGTACCGGACCTGGGCGGGGTGCCGGAGTCGCGACGGGAGGCGGACCGGATCCTGGACGCGATGGTGAGCGCGGGGGTCGGCACCGCCGTCGCGGCGCTGCCGGACATCCAGGCCGAGGTGCTGGTGAGCGAGGTGCTGGCGCTGATCTCCGCGCATCGGGACCTGAGGGATCCGCGGTTGAGCGCGCTGCTGGCGCACGACCGGCGGCACCAGGGGCGGTTGGCGGAGTCGGTCCTCGCGTATCTGAACGCGTTCGGGGACGTGCGGGCGGCGGCCGAGCATCTGCATGTGCACCCGAACACGCTGCGGTACCGGATCCGGCGGGCGGAGGCGCTGACCGGAATCGATCTGAGCCGGCCGGATCAGCGGCTGCTGGCGATGCTCCAGCTGCGGCTGCCGGGGGAGGGGTGAACGGTGTCGCGCAGTGGTGCCGGGTGGCCCCCCGTACGCCCTGCTCCGCCCCCGTACGCCCCGGCTCCCGGGCGCCGATTCTCCTAGAATGAGCATGGTGTTTGCGCCACTGGGGCAATGGTCTGCAACGGGCTGGCGATGAGATGACCTCGGAGACGGACCGGCCGGAGCGGCCGGGCGACGGGGCGGGCGACAGGGTGGGCGACGGCGGGGACCGGGCGGCCTGGGACATGGCCACGGCGGCCGTGGCCGAACTGGACGCGCGGGGGACGGTGGTCGCCTGGACGCGGGCGGCGGAGCGGCTGCTGGGGTATCCCGCGGGTGAGGTGCTGGGGCGCGGCGCGGTGGAGCTGCTGGCCGTGGCGGGCGATGCGGCGCGGGCGGCGGCGGTGGCGCGGTGGTGCCGGGCGGGGGACGGCTGGAGCGGGTCGGTGGCGGTGCGCCACCGGGACGGCCGCGCGGTGCAGCTGGCGGTGCAGGTGTCCCGGGTGACCGGCATCGCGGAGGCCGGTACGGAAGGCGCCGGTACGGCGGACGACGGTGAGCCCGATGACGGCGCGGGCCGCGGCGCCGAGCGGTGGGCGGTGCTGGCGCTGGAGGAGTGGCGGGTGCCGGGGGGTGGGGTGAACCAGCTGATGCTGGAGCCGTTCCTGGCACAGGCGCCGGTCGGGATGGCCGTCCTGGACACCGAGCTGCGCTATGTCTGGGTCAACGACGTGCTGGAGCGGCTGATACCGCTGGAGCGGCGGCTGGGGCGGACCGTCGGGGAGGTGCTGCCGCCGGAGGAGGCGGCGGCGTTCGACGAGCGGATGACGCGGGTGCTGGCGACCGGGGTGCCGGTGATGGACTACGAGTTCCGCAGCCCCACCTACGAGGACCCGACGCAGGAGCGGGCCTATTCCGCGTCGTTCTTCCGGCTGGCCGGCCCGCACCGCCGGAAGGTCGGGATCTGGTACATGGTCATCGACGTCACCGAGCGCTGGCGCGCCCAGGAGCGGTTGGCGCTGCTGAACGACGCCAGCGCCCGGATCGGCAGCACGCTGGACGTGACGCGGACCGCGCAGGAGCTGGCCGACGTGGCGGTGCCGGCGCTGGCCGACTTCGCCACCGTCGATCTGCTGGACTCGGTGCTCCGCGGCGAGGAGCCGGTGCCGGGGCCGGTCGACAGTACGCCGACGATGCGGCGGTCGGGGCAGCGGTCGGTCCGCGAGGGGTGCCCGGAGGCGGGGCCGGCGGTGGGGGAGGCGGTGCAGCGGGCGCCGTCGTCGGCGGTGGCGCGCTGTCTGCTGTCGGGGGAGTCGGTGGTGGAGTCGCAGTTGGCCGCCGGCAGTTCCTGGGTGACCGAGGATCCGCAACGGGCCGATGTCGTACGGGAATTCGGGTTCCGGTCGATGATGGTGGCGCCGGTGCGGGCCCGGGGCATCACGCTCGGCGCGGCGACGTTCGTACGGTCCCGGCGGCTGGGGCCGTTCGCGGCGGACGACGTCCGGCTCGCCGAGGAGCTGGTCGCGCGGGCCGCCGTGTGCATCGACAACGCCCGGCGGTTCACCCGCGAGCGCACCGCGGCCCGGATGATGCAGCGCAGCCTGCTGCCGCACGCGCTGGCCGGCGGCTCCGCGCTGGACGTGGCGTCGTGGTACTACCCGGCGGACGCGCCGAGCGGGGTGGGCGGCGACTGGTTCGACGTCATCCCGCTGTCGGGGGCGCGGGTCGCGCTGGTCGTCGGGGACGTGGTCGGGCACGGCATCGACGCCGCGGCCACCATGGGGCGGCTGCGGACGGCCGTGCGGACGCTGGCCAACCTGGACCTGCCGCCCGACGAACTGCTGGCCAGGCTCGACGACTTGGTCATCGGGCTCATGGAGACCCGGCGCGACGGCGGGTCGGCGGCCGGCGAGGACGACGGCACCCCGGCCACCCCCATGGGGTTCATGGGCGCCACCTGCCTCTACGCGGTCTACGACCCGGTCAGCAGGCGCTGCACGATGGCCCGCGCCGGCCATCTGCCGCCCGCGATCGTCGCCCCGGACGGCACCGTGGCGTTTCCGGACCTGCCCGCCGGACCGCCGCTCGGCCTGGGCGCGCTGCCCTTCGAACCGGCCGAACTGGAGCTGGCCGAGGGCAGTTTGCTGGCGCTCTACACCAACGGCCTGCTGCAGACCGGCGATCGGGACATCGGTCTCGGGATGTCCCGGCTGAGCCGGGCACTGGCGGCGCCCGGGGCGACGCTGGAGGAGGTCGGCCGGAACGTGGTGGCGGCGCTGCTGACCGGGCCGCCGTCCGACGACGCCGCGCTGCTGCTGGCCCGTACGCACGCGCTCGGCACGGGCCAGGTCGCCTCGTGGGATCTGCCCACCGACCCGGCGGTGGTGGCGCGGGCCCGCGCGCTGGCCGGGCGGCAGCTGTCGGTGTGGGGGATGGAGCCGCTGCTGTTCACCACCGAGCTGGTGGTCAGCGAGCTGGTCACCAACGCCATCCGGCACGGCAGCGGGCCGATCACGCTGCGGCTGATCCGCCAGGACGCGGCCCTCATATGCGAGGTGTTCGACACCGGGAGCACCGCACCGCATCTGCGGCACGCCCGGACCACGGACGAGGGCGGGCGCGGGCTGCTGATCGTCGCGCAGCTGACCCGGCGCTGGGGGACGCGGTTCACGGCGAACGGGAAGATCATCTGGGCGGAGCAGGGGCACCGGGACGCGCTGAAGGACGCCGCGGCCGTCGTGCTGTGAGGGCGCGGCCGGCGCGCTGTGACGCCGCGGCCCGCGTGCCGTGAGGGCGCCGGGGGCGGCGCCCGCCCGCGGCCGGGCGCCGCGCATTGGCCGGTCGGACAGCCCTGACGGCTGAGTTTGTCGGCCCGTACAAATACCTCGCCGCGCGGCGGCACATACGCTTGCGCAAATCCATTCCGGACGTGATGCGGCTCTCACCTCCCAAAAGGAGGCGGAGCACAAGCGCGGAACACGAGGCCACCGCACCGTGCGGGGTCAACGCCAGGACCGCGCCGGCATCCGAAGACCGTGGCTCCGAATGCCGCCGTTTTCTCGCCTGGCATGCCCCTCCGACGAAGTCATGGATATCGAGATGACCTCTCCTCGCCCTGCCCCTGTGGCGTCTCCTCCCACCGACGGCCCGCACAGCGGCCCGGCCGCACCGGACCCCGGTGCCTCCCCGGGCCTGAAGTCCGGCCTCAAGAACCGCCACCTTTCCATGATCGCCGTCGGCGGCGTGATCGGAGCGGGCCTCTTCGTGGGGTCCGGATCGGGCATCGCCGCGGCCGGCCCCGGCATCCTGCTGTCGTACGCGCTGGTGGGCATGCTGGTCGTCTTCGTGATGCGGATGCTCGGGGAGATGGCCGCGGCCAACCCGACCTCCGGGTCCTTCTCCGCGTACGCGGACCGGGCGCTGGGCCGCTGGGCCGGCTTCTCGATCGGCTGGCTGTACTGGTTCTTCTGGGTCGTGGTGCTCGCCGTCGAGGCGACCGCCGGCGCGGCGATCCTCACCAGCTGGGTCCCGGCCGTCCCGCAGTGGGCCTGGGCGCTGATCGTGATGCTCGTCCTGACCGCCTCGAACCTGGCCTCGGTCGCCTCCTTCGGTGAGTTCGAGTTCTGGTTCGCGGGCATCAAGGTCGTCGCCATCGCCTGCTTCATCGTGCTGGGCGGGCTGGCCATCGCCGGTGTACTGCCCGGTACGGGCCACGCCGCGAGCGGCTTCGGCAACCTCACCTCGCACGGCGGCTTCCTGCCGCACGGGCCGAGCGCGATCCTCACCGGTGTCCTGATGGTCGTCTTCTCGTTCATGGGCAGCGAGATCGTCACCCTCGCCGCGGGCGAGTCCGAGGACCCGCGGGGTGCGGTGACCAAGGCCACCAAGAGCGTGATCTGGCGGGTCGGCATCTTCTACCTCGGCTCGATCCTGGTCGTCGTCTCCGTCCTGCCGTGGAACGACCCGTCGATCGTCAAGAAGGGCTCGTACGTCGCCGCCCTGGACGCGATGGGCATCCCGCACGCCGGCCAGTTCATGAACGTCATCGTGCTGACCGCGGTGCTCTCCTGCCTCAACTCCGGCCTCTACACGGCCTCCCGGATGGCGTTCTCGCTCGGGCAGCGCGGCGACGCCCCCCGGTCCTTCGCCCGGACGAGCGCGCGCGGTGTCCCGCAGACGGCGATCCTGGCCTCGGTCGTCTTCGGCTTCGTCGCGGTGGGATTCAACTACCTGTGGCCGAAGACCGTCTTCCAGTTCCTGCTGAACTCGTCGGGCGCGGTCGCGCTCTTCGTCTGGCTCGTCATCTGCTTCTCGCAGCTGCGGATGCGCGGCATCATCCTGCGCGAGAACCCGGAGAAGCTGGTCGTGCGGATGTGGCTGTTCCCGTACCTGACCTGGGTGACGGTCGCGATGATCTCGTTCGTGCTGGCGTACATGCTCACCGACGGCAGCGCCGGCGGCGGACGCATCCAGGTGCTGCTGTCGCTGCTGCTCGCGGTGATCGTGGTCGGCATCTCGCTGGTACGCGACCGGCTGGGCGCCCGCGCGAACCGGGACGCCGTCGCCGGCTAGCCGCCCGTCAACCGCCCGCATCCCGTCCCGGTGGAGCCTCGCGCACCACCGGGACGGCGGTGTGTCGGGGGTGCCCACACCGTGTGAACAGCCGTCCACAGCAAGTGAATTGCCCTGATCTCTGCTTTTGCCTGAATTTTCACGTATGGCCCTTGTTGGGACTATTTGGGCGACGTAGCCTCGGAGATGTCGCGGCCGGAGAGATCCGAATCGCGGATTGGAAACGATGCGGAGGGCCGCGGCGAAAGCTCCGATCACAGGAGGCGGAGATGGCTTTCCGGGTAATCAACCACGGCGGAGGTTGCGGCGGCTGGGGCGGTTGGCGCTTCGGCGGACGCGGCTACGGCGGACGCGGAGGATACTTCTTCGGCGGACGCGGCTACGGTGGACGCGGTGGCTTCTTCGGCGGACGCGGCTATGGCGGACGCGGAGGCTTCGGCGGCCGTGGCGGCCGGTTCTGACCGCACCCCAGAGTTATAGAGGCAGGCCCGCGTCATGGCGCGGGTCCGTCTCATGACCGGGGCCCGTACCGTCCGTAGTTCCCCCATGACGGATCCGCAGTGACGCGGTGACGTGGCGGCCATGCATCTGCGCAGCGCACGCCGCAGTCCAGGGCCGAGGGCGGCCCCCGAACCGCCGCCGACGGCCCAGGGACCCGTGCACCCCGCGCCGGAGGCCGTCCCGCCGCCACCGGAGGCCGTCCCGGACGCGCCGCAGGCAACCGACCTGTCGGCCGACGCCCCGATCCTCACCCGCCACGTGGGCCCCGCGGAGGCGTTCCGCCGCTTCTGGCCGCTGACCCGGGGCGACCGCAAGTGGATGCTGCTGATCGGCCTGTGCGCCGTCATCGCCGCGCTCGCGGAGACGGTGGCGATCCTGCTCTTCGCCCGGCTCACCGACGACGCCCTCCAGAAGGGGTCGGTGAGCGCCTTCTGGACGCCGGCGGGCCAGTGGCTCGCGGTGGCCGTCGTCGGCGCCGTGGTGGGCTATCTGGGCGAATCCCTCGCCGCCTGGACCGCGGAGCGCTTCCTGCTGCGCCTGCGGGCCCGCGTCTTCGCCCACCTCCAGACGCTGCCGCCGCACTTCTTCCAGCGCAACCGCCGCGGCGACCTCGTCGAGCGGCTGACCGGCGACATCGACGCCATCGAACGCCTCGTGGTCTCCGGCCTGCTGGGGGCGTCCACGGCCCTGTTCAGCGCCCTCTTCTACGGCGCCGCGGCGCTCTGGCTGCGGTGGGAGCTGGCGCTCGCCACCTTCGTCGCGGCCCCGATCTTCCTCGCCGCCACCCGCCGCTTCACCAACCGGCTGCGCACGGTCTCGCGCCGGGTGCGCGCGGCGGACGGCGCGGTCACCTCCGTCGTGGAGGAGGCGCTCGGCAACGTCGTGCTCACCCAGGCGTACAACCGGCGGCGCGACGAGGAGGCGCGGCTGGCCCGCGAAGCCGGCCGCTTCCTGCGCGCCTGCGTCACCAGCGCCCGGCTCAACGCGCTCTACGGCCAGCTCACCGAGGTCCTGGAGACGATCTGCGTGCTGGCCGTCATCGGCCTGGGCGCCTGGGAGATCTCCCAGGACCGGATGACCCTCGGCCAGCTGCTCGCCTTCGCCGCGTTCATCGGCTACCTCTACCCGCCGATCCGCTCCCTGGGCAGCCTCGGCCTGACCGCCACCGCCGCGACCGCCGCCGCCGACCGGCTGCTGGAGATCCTCGACGCCGACCCCTCCGTCACCGACCCGCCGCCCTGGGCCACCACCCGCCTCGCGCACCGCGCACGGGGCGCGCTACAGGCCGACCGGATCAGCTTCAGCTACCCCAACTCCCTGCACCGCGCCCTCAGTTCGCTCTCCTTCGCCACCGGCCCCGGCGAGTTCCTGGTCGTCACCGGCCCCAGCGGCGCCGGCAAGTCCACCCTGGCGGCCCTCCTGCTGCGCTTCTACGACCCGGACGCCGGCACCATCCGCCTCGACGGAGTCCCCGTCAACCGCCTCCCGCTCGCCCAGCTCCGCAGCAGCATCACGCTGCTGCCGCAGCAGACCCTGGTCCTCCACGACACCGTGGAACACAACATCGCCTGTGGCCGCGACGACCCCGTCCCGACCCACGACGACGTGGTCAGCGCGGCCCGGGCGGCCGACGCGGACTCCTTCATCACCGCCCTCCCCGACGGCTACGACACCGTCATCGCGCCCGCCACCGCCGGCCTCTCCGGCGGCCAGCTGCAGCGCATCGCCATCGCCCGCGCGATGCTCCGCGACGCCCCCGTGCTGATCCTCGACGAGCCCACCACCGGCCTCGACACCCTCGCCGCGCAGCGCATCCTGACCCCGCTGCACCGCCTGGCCGAGGGCCGCACCACCCTCGTCATCACCCACGACCTGGACCTCGCCGCCGACGCCGACCGGGTCCTCGTCCTCAACCGCGGCCGCCTCGTCGAATCCGGCACGCACCGCCAACTCCTCGCCCGCAGCGGCCTGTACGCGACGCTGTTCGCGGCGTACCCGCAGACGCGGGACGGGGCGGTGCGCTTCCACTGACCGGTTCCCGGGCAACGCGCCGGCCGGCGTCCGGTGTCACCACCCGCCCTGCTCCAGCGACAGCTCGGCCCAGATGATCTTCCCCTCCGGGGTGTAGCGGGTGCCCCAGTTCTGAGTGAGCTGGGAGACGAGGAAGAGGCCGCGGCCGCCCTCGTCCTCGTCGGCGGCGTAGCGCAGGTGCGGGGAGGTGCTGCTGGTGTCGGAGACCTCGCAGATCAGGGTGCGGTCGTAGAGCAGGCGCACATGGATCGGGCCGGTGGCGTAGCGGATGGCGTTGGTGATCAGCTCGCTGATCACCAGCTCGGTGGTGAAGGCCGCCTCCTCCAGGCCCCACACCTCCAGCTGCCCGGTGATCGCGGCCCGGGCGTCCGCGACCGCCGCCGGGTCGGACGGGACGTCCCAGTGCGCGATGCGGTCGGGCCGCAGGACGCGGGTGCGCGCGACGAGCAGGGCGATGTCGTCGCGCTGGCGGTCCGGCAGCAGGGCGGCGAGCACCGCGTCACAGGTCTCGTCGGGCGTCCGGCCGGGCTGCGCGAGAGCGGTGGCGAGCGTGTCGAGCCCGCCGCTGATGTCCCGGTTGCGACCCTCGACGAGGCCGTCGGTGTACAGGGCGAGGCTGCTGCCCTCGGCCAGTTCCAGGTCCACCGCCTCGAACGGCAGACCGCCGAGGCCGAGCGGCGGTCCGGCGGGCACCTCGGGGAACTCCACGGTGCCGTCGGGGCGGACCAGCGCCGGCAGCAGGTGGCCCGCGCGGGACATGCTGCACACCCCGCTGGACGGGTCGTAGATCGCGTACAGGCAGGTGGCGCCGGTGACCACCGCCTCCTCGTTGCCGGTGGCCCCCTCCTGGTCGAGGCGGTTGACCAACTCGTCCAGGTGGCTGAGGAGTTCGTCGGGCGGCAGGTCCAGGGTGGAGAAGTTCTGCACCGCGGTACGCAGCCGGCCCATCGTGGCGGCGGCGTGCAGCCCGTGGCCGACCACGTCCCCGATGACCAGGGCGACACGGGCGCCCGGCAGCGGGATGACGTCGAACCAGTCGCCGCCCACCCCGGTCTGCGCGGGCAGGTAGCGGTGAGCCAGGTCGAGGGCGTTCTGCTCGGGCATGCCGCGCGGCAGCAGGCTGTGCTGGAGGGTGACGGCCATGGCGTGCTCGCGGGTGAAGCGGCGCGCGTTGTCGATGCACACGGCGGCCCGCGCAGCCATCTCCTCGGCCAGTGACAGGTCGCCCTCCTCGAAGAGCGGGGTGTCCTGGGTGCGCCAGAAATTGGCGATCCCCAGAAGGACGCCGCGCGCCTGGAGCGGAACGGTGATCAGGGACCGGCATCCGTGGTTCATCACCTGCCGCAGACGCCCGGAATCCTGGATGAGCCACTCCTCGGCGGCCTCCAGGTCGGAGACGAGCACGGGCTGCCCGGTGACGAAACCGGCGGCCATCGGCGTGATCGCCGGGTACCGGTGCAGCTCGCCGGGCCGGTAGAGGGGACTGTCGTCGCGGATCCCGGCGACCGCCACACGGCGCAGCTCCGGCGCCTCGCGGTACGCCCCCGAGGGCGGCTCCTCGCCGCTGAGGACGGGCTCCGCGAGGTCGACCGTGGCGTAGTCGGCGAACCAGGTCAGCGCGACCTGGGTCAGCTCCTCGGCGGTGCGCCGCACGTCCAGGGTGGTGCCGATGGCCACGCTCGCCTCGTACAGCAGCCGCAGCCGGCTCTGCGCGGACTCCGCCTTGCCCGCCAGGGCCAGCAGCTCGGTGGAGTCCCGCAGCGTGGCCACGCTGCCGGGCGGGCCGCCCCGGCGGTCGGTGGGCCGGTTGTTCACCGCCAGGAGCCGCTCTCCGACCTGGAGCACCTCGTCGGTCGCCGTCCGCCCGGAGACCAGCAGCTCGGTCGTCCGGGGGGCGAGCCCGAGATCGGTGACCCGGCGGCCCTCCACGTCCGAGGCCAGCCCGAGGAGGCGCCGCGCCTCGTCGTTCGCCAGCACCACCCGCCCGTCCGCGTCGACGATCAGCACCCCCTCGCGTACGGCGTGCAGCACCGCGTCGTGGTGCTCGTACATGCGGGTCATCTCCACCGGCCCGAGCCCGTGCGTCTGGCGCCGCAGCCGGCGGCTGGCCAGCGCGGTGCCGGTGGTGGCCAGCGCCAGCGCGGCGGCCCCCGCGGTGAGGACGACCGGTAGCTGCCGGTCGATCGCGCTGCTGACCCGGCTGACCTTGATGCCGGCCGACACCATGCCCACGACCGCGCCCCTGGCGTCCATGACCGGGACCACCACCTGCGCCTCGTGGCCGAGCGGGCCGTACACGCTCTCGGTGGTGATGCGGCCCTGCAGCGACGGCCCGATGGTGCCGACGAAGCGCTTCCCGATCTCCTGCGGCTTGGGGTGCGTGTAGCGGATGCCCTGCCGGTTCATGACGACGATGAAGTCGACCCCGCCTTGCTTGCGCGCGGCCTCGGTCAGCGGCTGGAGCACCTTCGCGGGGTCGGGCCCGCGCATGACGTTCACCAGTCCCGGGCTGTGCGCGAACGCCTCCGCCGCGGCGAGCGAGCGGTCCCGTGCCCCCTGGAACCGGTCGCTGCGGGACTGCACCAGCAACGTGACCACCGCCGCCACGACGAGCAGCACCACGATGAGGATCTGGAGCACGAACATCTGTCCGGCGACGCTGCGGGAGCCCGTCACCGACCGCAGCCGCCGCCCTGCCGGCGACGGCGACCACGAAAAGCGGCCGGATTTTCGGGCCATGCCCCATATGTACCCCGTGCACTATGCGTCCGATACGCACCACGCCGGGATATCGCATGACTGTACGACGTATCGGGGCCGCGCGGGGGGCTGCGGCCACCCGCGCGCGGAACGGGAGGTCGGCTGTCCGGACGGTCGCGCTGTCCGGACGGTCGCGAGGAGCCCGGCCGTTGCCGCCGGCCCCGTCCGTACTGTCCGGCGTCGCCGTGCTACTCCCTGTGTGGGGAGGCCGGGGCGCGGAGGCGGGCGGCCCGGCCGGTCGGGAGCGGGCTGCCGGCGACCGCGCCCATCTGCTCTGGCCTGTTCACGGTTTACGTGGCACCCTGCCGGGCGCCCGTCCCTGGCGGCCCGCGCGCCCTGCAGAGCCGCGGGCCGCCAGGGGCCGCCGGTGAGCCGATGACGTGGACGTCCCGACGCGGACGTCCCGACCGACAAGGAGACGGCTGTGAGCGAACCCCATGGCGGTGAGCGTGAGACCGCATCGCACGAGGAGATCCTCAGGAGGCAGCACGCGGCCCGCGGCCGGAGCGCCATCGATCGCGCGAGGGCCCTCTGCCGCTTCGTGGGGATAGCGGACGACGACGCGCGAGCGGTGCCGACGAGCCCGACCGCGAAGGCGGCCAGCGCGGTGCGCCTGTCGGCTCAGGCGCTCGCGCACGCGTCGGAGCTTCCCCCCGACCCGGCGGCGGACGCCCGTTGTGCGCGAAACGCCGCCGCGGCGGCGGCCGTTGCCGCCAAGGTCGCACAGTCCCACGCGGGCCCCGGCGACCTCGCGGACGCCGCCTACCGCGCCGCCGTCAGCGCCTCCCTGACCGGCGGATACGCGGCAGGGCAACCGGCGATGGGCCGGGACGAGGCGCTGAACCGCAAGGCGGACGCGGACGAGGCGGCGGCCGTCGAGGCGGCCGAGGCGGCGGGCTGGATGTAGGTCGACGGGCGGCAGGGGCGTCGCCGGCGCCGTTCGCGTGCTGGGCGTGACAGCGTCCGACCCGTCGGACAGACCGCTAGAAAAGGACGGCGTCGAGCGACCAGCACTGCCAGCTCATGGCGAAGAGCGCCGTGGCGGATATCAGCGCCATCATCAGGTTCTGCCCCTGCTCGGCCCAGTCGTGGATCATCAGCACGAGGTAGACCAGGTTCAGGGCGAGGCCGGCCACCAGGGCCACGGGGGTCAGCAGTCCGGCGATCAGGCCGAGTCCCAGGGCCAGTTCGGCGTAGGCGACCACGTACGCCATCAGTCGTGGGCGGGGCTTCACGATGCGGTCGAAGCCCTTGCGGACCACCGGCCAGCGGTGCTGGTCGGCGATGCCCGCGGCCCAGGTGATGCCGCCGCCGGCGAACCAGCTCTTCTTGTCCTTGTGCCGCCAGCTCTCCCACCACCACAGCCCGAGGCCGATGCGGAGAACCGCGAACCATTCGGCGCCGGTGAGCCAGATCGTGTGCATACGGGCCGTTCCTCTCAGCTCCGGGGTGGGTGCGACGGGTGTGGCCGCCGACATAACTGATGGGTCGTCAGTTCAGCGGAGGGGTCGCGATCGCGCAAGGGGGCGAGTTGCCGGGCTTCCCTTGTGGTTGCACGGGCGAACCCCTAGCCTCCGCACGAGCAGAACTGATGGTTCGTCAGATTCGCTCGGCGGGACTCACCGGTACGGGAGTTGGGGGTACGGCGTGACCAGCGGAAAGAGCGGCAGTGGAGAGCTTCCGAAGATCATCAGCGTGGACGATCACGTGATCGAGCCGGCGCATCTCTTCGAGACCTGGCTTCCGGGCAGGTACCGCGACCGGGGCCCGAAGCCCTTCACCGCCGGCATCGGCGAGCTGAAGTACGTGGGCGGCAAGTACCGGTTCACCACGGACCCGGACGGCCAGATCACGGACTGGTGGGAGTACGAGGGGCTGCTCTTCCCGTACAAGCGCATCATCGCGGCCGTCGGCTTCTCCCGCGACGAGATGACCCTCGACGGCATCACCCGGGACCAGATGCGGCGCGGCTGCTGGGACCCCGCGGCGCGGCTGGCGGACATGGACGTCAACCACGTCGAGGCGTCGCTCTGCTTCCCGACCTTCCCGCGCTTTTGCGGTCAGACCTTCGCCGAGGCACAGGACAAGGAGGTCGGGCTGGCCTGCGTGCGGGCGTACAACGACTGGATGGTGGAGGAGTGGTGCGGGGACAGCGGCGGCCGGCTCATCCCGCTGTGCCTGATCCCGCTCTGGGACATCGACCTCGCCGTCGCCGAGATCCGGCGCAACGCCGCCCGTGGCGTCCGGGCGGTCACCTTCAGCGAGATCCCGACCTACCTGGGCCTGCCGTCCATCCACTCCGGCTACTGGGACCCGTTCTTCGCGGTCTGCGAGGAGACCGGGACGGTGGTGAACATGCACATCGGGTCGTCGTCGCAGATGCCTGCCGCCTCCCCGGACGCCCCGCCGGCCGTCCAGGCGTCGCTCTCCTTCAACAACGCCATGGCCTCGATGATGGACTTCCTCTTCAGCGGGGTGCTGGTGAGGTTCCCGCGGCTGAAGCTCGCCTACAGCGAGGGGCAGATGGGCTGGATCCCGTACGCCCTGGAGCGGGCCGACGACGTCTGGGAGGAGCACCGGGCGTGGGGCGGGGTGAAGGACCTGGTCCCCGAGCCGCCGTCGACCTACTACTACCGCCAGATCTTCTGCTGCTTCTTCCGCGACCGGCACGGCATCGAGGCGATCGAGACGGTAGGGGTCGACAACGCGACCTTCGAGACCGACTACCCGCACGTCGACTCGACCTGGCCGCACACCAAGGACGTGGCGGCCGACCACGTGGGCAACCTCCCGCGCGACGTGGCCTACAAGCTTCTGCGCGGCAACGCGATTCGTATGCTGGACCTGCCGTTCGACCGTGATCGGGCGGCTGTCTGACCATCGTCCGGGCCGACGTGGGCCGCGATGGGGCGCCGGGGGCGCGGGCCCTCGGCGCGGCGGTTCGCGGACCCGCTGAGAGGCGATCGGATGAGCGACAGCTTAAGTGAGGCCCTGGTCACCCTCGGCCGCGGGTATCTGCGGGACGCCCCCGGTGTGCTGGGGAAGGCGGAGCTGGCGGAACGGTTCCTGAACGCGCGGCTGCGGGACCATCCGCGCCGGCGGGTCGTACGGACGCGGTTCGGCGCCCGGATGGCCGTCGACACACAGGACCTCATCCAGCGCTACATCTACCTGTTCGGCCTCTGGGAGCCGCACCTGACGCACTGGCTCCGGCGCCGGCTGCGCCCCGGCGACACCTTCGTCGACGTCGGCGCCAACATCGGCTACTTCAGCCTGCTGGCCGCACAACTGGTCGGCGAGCGGGGCGGGGTCGTGGCGATCGAGGCGACGCCGGCGTTCCACCGCAGTCTCCGGCGGCACGCCGAGCTGAACGGGCTCACCCGCATCCGCGCGCTCAACGCCGCGGTGTCCGACACCCCGAGGACGCTGACCTTCATCCTCGCCAGCAACCACAACATGGGCGCGGCCAGCATCGTGCCGTACGAGGGGCCGGCCGAGGCCACGTTCGACGTCGAGGCGTACCCGTTACCGGACCTGCTCGCACCGGAGGAGGTCGCCGCGGCCCGGGTGATCAAGATCGATGTGGAGGGCGCGGAGGGCGCGGTCGTACGGGGGTTGAAGCCGCTGCTGCCACGGCTGCGGCCGGACGCCGAGATCACGGTGGAGGTCACCCCCGAGCGGATGGAGCGGCTGGGGGACTCGGTCGGGGAGCTGATGGAGACGATGCGGGAGCACGGGTTCCACGCCTACCGGCTGACGAACAGCTACGCCGCGGGCAGCTACCCGGCGGCGGTGCGCGGGTCGGTGGCCGCCCCGGTGCGCTGGCGGGGGCCGGTCGTCGAGGAGAGCGATCTGGTCTTCTCGCGGGTGGACGCCGAGGAGCTGCCGTAGCGGCCGGCGGCGGCCGGTATGCCCGTACGCGCCGCGCCATCCGGTACCGGTCCCTCCCCTCGTGGGGACCGCTACCGGATGGCACAGGCGACGTCGATCCGCGCCGCGGTGGCGTGGATCGCGGACGGCCGGATCCGTGGTCGACGTGAGCGGTCCGCAGGGGACCGGCGCCATGGAACCCTCGGCTTCGTGAGCCGAGACGTCACCACCGGGTCATGACTCCGGAGGCGGTGGCCGAGAACACGTGTGGGGGGCGTGTTTCCGAATACTGAGCCGCTGGCCCCTCCGGGTCGTTCCCGGTGGGGTGCCGCTGAGCTGCGATCCTGCCAGCTGCGGCCCCGGCCGAGGAGGTTCCGGTTTCGGGCCCCCTGCTTCGCCGCAGGTCAGCCGGTTAAGGTGAGTTTTCCGGTCCGGATGTACAGGTGCGGGGGAGTAAAGGGGTGGAGACCTTGAGTTCCGACTCAGGGGCACGCACAGCCTTCGCGGAACGTCTTGCGCTGCTCTACAAAGAGGCGGGAAACCCGCCGCTCAAGCAGGTGGCCGAGGCGGTCGTCCGGCTCTCGCGGGTCGACGAACGAGGGCGCCCGGTGCGGGTGTCCGTGCAGCGGATCAGCGACTGGCGGCGGGCCAGGAACGTGCCCGCACAGTTCGCCGCCCTCGCCGCGGTGCTGCATGTCCTGATTCCCCAGGCGCGGCGCCAGCGGCCCGTTCCGGTGTCCGCGGGCCTCTACGACGTGGCCCACTGGCAGCGGCTGTGGGAGCGCGCGGTCGCCGGCCCGGTGGGTGACCGCGCCGCGCCCTCCGGACAGGAGGAGGAAGGCCCGCCGGCCGATGCCCCGGCCGTTCCCGGTGTGTGCCCGTACCGGGGGCTGGCCTCGTACCGCCGGCAGGACGCCCGGTGGTTCTTCGGCCGGGAGCGGAGCACGGAGGCCCTCGTCGCCCAGCTGCGCGCCGCGGAGAAGACGGGCGGCCTGGTCATGCTGGTGGGCGCCTCGGGGGCGGGCAAGTCCTCCCTGCTGAACGCCGGTCTGGTGCCCGCGTTGCAGAGCGGTGCTCTCGGCGATGACGGGGACGGCCAGGGGAGGGAGGTGCTCCAGCTCGTGCCGGGAGGCGACCCCCTCGGGGAGTTGGGCCGCCGGATCCCCGAACTCGCCCCCGTCATCGCCGCGGCGGCCGAGCAGCCCGGTACCCCGCCCGACCCGCACGCGGTGCGGGAGGCCACCACGGCATGGGCGCGGCGCGGGACGCCGTCCGCCGCCCTTCCGGTCCTGCTCGTGGACCAGTTCGAGGAGGCGTTCACCCTCTGCTCCGACGAGGCGGCCCGCCGTACCTTCATCCAGCTCCTGCACGCCGCCTGCACACCCGCCGACCCGGGCGACCCGGCCCCGGTGCTCGTCATCCTGGGCATACGGGCCGACTTCTACGAGCAGTGCCTCGGCCATCCCGAACTGGCCGACGCCCTCCAGCACCGGCACATGGTGCTGGGACCGCTGACCGCCGCGGAGCTGCGCGAGGCGGTGAGCGGCCCGGCCAAGGCCGTGGGCCTGGAACTCGAACCGGGGCTCGCGGAGCTGATCGTCCGTGAAGTGAGCGCCGACGGCCCCGGCGGGGCACACGACGCGGGGGTGCTGCCGCTCCTCTCCCACGCTCTGCTCGCCACCTGGCAGCGGCGGAAGGCGGGGCGGCTGACGCTGGCCGGCTACCGTGCGGCGGGCGGCATCCAGGGGGCGGTGGCGGCGACCGCCGAGCGGGCCTGGTCCGGCCTCGACCCGACGGGGCGCACGGCCGCGCGGCTGCTCCTGCTGAGGCTCGTCCGGCTCGGCGAGGACACCCAGGCCACCCGCCGGCGGGGGACGCGGCGCCAGCTGGCGGAGGAGTCGACCGACCCCGGCAAAACGGAGGAATCGCTCGAAGCGCTGGTGCACGCCCGCCTGGTGACGCTCGACGCGGAGGCCGTGGAGATCACCCATGAAGCGCTGCTGCACGCCTGGCCGCGGCTGCGCGACTGGATCGACGAGGACCGCAACGGCAACCTGCTGCGGCAGCGGCTGGAGGAGGACGGCCGGGCCTGGGAGGGCTCGCACCGCGACCCGTCCCTGCTCTACCGCGGTTCCCGTCTGGAACAGGCCCGCACCTGGGCGGAGTCCGCCGGCGACACCTTCCTCACCCGCAGCGCGGTGGAATTCCTGGCCGCCTCGGTCCGGCTGCGCCGGCGCACGGTCTGGCTCAGCCGCGGCGCGGTGGCGGCGCTGGTCGTCATGGCGATGCTGGCCGCCGGCGCGGCCGTGGTCGCGTGGCAGCAGCGGGACGACACCGTCTTCGAGCAGGTGCTCGCCGAAGCCGACCGCGCCCAGTACACCGACCCGTCCCTGTCCGCGCAGCTCGACCTGGTGGCACATCGCCTGCGGCCCGGCGACCAGGGCACCGACAACCGCCTGATCTCGATCGTGAACGCGCCGCTGGCCACGCCGCTGGCGGGCCACACCGGCGCCGTCTACCTCACCTCGTTCAGCCCGAACGGGCGGCTCCTGGCCACCGCCAGCTACGACCGGACCGTCCGGCTGTGGGACGTGTCCGACCGGGCGCGCCCCAAACCCCTGGGCACGCCCCTCACCGGCCACACGAGCTGGGTGAGTACCGCGGTCTTCAGCCCCGACGGCACCACCCTCGCCAGCGCCTCGGACGACGGCACCATCCGGCTCTGGGACGTACGGGACCCGTACCACCCTCGCCCGCTCGGAGCCCCGGTCACCGGCCACGACGGCACGATCTACCTGCTCGCCTTCAGCCCGGACGGGCACACGCTGGCCGCCGCCGCCGAGGACCACACCGTCCGCCTGTGGGACGTGGGCGACCCGCGCCGGCCGGCCCCGCTCGGCGCGCCGCTCACCGGCCCCACCGCCGCGGTGCGCTCCGTGGCGTTCAGCCCCGACGGCCGGACGCTGGCGGCCGGCGGCGATGACGCCGCGATCAGGCTGTGGGACGTGGCCGACCGGAGCGCTCCCCAGCCGGTCGACACGGTGCTGACCGGCCACACGGCCACCGTGCACTCCGTGGCGTTCAGCCCGGACGGCCGGACGCTGGCCAGCGGCAGCGCGGACAACACCCTCCGCCTCTGGAGCACCGCCGACCCACGTCACCCGGCGGCGATCGGCGCGCCGCTCACCGCCCACACCGGGCCCCTGTGGTCCGTGGCCTTCAGCCCCGACGGGAACATGCTCGCCGCGGGCAGCGCGGACAGCACCGCGAGCCTGTGGAACGTCAGCGACCCGGCCTACCCGTCGCAGGTCGGCGAGTCCCTCGCCGGCGGCAGCGGCGAGATGTACGCGGTGGGCTTCAGCCCCGACGGGCGGACCCTCGCCACGGGGAGCGGCGACAGCAAGGTGCGGCTGTGGTCGATGCCGACGTCGAACATGGTCGGCCGGATCGGCGCGTTCCGCCCGGACGGCCGGGTGCTCGCCACCGCCGCCCCCGACCGGAAGGTCCGGCTGTGGAACGTGCAGACGCCCAACCGGCCGGTGGCGCTGGGCGAGCCGTTCCTGCCGGGGCAGGGCAACGTCTACGCGCTGGCGTTCTCCCCCGACGGCCGCACCCTCGCGGTGCGCACGGGAAGCCCCCGCCCCGCGGTGCAGCTGTGGAACGTCACCGACCCGGCCCGACCGGTCCCCTACGGGCCGCCCCTCCCGCTGCCGATCCGCTTCGCGGGCCCCGACACCGTGGCGTTCAGCCCGGACGGCCGCACCCTGGCGACCGCCTACGACGACTACACCGTCCGACTGTGGAACGTCGAAGCCCCGGCCCGCCCCCGTCCGCTCGGTCCCCTCCTCACCGGCCACAAGGGCTATGTCAACACCCTCGTCTTCAGCCCGGACGGCCGGACGCTCGCCAGTGGCAGCGCGGACGACACCATCCGCCTCTGGAACACCGCCGACCCGGCGCACGCCACCCTGCTCGGCACGCCGCTCACCGGCCACCTGGGACCCGTCAACGTGCTCGCCTTCAGTCCGGACGGCCGGACCCTGGCCAGCGGCAGCGCGGACGACACCGTCCGCCTCTGGAACACCGCCGCCCCGGGCAGGGCGACCCGGCTGGGCTCCCCCCTCACCGGCCACACCGAAGAGGTCGTGTCACTGACGTTCAGCAAGGACGGCCGCACCCTGGCGAGCGGCGGCAACGACAACACGGTCCGGTTCTGGAACGTCGCGGCCCCCGACCGGGCCGCACCCATCGGCCAGGCCGCGAGCCCCAGCGCCAAGACGGGCAACTTCCTGGCGTTCAGCCCCCAGAGCCACATGCTGGGGGTGTCGAGCGGCGCGGGCACCGTCCGGCTGTGGAGCCTGGACACGGACACGGCGATCCGCCGCATCTGCTCCACCACGCGGGGCGTGCTGACGCCGGACAAGTGGCATGAGTACCTGCCCCATCTCTCGTACGAGCCCCCGTGCGACGGGTGACGAAGCCGGGGTCCGGCCCTCGCTGGACGTGACCCCGGTCACAACTTCGCCCCGCAATGCGGCAGCTGACTCCCGTCACGCAGGCAGCCTTGCTAGGGTTGATCACAGCCCGATCGCTGGTGCATCCCCCGTCGCCAGCGATCGGGCCTTTTTCTGCCCGCACCGCCCTCGCCACCGCCCACGAACTCCCCGTCGGGCCAACCCGACCAGGGGACTTACCGGGGCACTCCGGGTCAATCCACACCGGGATAGCGCCAGTTGAGGTCGGCCAGCTGCCGCGCCCGCGCCTCCACCACCGCCATGCGGGCGGCGCGCTCGGCGGCGTCGGTGTGGGACGCCTGCCCGGTCGCCTGCCCGGGCCACTTCCGGTAGAGGAGGCCCACCTCGGCGGAGAACCAGCCGCGGCTGACGGCGTTCAGCGCCAGGAGCAACCCGGTGTCCTCGGAGGCCGGGAGGGCCATCCAGCCGCCGAGGGCGAGGAGCAGGTCACGGCGGACGAAAAGGGTCGCCGGGTGGACCTGGGCGAGGAAGTCGTGCGCCTTCCAGAAGTCGAGGACGGCGCCGCGCCCGATCGGGCCGGGCTCCGGGTCGCCGTCGAAGCCGGCGGTGGAGCCGTCGGGGAGGAGGTCGAGGACGCGGGAGGTCGCCCAGCCGATACCGCGGTCGCCTTCGAGCGCCGCCAAGTCCCGGGCCAGCGTGCCGGGCGGCAACTGGTCGTCCGCGTCCAGGACTTTGACGTACTCGCCGTCCGCCTGCGCGAGGGCGATGGTGCGCGCGACGCCCGGACCGCCGGGGCGGCCCTGCCGGAAGGTCACCCGGGCGTCGTCCGGGACGTGCGGGGCGACCGCGCCGCTCGTGCCGTCCTCCTGGATCACCCAGTGCCACTCCCACCCGGCGGGGAGTTCCTGCCGGGTGAGCGATGCGTGGGCGTCCGGCAGAAACCGCGCGGAGGGCGCGTGGACGGCGGTGACGACGATGATGCGCCGGCGCACGGCTCACCACCTTTCCAGGGGAGTGGTGAACAGCAGTTCCGTACGGTCGCCGGGCAGGACGAGGTCGGTGACGTCCACGACGCGGCCGTCGGTGGCGTACGAGGTCTTCCGGAGCACCAGCACGGACGTCCCGGGCGGCAGCTCCAGCTCCTCGGCCTCCTCCGGCATCGGCGGGCGGGCGGTGACGCGCTCCTCGATGCGGTCCAGCTCGATTCCGACGGAATGGAACTGGCTCTGCGTACCCCCGGGCCACGGCTCCTTGGTCTCGTCCAGCAGATCGGGGTTCGGCGCGATCATGTCGCGCACCAGGTAGGAGGTCACCAGGCTGAAGGGCGCGCTCTCGGCGGCGTGCCGCGTCCGGTAACTGCGTTCGAGAAGCGCCGCACCCTCGCGCACGCCGAGCGCCGCGGCGAGATCGGCACACGCCGGTATCTCGCGATAACGGGCCCGGAAGACAAGGTCGTTCACCTTCAGCCCCGTGTCGTGCTCGGTGGCACCGGTCATCGCCCGCTGCGCCACCGGCTCACGGGCCCGGTCCTTCTCCCACTGGTGCCGGAGGTTGGTCCGCCGCGCGAGGGTGCGCTCACGGCGGACGAAGTTGCCGATGCCGTGCCGCTTCTCGATGAGGCCCTCGTCCCGCAGCGCACGCAGCGCCTCCCGGACGGTCGGCACACTGCGCCCGAACCGCTCGGCGAGCTTCGTCTCCGCCGGCAGCCGGTCGCCGGGCCCGAACCGACCCGCGCGGATGGCGGTGCGCAGCTCGTCCGCGATCCGCTCGTACGCCACTGCCATGGAACCTCACCGTTCCGCCGGATACCTCCAGGCTACGACTCCTCATGAGGAGTTGACGACCGGGGGGCTCGCCCCTCCTGGAGGGGCAGTGCGGCGACGAAGCGGGCTCCGGCGGCCGGTGGGGTCTCGCCGAGGGTGAGGGTGCCGTGGTGGTTGTGGGCGATCTCGCGGGCGATGGCCAGGCCGAGGCCGGTACCGCCGCTGGTGCGGTTGCGGGAGGCGTCGAGGCGGGTGAACCGCTCGAAGATCCTCTCGCGGTGCTCGGCGGGAATGCCGGGGCCGTCGTCACGGACGTCGACCAGGGCGGTGCCGGCGGGGGCGGAGACGGTGACCTGGACGCGGCCGCGGGCGTGGCGCACGGCGTTGTCGAGGAGGTTGCGCAGCAGCCGCTCCAGCTGCCGCGCATCGCCGTGGACGGTGACGCCCTCGCCCACCGGGCAGTCGACCTGGACGGACATGGACACGGACACGGACGCGTGCCGGCGCGCCTGTGCGGCTGCCTTCCGGGCCAGGGCGCCCAGGTCGACGGGGTGGGCGGTCGACGGGGTGCGGTTGTCGAGATCGGCGAGCAGGAGCAGGTCCTCGATGAGCCGCTCCAGGCGTTCGGCGTCGCCGAGGGTGCCGCGGATGACCTCGGGCCAGTTCGTGCGGTCGGGGTAGTGCAGGGCCACTTCGAGGTCGGCTCGCAACGAGGCGAGAGGGGTGCGCAGTTCGTGGGAGGCATCGGCGGTGAAACGCCGCTGCTGCTCGGCGGCCTGTTCCAGCCGGTCCAGGGTGTCGTTGGTGGTGGCGGCCAGGCGCGCGATCTCGTCGTGGCGGGGTGGGACGGGGACGCGCAGGCTCAGGTCACGGCTGGTGATGGTGCGCAGGCGCTGCTGGATGACCTCCACGGGGCGCAGGGCCCGCGAGGCGGTGGTCCACACGATCAGGGCGACCAGGAGGACCGCCGCGGGAAGGCCGACGTACAGCACCTGGTCGACGGTGGCGACGGCCTCCTCGGCCTCCTCGGGGGTGACGAGGATGTGCAGGGTGAGGGTCTCGACGGGGGCGCTCGCCCTGCCGTCGAGCAGGCCGGGGCCGTGGAAGGCCGAGGTCACCACCCTGAAGTCCTGGTCGGCGAGTTCTTTGCTGCCGGCCCGGGCGCCGTCGGCAACGGCGCCCAGGTGGAGGTCCTGCTCGATGGGGACGGTCGGTCCCGGCCGCTCGGAGAGCCCGTACAGCGGGGCGGGTACGAAAGGCTTCAGGTCGGGGTCGCCTTCGACGAACCGGCCCGCAGGGTCGACGATCACCCAGGTGTAGGGGGTCTCGAAGAGGACCTGGCCGCTGCCGTAGCCGTACTTGTAGCGCTGCTCGATGACGTCCAGGCTCGCTCTGGCCCGGTTGCGGATGTCGCCCATTTTCGAGGCGTAGACCTCGTGGCGGAGCCACCATGCGCCGGCGGTGAAGGCCAGGGCTGCGGTGAGGGCCGCGGCCAGGGCGGCGCGGAGGCGGATCGGCAGGCGCCTACCGATCATCGTCGACCAGCCGGTAGCCGACGCCGCGCACGGTACGGATGCCGGAGCGGCCGAACGGGATGTCGATCTTGCGGCGCAGTGCCCTGATGTGGACGTCGATGATGTTGCTGGCGGCCTCGTGATGGGCGTCCCAGACCTCTTCCAGCAGGTCGGCGCGGCTCACCACCTCTCCGGCCCGCAGCCCGAGGTAGGCGAGGACGGCGAACTCCTTGGCCGTGAGCTCGATCTCGGTCCCGCCGCGGCGGCACCGGCGGGTGGCCGGGTCGAGGTGCAGGTCCCCGATCTGCACGGCGGGCCGGCGCACCGGGCCGCCGCGGCGGATCAGCGCCCGGAGCCGGGCCAGCAGCACCACGTAGGAGAACGGCTTGGCCAGGTAGTCGTCGGCCCCGGTGTCCAGTGCCTCCGCCTCGTCGTACTCACCGTTCTTGGCGGTGAGCATCAGGATCGGGGTGCGGACGTCCTCGCGCCGCAGCCGGTCGCAGACCCGGTACCCGTCCAGGCCGGGAAGCATGATGTCCAGGATGATCGCCTGGTAGGGCTGCCGCCGGGCCATCCACAGGCCGTGGCGGCCGTCATGGCACACGTCGACGGCGTAGCCCTCGCTCTCCAGGCCGCGGCGGAGCACGGAAGCCAGCCGCTCCTCGTCCTCGACCACCAGCACGCGCACTCCGCAATCGTCCCATGGGCGCGAATCCCCACATGAAGATCGCTTCATGCGGCTTCATCGCCGCTTCATGCCCGCCGGCCGACGGTGGACGCCCCCGTCCGCGTCCCGCAGGAGTGCCCGGTGTCCACCCCCGCCCCGTCCCGCCCCCGTCCGTACACGGACCCGGCGCCGCCCGGCGGCGGTGACACCCACCGACACAGACGACACACTGCGCGCCCCCTCCTCCTGGCGGCACTGTTCCTCGCCGCCTACACCGCGCTGTCGGTCACCCGGCACCTCCAACTCCGTTCCACCGGCTACGACCTGGGCATCTTCGAGCAGGCCGTACGCGCCTACGCCCAGCTGCGCGCCCCCGTATCCGAACTCAAGGGCGCCGGCTACAACCTCCTCGGTGACCACTTCCACCCGATCCTGGCCACCCTCGCCCCGCTCTACCGGCTCTTCCCCACCCCGATGACCCTGCTCACCGCCCAGGCCGCCCTGTTCGCGCTGTCCGTCATCCCGGTCACCCGGCTGGCGATCCGCACCACCACCCCACGCCTCGGCACCGCGATCGGCATCGCCTACGGCCTGTCCTGGGGCCTGCAGAAGGCCGTCGCCTTCGACTTCCACGAGATGGCCTTCGCGGTCCCGCTGCTCGCCTTCTGCCTGGAGAGCCTGGCGCTGCGCCGCTGGCGCACCGCCGCCGCCTGGGCGGCGCCCCTGGTCCTGGTCAAGGAAGACCTCCCGCTGACCGTCACCGCGATCGGCCTGTACCTCCTGCTGTCCGGCCGCCGCCGACTCGGCCTTGCCGTAGCGGCCTACGGCGTGCTCTCCGGCCTGCTGATCGTGCTGGTCGTCATCCCGGCCTTCAACCCCGGTGGTCACTACGACTACCTCCACACCGCCACCCAGGCCGCCGGCGATCCGCTCACCCGGCTCTTCCTGCCACCGCAGAAACTCGGCACGCTGCTCGCGCTGCTCGCCCCGACCGCGTTCCTGGCCCTGCGCTCGCCGCTGATCCTCCTCGCGCTGCCCACGCTCGCCTGGCGGTTCTGGTCGACGAACCCGGCGTACTGGGGGCTGGACTACCACTACAGCGCCGTCCTGATGCCCATCGTCTTCCTCGCCTTCGCCGACGCACTGGGCAGGCTGCACCGGCCCGGACCGACCACCCGGATCGTGGCCGTCAGCGTCACGGCAAGCCTGCTGGCCCTCCCCTTCCTCCCCCTGCGGGATCTGGCCGGCCCCGCGTGGCGACCCAGCCCCTGGGCCGGCGCGGTCCGCGAGGTCACGGCCGCCGTACCGGACGGCGCCGAGATCGCAGCCGTCAACCGCCTCGCCCCGCAGCTCACCTCACGGGCCCGCGTCCACCGCTTCCCGCAAGCCCTGGACAGCGGCACCAGGCCGGAGTGGCTGCTGATCAGCGACCCGGCCCGCGGCGGCCTGCCCGACTTCCCCTGGGAGCTGCCCCGCCTGCCGCAGATTCCTTCCCTCGGCTACCGATTGGTCATGGAACGCTCCGGCATCCAGCTCTACCGGCTGGCCGACCGATGACCGGCCGGCCCCGTCACATCAGTCCCACGATGACGCGTCCGGTGCGGTACTCCGGCCGACCCGGCAGGAAGATCCGTCACCGGGCGGCTCGGCCGGAACGGAGTCGATCCGTGGCCGTCCGTGACGCGAGCCACAGGACCAACCCAGGCGGCCGGGCACGGCACTTGACGCCGCCCTCCGGCCACCAGGGGCAACGTGGCCCAGAAGATCGGCACAGCGATCTGGGGAGCCCCGGAGACACCCCTTGTGGACAAAGACCAGGACAACGAGGGCTGAGGAACGTCGAAGGGCCCCACCGCGAACGGTGGGGCCCTTCGACATCGTGCCCGGTGAGAGCACTGGCGGAGGATACGAGATTCGAACTCGTGAGGGGTTGCCCCCAACACGCTTTCCAAGTTTTCGTCTGGAGGTTCTGGGGCGTACAGGAACGTTCTGACCTGCGGTGCAGCAGGGTCGGGTGGGGTCTTTGAACGGTGCTGTACGCCGGTGAATGCAACCAGAACTGCAACCACGGAGCAGCGAGTTTTGCCTGCTCAGTCCACGGGTGCGGGGTGTGGAGGGCAACGCCCTTCTCTTATCTGGCATCGCTGTAGGTGGCAAGGATTGAGGCCCAGGTCCAGCGGGGTGGTCTGATGCCCGCGGCCTGGAAATTGGGCCGAACAAGGCGCCTGCCCAAGCCGCCGGCTGGGGGCTTCAACCCGGAGCAGGTGACGGGAATCGGACTCGCGCTCTGAGCTTGGGAATCAGGGGGCTTTCGGGTGCCCTGTGCCTGCCTGATCAGCGAAGATGTCGCAGCTGGGGGTGGCGCTCTGGGGTACGTCTCTGACTCTTATTGACCGCGGTTTACCGCTCCATCTGGCACGACACTGGCACGGCGGTCGCCACGGCTCCGTAGGGAGCGATTCCATAGGGCTAGATCGTGGGTGTGTCTTCGCATGCTGCTGCCGACGGTACGGGGAATTGCTTGCGTGACGGGGCGTGCCGGGTGGCCCGGCTCGTCACGCGGGCGGAGAGGCCGGGGAGGGGCCGGCTATTCGGCGACGGTCGTGCAGCAGCCTCCCCCGGCCGGGCCCGCTTTCGGGTCGGCGCTCTTGCCGAGTGTGTCGGCGTCGGCCTTGACGACGTAGACCTCCCACGGCTCCTTGCCGGGGCCGTGGACCCAGACCTTGTCCTGGAGGGCGTAGCAGCAGGAGGTGTCGTTCTCCTTGAAGGTGGCCAGGCCCGCCTCCTTGAGGCGGTTGGTTGCGGCTGTCACCTGCTCCGTTGAATCGACTTCCACGCCGAGGTGGTCGAGGCGGGTCTCCTGCCCGGGCTCGCCCTGGATCAGGACGAGCTTCAGGGGCGGTTCGGTGATGGCGAAGTTGGCGTAGCCCTCGCGGCGTTTGGCGGGTTCGGTGCCGAACAGCTTCGCGTAGAAGGTGATCGACGCTTCCAGGTCGCTGACGCGCAGGGCGAGCTGGGCACGGGACACGGTATGCCTCCGATCGGTTTGCATTGAAGTCTGTCGATGCAAGGTTGCGCTCTGAATCGAAGAACGTCAACATAGACACATGTCGAATCAAGAGCTTGAGGTGCTCGGCCAGGACGGCGTGGCCGATGCCTGCTGCCCGGGGTTGCTGACGACCCCCCTCGATGAGGGGCAGGCCGTGGAGCTGGCGAAGGTGTTCAAGGCGCTGGGCGATCCGGTCCGGCTGCGGCTGCTGTCGATGATCGCCTCCCGGGCTGGCGGCGAGGTCTGCGTATGCGACCTCACTCCCGCCTTTGACCTCTCCCAGCCGACGATCTCCCACCACCTCAAGCTCCTGCGGCAGGCTGGCTTGATCGACTGCGAGCGGCGGGGCACGTGGGTCTACTACTGGCTGCTGCCGGAGATGACCGACCGCCTCGCCGGCATCCTCACCCGCCCCGCAGGCGAACCCCTCCCCGTGAGCACCGAGACCGCCGGGGGCTGCTCGTGAGCGCCGCCGCACCCGAGTCGGGGGTGGCCGGCCGCCTGTCGTTCCTCGACCGCTACCTCGCTGTGTGGATCCTGGCCGCGATGGCACTGGGGCTGGGTCTGGGGCGCTTGGTGCCGGGCCTTGGGGGCGCGCTGGCCAAGGTCACCGTCACCGACGTCTCGCTGCCCATCGCGCTCGGCCTGCTGGTGATGATGTACCCGGTCCTGGCCAAGGTCCGCTACGACCGACTCGACACCGTCACCCGCGACCGCCGCCTGCTCCTGCCGTCCCTGCTGTTGAACTGGATCGTCGGTCCGGCCGTGATGTTCGCGCTGGCCTGGCTGTTCCTTCCGGACCTGCCCGAGTACCGCACCGGATTGATCATCGTGGGCCTGGCCCGCTGCATCGCCATGGTGATCATCTGGAACGACCTGGCCTGCGGCGACCGCGAAGCCGCCGCCGTCCTGGTCGCCCTGAACTCCGTCTTCCAGGTGATCGCGTTCTCGGCCCTCGGCTGGTTCTACCTCTCCGTCCTCCCCGGCTGGCTCGGCCTGGAACAGGCCGGCCTCAACGTCTCGGTGTGGGAGATCGCCCGCAGCGTACTGATCTTCCTCGGCATCCCCCTCGCCGCCGGCTACCTCACGCGCCGCCTGGGCGAACGCGCCAAGGGCCGCACCTGGTACGAGTCCACGCTTCTGCCGAAGATCGGCCCGTTCGCCCTCTACGGGCTGCTGTTCACGATCGTCGTCCTTTTCGCTCTGCAAGGCGACGCCATCACCTCCCGTCCCCTGGACGTCGCCCGTATCGCCCTGCCGCTGCTGGTCTACTTCGCCGTCATGTGGGCCGGATCCATGGCCCTCGGACGCGCGGCCAGCCTGGACTACCCACGAGCCACGACGCTCGCGTTCACCGCCGCGGGCAACAACTTCGAACTGGCCATCGCCGTCGCCATCGCCACCTTCGGCGCCACCTCTGGACAGGCCCTCGCCGGCGTTGTCGGCCCCCTCATCGAGGTACCGGTCCTCATCGGCCTCGTCTACGTCGCCCTGTGGGCCCGCCGCTTCTACTCCTCACCCCTCGCCGCACCGCAGGAGGAAACCACCTGTGTCTGACACCGCCGCCCTGCCGTCCGTGCTGTTCGTCTGTGTCCACAATGCCGGCCGCTCCCAGATGGCTGCGGCCTTCCTCACTCACCTCGCGGGCGACCGCGTCGAGGTGCGCTCGGCTGGCTCCGCCCCTGCCGACACGGTCAACCTCGCCGTCGTGCAAGCGATGTCCGAGGTCGGCATCGACATCTCCGCCCAAGTGCCCAAGGTGCTCACTGCCGAAGCTGTCCAGGCGTCCGACGTCGTGATCACGATGGGTTGCGGCGACAGTTGTCCCGTTTTCCCGGGCAAGCGCTACCTCGACTGGCAGTTGCCCGACCCCGCCGGGCAGGGAGTTGGGGCCGTCCGTCCTATCCGCGACGAGATCGAACAGCGCATCCGCGGATTGATCGACGAGATCGTCTAACGGGCCGGGTACGCCGCTTCTAGGCTGGACGCTTGGACGACGTACACACAGGGGGATGGCCGTGCTGTACTGCGAGCGCCATGAACTGCACAACTGCGCCGACTGCGCTCCCGACGGCGGAATACGACGTGCGGGCCGCCGAACTGCCGCAGGCCAGCCGGCATGGGCAGGCTGGCCGAGAGGCGCGATCATCATTCACGATCAAGGCAAAGCACACCTACCCGGGTGTGCCCACCTGAGCGTAAGCGCCATCCAGGCGCCGAAGTTCGGTTGGGTGCTCGATCCCGCTCCAGGCACATGGAGGCGACTGTCGGCTGCCAACCCGCTCCGGCCAACCGAGGGCAACGTCAGCCTCGCCGGGGTCAGTCGCTGCGAAACGTGCGACGCCACGCAATAGAACAGCCCTCGCCAGGATCCGCGCGCATGCTCGGCGGATTGGTGTCGGCCTCGACGGGCGTAGCCTTCTCGCAGCTTTCGGGCCTTGTCCCGCGGCTCACCGGTCCCCTTCCTCCTGATCACGGACCTGCGGCCGCTGCTCGTGACCAGGCCGCGACGATGAGAGTTCGCGCAGAACGGCCCATGCATGGCGCCCGTGGCCAGAACGGCTGTCTACGCGTACGGCCGTCCGGGGCTGGCGCACTGTGCCCAAACGGCGGGCGATGGCTCGGGCGGCTCGTCGAGGGTGGGGAATGAGCTGCTGTCTAGTGACTCGCTGCGGTGGCATGGCGATCTCTGCCCAGACGCATTTGCCGCAGGTGGTGCGATCGGCCCCGTGGCAGAGCGATAGGCGGTCGATGAGTGCCATACCGCGTCCGGTCTCGTCCGCGGTGCCCGCCCAGTGCGGAACGGGCAGGATGAGCGAACCGTCGTAGACCTCGATCAGGATTCGTCGTCGGCTGACATTGGCAGACACCGTGATGGTAAGAACCGTGCCAGTGCCGTGCCTTACGGCATTCGTGACCAGTTCCGAGGTGACAACAGCCAGCGCGGTATCGGAGGACTCGTCGAGGCGGAGCCCCCACATTTTCACCAGATCCTGGAGACGGCGACGGCTGGTCGGCACCGAGGTCGGGTCGCGGACCAGAAGGAAGCTTTGGCTGTGGAGACGCATGCCGGAGACCCTTCAACGGACTTCGGACTGGGGCTTTGAGGCGGGGGCCGCGAGAGGGAGATAGCTGAGCGGCGGGTGACCTGATGCACGGGGATGCCTCCCACAGCAGGGATGGCTGGGGGTTGGCGCGTACCGCATGCCGACCTCTGTCGGTAGGCAAGCCTCACGGAGGCAAGGTGGCCGAAGGGCCGCCACCGGATGGTTAGTGATCGGCGTAGAGCTACTTCGTTGCGATGACGTAGACGCTTCCCCAACGGCGCTTCGGGTTGGCGATCGTGGGGTCGAAGGTCCACGGCTCCACGGTGGAGAAACCCGCCTCGGTGAAGAGTTGATCGAGCTTCTCGTAGTCGTACGCCCAGAGGTGTGGGGTGTACTTGGGGTCGTCGTCCTGGTCGCGGAAGACGAGGTTGACGAGGTCGAGCCGGGTGTTGATGTCGTTGCGGCAGTCGCGCTTGGCGTACCAGCGGTCGATCATCTCGTCTGCGGGGTTCAGTGGCCTGGGGTACTGGCTGAGGGCGAAGGCGGCGTCGGGGACGCCGGTGATGATCCGGCCTCCCGGTGCGAGTACGCGGTGGGCCTCTCGGACGTAATTCTTGGCCGAGCGTGGGTAGTCGATGTGCTCCAGGAAGTGCTCGGAGAAGACCAGCTCGGCGGTCCCGTCGTGAAGGGGGATGCCTTCGCGGACGTCCCAGAGGAGGTCGGCGGGCGGGACGGCGTCGATATTGAAGAAGTCCTCGATGCGGTGGGTTCCGCCGCCGATCTGGACCTTGGTGGGCTTCTGGTCGATGCGGCCGTCAGGCCAGGCGCGCTGGGTGGCGTGGTGGTGGCGGTGGAGTTCGATCTCCTTAGCCGCGTTGCGGAGTGCTCGGGCCAGGCCGTGGGTGGTGGAGGGGGCGCTGAGCACGGTCTGGATCTGTGCGCCGAGGTAGTCGAGGGAGGGCATACCGAAGTGACTCATGGCGGGGCTCCTTGGGAGAGGCTGCGGGGCAGCCGGTACTGAGGACAGTGGTGGCTACGCGGCGCTGGGCGCCGGGGCGGTCCACTGGTTGTTGCGCATGAGGGTGTACTTGATGTCCACCAGCCGCGGGGCGATGGTCAGGGAGAGCTGCTCGGCCGGGTGGAGATGGCCGGCGTCGTCCTGTTCGGCGCGCCAGACGCGGTAGTCGAGGTTGGGATAGGCGGGGTTGATACCGATCTCGCCCTTGGGCATCGTGCCGTTGAACGGGGCGACGATGTCCATGTGGTTCCAGTAGTTCCAGGCTTGCAGGGCCTTGTACTGGTCGAAGTAGAAGTAGAAGTCGGGGTAGCGGCCGAAAGTGCGCAGTTCCCGGTGGATGAGATGCCCCAGCAGGGGGCCGAGCTGGGTGGAGAGAGCGTCGAATTCCCAGCGGGTGTGGTGCCAGGCTTCCGGGGCTTCCCCGGGGGCGAAGAGCCGGGCTGCGATGAGGTGGCTGATTCGTTCGACCAGGTAGTCGGTCGCGTGGTTGATCTCGATGGTCGGATCGACCTGGTGGATGAGGTCGGCAAGCTGGCTGGGCCTGGGGCGGAACCTCGCGAGGTCGAACTTGCCGGCCATGTTCGGGTAGGAGGCGAAGAGCAGCTCCTTGTACAGCCAGTTGTTGAGCTCTCCGATGTCAGCCAGGCGTCGCGTGTGCTGCGAGCCTGAGTGGAGCATCAGGTACTCCGCCAGCGCCTCGAAGTACAGGTAGCCGAGGATCGGTAAGCGGGGGATGGTCTCGTCGAGCAGGCCGAGGAAGGGCCTGGCCGCGATGCGAGTGCCCTGGTAGGCAACGGCCCCCGCGGTGGCGAGGAAGGCGGCGGAGTTCTTCACTCTGGCCACGACGGTCTCGCGTAAGCGGTGGCGTTCGTTCTTGCTCAGCAGGTATTCGAGGTGGCAGTAGATCCGCAGGTGGATGAGGCCCAGTCGCAGATAGTCCACTCCCGCCAGCCCTCGGTACGCCTGCGGTGGGGTGTTGATCTCGAAGATCAGCGGGGTGGGTACCCGGTCGGTGACGCCGAGCTTGGCCAGGAAGGCCGGCGCCTCCTTGGTCAGGACGTACGCGGCCAGGTTGTGCATCCGCAGGCCCCGGTCCGTAGCCGTGAGCGGGGCGCAGTAGATGCTGCCGACGAGGCAGCCGCCGGACGGGTAGAGGACGCCTTGCTCGTTGATCTGTTCAAGGGCGTGGGTGACGTGGAGGAGGTGCAGCGTGCTGTTGCCGTTGAGGGCGTCGAAGAGGGAGTTCTGCCGCAGCAGATGCCCGTTCGGTGTGGCAGCGAGCCGCTCGTCCCAGGTGGCCGACTGCCGGGCCAGCGGGTCGGTTGTGTCAGCGGGGCTGGGGATGAGGGTGGTGTCGTAGAAGGCGTGGGCGTCGGCCCAGAGGTGGTAGGCGTCGAGGAAGTCCATGGTCACGCCAACTCCTTCTCTGCCAGCGCGTACAGGACGGCCGCCGGGCTGTGGGCGCCGGCAAGATGGGCCTTCTCGGAGATGCTCACGAGGCCGAAAGCGAGGCTGCGGAACGTGTCGAAGGCGGGCTCTTTGACGTGCTGGGCGTTCGGCCACCACCTGGTCTTCGGCAGGCGGTAGCGGTCCAGGGCGTCGGCGGCCTTCACCACGTCGCAGATGATCTGGGTCCGCAGGTAGTCGGCCTGGTCGTCGGGGCTGAATGCGCCGTAGGGCACGTCGTGCAGGCGGATGGCGGTGGCGGCCCGTGTGACGCGTCGCGGTGTGGCCGTGAGGTCGAAGCGGCCCCAGACGGTGTCCGCGTTGGCGGCGAGCCAGATCGCCGCGCGTTCCCCGTGTCCGCGGTCGTCCTTGTCGTGATGGCGCTGGCAGTCGTGGACGGCGGCGGCAACGATGGCGGTGGTGGTGTCGGCGTCGTCCAAGCCGTTCGCCTCGGCGAGAACGGCGGCCAGTGCTGCGGTGCGCATGGCGTGCCGGACGCCGTGGATCGAGTCGTACAGCCGGGGCTCGGCCATCCAGCCGCGCGGAAGTGCGGCTCGCCGCAGGAGGTACTGCGAGAGCGGCCGGAGGGCCGGCTGCGGTGACGGCGGGAGATCGGGCCGGTTCGCTGTGATCCAGTCGATGGTGGCCCGGTCCATGTACTGGTGGAGCGGAAGCTGCCCGCGGGCAGCAAGATCGGTCAGGCTTGCGGTCGTTGGGGTCGTGCTCATCAGTGCCCACCCCCTGGTGGTCTCCGCGGTGACGTGCTCCTATCGGATGGGCGCGGCCTGCCGCTCGCGCTCCTTGCGTTCCTTCTCAGCGGCTTCGAAGGCGGCGGTGAACTCGGCCAGCTCCTGCTCGCTCATCAGGGTGACGCCCAGCTCATTGGCGACGTTCGTGATCTTGGCTGCTGCCTCGGCACGGGCTGCGTCGGGGGCGTCGTCGTCCAGCAGGACCTCGAATTCGGCGTGGTATCCCCATGCCTCGCTCCACTTGACCGCGATCTCGACGCCGTCGATGCGGAAGTTGTGCCGAAGATTGGACGCCTCGTGCATCGCTCCCTCGAAGCCGAGAGCGTTGAACAGCTTCACCGCGGCGTCCACGTCGGCCGGGGCGATGGCGAACTCGGTCTCCGCGAATGCGGCGCCCTGGCCGATCTTGCTTCCCTTGAGGGTGATCTTGGCGGTGCCGGCAGCCGTGTTGTCGGTGACCTTCAGCAACTGGTCCGGCAGTACGTAGAAGTAGATGTGCTTGTCGTCGGGGCCCAGGTCCTCGCCGTCCCTCTTCAGACGGTCGACGAGCTGGTCACGGGCTTCCTTGTTGAAGCGGGCGCGCATCTCGATCTCGATGGGCATGGGCGTATCGCCTCCTGAATCAGGCATGACGGAGCCAGCCGGACCGGCGCCAAGGGGGTGGGTAGCCGGTTCGGGCGGCTGCTGCTTTTGCGGTTGTGGGGGAACGGGCGGGGTGGTGTGGCCGCTGCTCGGCCTGGTTCACCACCCCGCCGGGTGGGTCATGGGGTCAGCCCAGGTCGCCGAAGCGTTCCCGGACCACGCCTTCGTGCAGGTAGGTGGGGAGCTGGACGCCGCCCACCGAGGTGCGGCTGGTGGCGACCTGCTCTTCGGTGTCGCTGGGGAAGCCCTCCAGGAGTCGCAGGCACTGCTGCACCCACTCACGGGACTTGGGCCGGTCCCCCAGGTCACGGTGGCGTACTGCCAGGGCGTACGCGGTCTCGGTGGCGGCCCACCGGTCAGTCGTCAGTTCGCGCTGGAAGATGGATTCCAGCTCTTCGGCGGAGGCCAGGCGGGTCTGGATGGTCATGGATTCCCCTCTGAAGTTCGGTCGTGCACTGATGGTGCTCAACGCATCGGCGTCCCCGCGGTGACGCCGTAACCCGCCGCTAGTAGGTGTAGATCTCCGCGAGGGTCTTGTAGTCGTGCAGCTCGTCCTTGTCGAACCACAGCTCGACCTCCTGCTGCGCTTCCTCCTTGTTGCCGGAGGCGTGCACGAGGTTGGCCACGGCCTTGCCCGAGGCGATGCTGCCCGCGGCGCTGTAGTGCGAGAAATCGCCCCGTACCGTCCCCGCCGGCGCCTGGTTCGGGTACGTGCTGCCGACGATCTTCCGCACCGTGGCGATGGCGTCGAACCCTTCCAGCACCAGAGCGATGACCGGTCCCTGCTGCATGAACGTCGACGTGACGCGGTAGACCTCCGACCCCAGCCGCTCCTCCAGATCGAAGTAGTGGCGCCGGGTGAACTCCTCGTCCATCCACTTCATCTTGGTGCCGACGATCTTCAGTGCGGCTTCCTCGAAACGGGTGATGATCCTTCCCGCCAGGCCACGCACGAGCGCATCGGGCTTGAGCAGGACGAGCGTGCGCTCAACGGGGTGTGCCTGATCCTCAGCCATGGAGTCCCTTTCGGCTTGTATGCACGGAGGTTGACGGCGGATCAGCCGCCAGGTAGCTGAGGTTACCGGCGCCCACTTGCCCGACCGGACGCTCGGACCGTCCCTCGGATGGCGCACACCGGGAGGCGGCGCGATAGGGCTGAAAACAGGGACTCATTTCAGCCAAGTGCTATTGCGCGCCTACTCGTTGAGGGTGCTCACCTAGACTCTCCTTTTGGTCGACCGGCGCTCTTGCGCACAGGCGGGTTGGCCGCTCAGGGCGTCTCCTGCGGCTCACTTCGCCCTGGTGACCATCATTCTTCCGAGTCACCTACGGGACGGCCATGAACCGCCAGTGCAGCCGGAGTGCACCTTCAGCGCGCGAGTTCCTGCACTGAGAGCGGGGCGAAGGAGGAGGGCGGACGTGGATGTGATCGAGGTCTGGAGCGGCCGTCACGCCTGCCTGCTGCAGTCCGCCCTGCGCCTCACCAATGAACAGTTCGCGGCCCGGCTCGGCATCGCGGTGCGGACGGTGGCGGCCTGGCACGCCGACCCGGCCGTAGTGCCGCGCACGGAGATGCAACAGCTCCTCGACACCGTCCACGAGAAGGCTTCGCCGACAGCGCGACAGCGGTTCGCGCTCCTAGTCTCGGGTGAACGGGGTCCGTCCGCACCGGGCCCAGCAGGTGCGCAGGCCCTGCGCGTCGCGATCGCCGTGGTCATGCGGGACAGCGAGGTGCTGCTGGTCTGCCGGCGAGACGATGACGCAACGGGCCTCAGCTGGCAGTTCCCGGCAGGCGTGATCAAACCAGGAGCCAGGGCCGAGACGGCGACCGTGCGGGAAACGCTGGACGAGACCGGCGTGCACTGCGCGATCCGGCAGCATCTCGGAAACCGGCTCCACCCCGTGACCGGCGTCCAGTGCGAATACTTCCTGTGTGAGTACCTCGCAGGCCAGGCCACCAACTCCGATGCCGTCGAGAACATCGACGTGATGTGGGTTCCCAGAAACGCGGTGACCCGTTTCATCCCCGTCGATACGATCTTTCCACCCGTGCTTGCCGTCCTGGAGGAGCAGACGTGACGCAGCAGACAGCCGATGAACGACCCGGCATTGCAGCGGCCATCATCGTTCACGAGGGACGCGTTCTGATGGTCCGGCGCCGGATCAGTGAGGGCAAGCTCTCCTGGCAGTTCCCGGCCGGCGAAGTCGAGCCCGGCGAAACCCGCGAGGACGCCGCTGTGCGGGAGACCAAGGAGGAGACCGGGCTGAACGTCTCCGCCGTCGAGCTGCTGGGCGAGCGTGTTCACCCAGCCACGGGCAGATTGATGTCCTACACCGCCTGCGAAGTGGTCAGCGGGACGGCGCACGTCGCAGACACCGTGGAACTGGCCGAGCTTGCCTGGGTGGCTCACGACCAGATCTCCGAGTACGTACCGTACGGCTTGTTCGGGCCGGTGCAGGAGTACCTGGACGCCACTCTCACCATCTAGCAGGCCCGCCCCACGCTGCCTGCCCTCCTGCTTACGGCCTGAATGGCGGCACGGGAACGCCTGATGTCCTCCTTCGCGACGAGCGGGGGAGGACATCGACCGCGTCGTGCCTGAACCGCGTCACTTCTGCCGACAGCTTGGAGTCCTCGCGTGAGCGATCAGCCTGACCAGCAGAAAAAGAAGCCCTTCCTGTACGTCGTCGTGTGCGCAGCCGGAATCGCTGGCGACGTCGGCAAGCTGATCACGGCTGCCCAGGAGGCGAGCTGGGATGTCGGCGTCATCGCCACCCCGCAGGGACTCGGCTTCATCGATGCCAACGCCGTGGTGGCTCAGACCGGCTACCCCATCCGTTCGGCCTGGCGCTCGCCCGGAGAGCCTCGCCCACTGCCGCCCGCCGACGCTATCGCGGTCGCCCCGGCCACCTTCAACACGATCAACAAGTGGGCTGCCGGAATCTCCGACACCCTGGCCGTGGGCATCCTGTGCGAGGCGTACGGCTTCGGCATCCCGACCGCCGTCCTGCCGTACTTGAATGCGGCTCAGGCCGCCCACCCCGCATACCGCCAGAGCCTGGAACGGCTGCGCGAGATGGGCGTCCTGATCGGCTCGTATGAGCCACACCGGCCGAAGGCCGGTGGCGGAGCCGACCGCTTCCGTTGGGAGGAGGCACTGGAACTGCTCACACCCTGGGAGTCTGCCCCAGCGTGATCAGCGCCGCCGTCCTTGCGCCGGCTGTGACGGTCGAACTGCCGCAGCTGTGGGGGCCGGAACGGGAGCAGTGGGGCGTTGTGTGACGCTGCGGGCGTTGGCGGCTTGTGCCAGGGGGCTGGGGGCGTGGCGTTCGCCGAGACGGCGGATGCGCCAGGTCAGTGCGCGGGCGGGGTTGCGAGCGTCCTCCAGTGTGCGTTGGCCCAGTGCCTGGTCGAGGATGGTGGCTGCGTTGTGTCCGGCGGCTTCTGCCTCGGCGAGGACGGTGGCGAGTGCGTCCCAGGCGGGGTCGTTGAGGATGCGCTCGGCGTGCTCGGGTACCGCCTCTTGGACGTGGTGGGCAAAGCGGCGCTTCATCTGGAGGCTGGGGGCGCGGTGCGCGAGGGTGGCCAGGACCGGTTCGGCGGTCTGTGCGTACGCGCTGTGCAGGTGGACGAGGGCTTGCTGGGCTGCGGCTTTCTGCTGGGCGTGTTGACGGGTGCGGTGCCAGTGCATTGCGTAGGCGACCGCGGTGAGCATGGTGTCCAGCAGCATGGCAAACCCGGCGCCGTCCCTGTCCTGGGGTCGGTCGCGCCAGATCGTCTGGATGCTGCGGCGCAGGACACGGGCGCTGTCCCGGTCGGCGGTGATGCGGGAGCGGCTGGCGCGCTCGAAGACAGCGGCGGCCCGTTCGAGGTCGGCCTTCACCGTGGCCGGTGCGGTGACCGACAGTAGGTCCATTGCTCCGCCGAGCGCTTCCAGTTGCCCTTGCGCCACCGTGTCGTCGGTGGCGGTCAGGTGGCTGGGGATGCGTTCGGTGGCGGCGGTTGCCTGGTGCCACGGATTTCCCGGCCGGACGGTGACCGGTTCGGGGCTGGTGGCGGCGAGGCGTTTGCGGATCTGGGGCAGGGACAGGTCGGGGGCGAGAGTGGAGCCCGCGTAGAACACCGGCTCGCCCTTGTCGTTGGTGTCGCCGGGCAGGGCGAAGTTGCAGCCGAGCGCGTCGCCGGAAGGGCCGAGCTTGAGACGTACGGTCACGTCGGTCGCCTCCAGCAGGGCGAAGAACTCGGCTTCGTCGGCTGCCGCGGCGACGGCGCGGCGCACGCGCATGCGTAGGACGTCGCGGGTGGCGGCGTCCTGGCCCAGGCGCTTGGCCTTGAAGTGCTCCTTGCTGGTGGGGCGTTTGGCGGCGGTGCCGTCGCCGGGCTTGAGCCGCCTGAGCCCGTAGTCGACTTCGATCTTGCGGGCTTCGCGTTGGACGGCGCGCTGGTCGTGGTCGCGACGCGGGCGGCGGCCGTCCTGCCGGACGAGAGTGGCGGCGATGTGGATGTGGTCGTCGGCGTGGCGGACGGCGACCCAGCGGCAGGCTTCCTCGTCTCCTTCGGGGGCGATGCCGGCGGCAGCCACGATCCGGCGGGCGATGTCGGCCCACTGGGCGTCGGTGAGGATCGGGTCTTCGGGTGCGGCGCGGACGGGGCAGTGCCACACGGTGTACTTCGGTGCCTTGTCGCCCAGCATCTTCACGGGCTGGTCGAGCTGTGCGACGAGCTGGTTCTCCACGTCCTTGGGGTCGCGGTGGGGGCTGCGGCCGGGGTCGGGGGCGAAGTCGTTCCAGGAGGCCACCAGGTGCGGATCGGTGTGCTCGTTGGCCCGGCCCTTGCCGAAAAGGTAGCCGATCGTTCGACGCGTGGCGTGTGGACCCGTACCGAGAATGATCTTCGGTATCACTGATTCACCGCGCCTCTGTGACCTGGGCGACGGCGGTGTCCAGCTCGGCGATGGACGTCTCGACGCGACCCAGGAGCCGTTTGACGGTGTCGTGGTGGGGCCAGGCGCCGTCCTGGTTGAGATGTCGGGTGAGCTGGTTGAGGTTGTTGCCGACCTTGCCGAGCTGTCCGTTGGCGGCCATCAGCGCCTTGACCATGGCGCGGTAGTCGGCGACTGCGGCGGTGGGGTCGTCGGCGCGCGCAGCGGCGAGTGAGCACTCGGCGACGTAGCCGCCGGGCTTCATGCGGCTGAGGTCGGCGGCGTTCTTCACAAGGGCGAGCTCGGTGTCGTTGTAGCGGGGCGAGATGCGGTGCTCGCGCAGCTGCTTGTCACGCAGACGGCGACGCGGCGCGGACTTCTGCGGCACGTTCGACGACTGCTCGATCGCCCCACCTTCGGTCGGCACCCCTGGGCCGGCCGACTCCGGCGCCCCCTCGGCGTCGGACGCCTCCGCCACCCCTGGGGCGGAGGCCGGGTAAGGACTCCTTACCCGACAACTTGCTGCGTCTGGGACAGGGCTCATTTCGCCTGTGATGGCCGGGGTGTTGAGGTCTCCATGGTTGGAGTCGTGCATGGCGAAGGGGCTCCGTTCGTGGATCTGCGGGGGTGTGGGGTAGGTGGTCAGTGAGGGTGGCCGGCGCGGGCGGCGTCCTTCGGCTCGGCTTTGACGGCGTTGACGACCCTTTGCGCGAGGTCGGTGCCGATGTGGTGGCCGTCGGTGCGAACGGCTTCCTTCAGGAGGTCACGTGAGAGACGCCCGGTCTCGCGGTAGATGCGGTGGGCGTAGTCGATGAGGACGTCCCAGGGCAGGTCGGGCTTGCGACCCGGGCGCGATGCCTTCGTCCTTGTCCTTGTGCTCGCGCTGGTGCCCGGATTGGCACCTGCGGTCTTGCCCGCATTCAGGTCCTGAGGTGTCGCACCAGGGGATTGCGGGCGGTCCGTGGATTCCGGGCCGTGGGCCCGGTGCTCGTCCTTATCGCCCGGATCCAGTACGGCAGTGGGGCGCTTGGGCTGTGCCCGCTTCGCAGGGGCCGTTCGGAGCTGGGTGGTCAGGGTGTCGGGCGTATCCCACCGGGCGGGCAAAGCGACGTAAGCGAGGTCGGTGGCCTGTTGGCGGGTGCCGAGTTTGCGCAGCAGCAGCTCGTCCTGGAGCGGGTCGCTGTCGACGCCGGCCCGCTCCAGAGCGTCGTGCAGGCGCCGGGTCGCGCGCTGGCCTCGCCGTCCGGTCCGCTTCTTCTCGGTCATTGCCTCGATGCGGAGGATCAGCGTGACGGCGCGGCTCAGGGCGCGCTCGCGGATGAGCTGTGCGGCATCGGCGTCATCGTCGGCGATACCAAGGCGGGCCAGGAGCTGCTCGCGGGCCTGGCGCGCGAGGACCGCGGTGAGGCTGCGGGAGGTGGCCCGGGGCGTGCGGTGGCGCAGTTCGATGCCCATGGCCAAGTGCCAGAGCATGGCGGCCATGACGGGGCCGATCAGGGCGCGGACCGTGCCGCCGACGGGACCTGACTCGGCATAGGCGGGGATGATCTGCACCCCGGTGATGATCCAGACCAGGATGCCTGGCAGGCCCGGTTCCCTCTTGTTGCTGTGGAGGTTCTGCCGGGCCATGAGCGCGGTGGCGAACAGGGCCAGCTCGGCGGTGGCGAACATCGCGGCGCGCTCGATCGTGCTGCCCATGTCCAGGTAGTCGGCCGCGAACCGCCAGCTGGTGTCGGCGCTGTAGGCGGTACAGCCGACCGCGGCCAGGGCGGCGACCGGTACTGCCAAGGTTCGGCGTTGCTCCTGGCCGTCCGGGCGGTGCCGGCTTCGGGGGATCAGCCATCCGCCGAGCAGCGCGACGGGCACAAGCAGTAGCGCAGCCAGAGTGGGGGAGGCAGGGGACATGCGGGTGGTCTCCAGGAGGCGTGGGAGGTAGGAGGGGGAAGCGTTCACGGCGGGGGCGTACACGCGAGCCCCCCTCTAAGGGGGGTCTCGCGCGTGAACGCCTGGGGGCGTGTACGGCGTGTACGCCCGCGTGATCGTCTGACCAGGGATTTCGTCACGGCCGTGGACGCTGCGAGCCCTGTTCGGGGCCGTGTACGCGCAGGGGGCGCGTGTACGGGTGCGTGTACGGTCCGGACCCGGTCTAGGCGGTCAGGAGACGACGCCGATGTGGCGTGTGGAGGCGTGGTAGCGGGCCTGCTGGCCGCCGCCGTTGCCGCCCGCGGCCCCTTCGGCCTTGGTGGCCAGTCCGGCCCTGACGAGCCGTTCCAGGTGGCGTCGTGCCTTCTCGACGTCGGCACGTCCAGGCTCCGGCTCACCGGCGAGCACCTCGGCCAGCTCCCGCACGGTCAGCCCGCCGCTGGCTGCACGCAGGAGCGTGACCGGGTCGAGCGTGGGGTCGACGGTGCTGGTGCCGTGCTCGTGGTCGTGGATGACCTGGAGCGGGCCGATCTCGCCGGTCGCCAGCTTGAGGTGGTGGATGGTGACGGCCAGGTCGCCGGGCTTGCCGTTGATGAACAGCACGCTGCCGGCGCCGGAGGTCAGCCAGGTGGAGCCGTAGACCTGGTCCAGGGCAGGGCGTTGGGCCTTGGGGCTGTCGGCACCGGACTTGCGCTGGTGGTGGAGCTCCAGGACCTCGACGCCGTTTTGGAGGGCGCGTCCGCGGGCGTTGTTGTACGCGACCGCGAGGGCGTCGTCGACCATGGTGCTGACGGCGTCCTTGAGGCTGTCGATCACCAGGGTGTCGGCCTGGTGGGCGGTGGCCAGTTCGGCGAGGAGGTCGGGCTCTTTGTCGAGCGTGGCGGGCAGCGGGCCCTGCCAGACGGCGAGCCGGTCGCGCAGCGCGGCCTTGTGCTCGTCGCCGACTCCGCGGGCAAGGGCCCGGGCGATCTGGGTGGGCCGGTCGATAGCCAGGTACAGCACGCGCTTGCCCGGGACGACCGGCATGCCGAGGACCGAGTCCTTGAGGCCGATGCGGGCGAGGACGACCTGGTGCGCGAGGGTCGTCTTGCCGACCCCGGGCGGGCCGACGAGCATCAGGCTCTCACCGGATGCCCAGGCGGTCTGCTCCCGGGTGCCCCAGATCGGCTGTGTGTCGGCGGCCTTGGTGATGAAGTCCCAGCCGTTGGTCAGGTAGCGGGACAGCCGCCCGGTGCCGGCCGCGTGGGCGCGTTCGCGCTCGGCGCGCAGGTCGGCCTCGGCCGCGCTGCGTATCTCGTCCGGATCGGCGCCTGGCTCGACGGTGCGCTGGTACTGGCGCACCGCGCTTTCACGCAGGCGCCGCAGGTTCGCCTTGCGCCGGACGATGTCGGCGTAATAGGCGGCGCTGCCGGTCGTGGTCGCGGCGCCGACGATCTGGTGCAGATAGGCGGCGCCGCCGATCCGGCTGAGTTCCCCGGTCCCGGCGAGGTACTCGGCCAGCGCGATCGGGTCCGTGGGTGCGTCGTCGGCGTGCAGTGCGAGGAGGGCACACCACACCGTCTCGTGCGCGGGCCGGTAGAAGTCGGCACCATCCAGCACGCTGCGCACCTCGACTACCGCGTCGCGGTGGAACATGCACGCGCCGAGAACCGCGCGCTCGGCGTCCACGGCGTGCGGAGGCTCGCCGGCGGTGCCGATGGCGGCGAACGGGCCGTCGGCTTCGTCGTTGGATGGATTCTTCTGGCGCGGGGCCCTACTCTGGGCCATAGAGCTCCTCACCCGGCAGGCCATACGGGGCGGCAACCCCGGCCGGTGCCGGTTTCGGTCGTTCAGGGATGGGCGGTCATACGGTGGAGCTTTGGCTTGGGCCCTCGGTGTTCGCAGCACCGGGGGCCGTTTGCGTGTGTGGGCACGTTCACCGGTGTCCGGTGGGACCAGGAACGATACCGCAGAATTTTGGAAATGCAACGGCTTGCATTTCACTCCGCAATGGTGTTCAGTATTGACCCTGGCCGTACTGGACCTGTCTGACCGCGAAGGAGGTGCGACGTGAGCGACAAGGAGGGCGCGGCCCGCGCGGGCCCGGATCGCCCAGCCATGGAGGAAAACGTCGCCGAGCGCATCAAGATGGAGCGCGAGGTGCGCGGCTGGAGCACGGTCACGCTGGCGGAGAAGATGGCCGCCGCCGGCCATCCGATCAATCAGTCCGCGATCTGGCGCATCGAGAGCGGCAAGCCGCGCCGCAGAGTCAACCTCGACGAGGCCCTCGGCTTCTGCGAGGTGTTCCAGATCACGATGGAGGACCTCACCGCGCCGCCCGGCCAGGTCGCCAACGCCCACGTCCGCCGCCTGGTCGGGGAATACGTCGAGAAGTGGGTGGCCTGGCGCGAGCTCGACAAGGACATGAAGCGCCTCAAGGACCAGCTCGACGCGTATGGGGAGGAGAACCCCGACCAAGCGGATCTGATCAAGGTCCTGCTGATGCACGAGCTCGACGTCGCCTCCGGCGGCGAGTTCAACCGCCACTACGCGCACGACCCGTCGAAGCAGCGGAGTTGGATGGGGTCCAGCCGCCCGGCCAAGTAGGTCCCACGAGGCCCGCTCGGCGTCCTCGGTGCTGCGAACACCGAGGTGCCGCGCCCCTTCAGGCGCAGGCCACACCCACGTAACGCCCATCCCTGAACGCACACCGCCGGCCAGGCCCGCAGGAGTTGCCGCTCACGCGTTGCCACGAGGCCGGGGAGGAGTACCCCTTGCCGCAGTTCCCCCTGCCCATCTCCCAGCTCGCCCAGGCGCTCGGCGTCGACGAGCACGCCCTGCGTGAGCTCATGGCCCGGCGCGAAGACGCTCCAGGCGACCCCACCCTCGTCGGTCTCACCGTCGCTGAGGCTGCTCGTCGTATCGGCATCGGCCGCACCAAGCTCTACGAGTACGTCTCTTCCGGCGAGATCCCCTCCGTGAAGATCGGCCGACTGCGCCGCATCCCCGCCGAGGCGGTCGTCGAGTTCATGGCCAAGCGCCCGCTGGCCACCGACTTCGACACCGCGGCCTGAGGGGAAACGGGAACTTGACCAAGCCCAAGAACTCCCGTCAGCCCAACGGCGCCTCGTCCATCTTCCTGGGCAAGGACGGCCGTTGGCACGGCTACGTCACCGTTGGCGTCAAGGACGACGGTGCCCCCGACCGGCGCCACGTCAGCCGCAAGACCCGCCCGGAGGTCACCAAGGCCGTACGCGAACTGGAGAAGCAGCGAGACTCCACGGGCGTCCGCAAGGCCGGTCAGACCTGGACGGTCAAGACCTGGCTGACCCACTGGGTGGAGAACATCGCCGCACCCAACGTCGGTGAGAACACCATCGACGGCTACCGCGTGGCGGTCTACCACCACCTCATCCCCGGCCTGGGCGGCCACCGCCTGGAGAAGCTGGAGCCCGAGCACCTGGAGCGCTTCTACCAGAAGATGCAGGCCAACGGCAGCGCCGCCGGCACCGCCCACCAGGCACACCGCACCGCCAACACGGCGCTCAACGAGGCCGTACGCCGTCGCCACCTCACCACCAACCCGGCCTCCATCGCCAAGGCCCCCAAGGTCGAAGAGGAAGAGGTCGAGCCGTACACGCTGGCTGAGATCCAGCGTCTCCTCCTCGAAGCGGGCAAGCACCGCAACCACGCTCGCTGGGTCATCGCGCTCGCGCTCGGCCTGCGCCAGGGCGAGGCCCTCGGCCTGAAGTGGGATGACGTGGACTTCGAGGAAGGCGTGCTCTTCGTACGCCGGGGCCGCCTGAGGCCCCGCTACAAGCACGGCTGCGGCGACAAGTGCGGACGCAAGCCCGGCTACTGCCCCCAGAAGATCAACACCCGGCGCGAGACGAAGGACACCAAGACCCGCGCCGGCAAGCGCACGATCGGCGCGCCCGAGCAGCTGCTGGCGCTGCTGCAACGGCACAAGGAGGCGCAGGACCGCGAGCGGGCTCTCGCCCGTGACCTGTGGGTGGAGAAGGGGTACGTGTTCACCTCGCCGACCGGCGAACCGCTCAACCCGAACACCGACCACCACAAGTGGAAGGACCTGCTGAAGGCCGCAGGTGTCCGTGAGGGCCGACTCCACGACGCCCGCCACACCGCGGCCACCGTACTGCTGATCCTCGGCGTCCCCGAGGCGGTCGTCGACCGCATCATGGGCTGGGAGCCCGGCAAGTCCGCCCGGATGCGCCGCCGCTACCAGCACCTCACCGGCCAGGTGCTCCAGCAGACCGCGGCGAAGGTCGGCGGCCTGCTGTGGGGAGCGACGCCTTCTGCCTCCCCGTCGACCTCTGGAGGCCCGGCGGCCGGCCCGAGCCAGGACCCTGCCCCGGCGGACCCGACGGTGTACGTTGCCCGACTCGGCGAACGCCGCATCCCGTTCCTGCACCGCGAGCACGCGGATACGGTGGCCTCGCAGTGGGGCGCCGACCATCCCAACCACGCGGCAGGGGTGGAGGAGTGGGACCGGGATAAGTGGGAGGACAAGGGCCGCGGCGGCATGCGGGCCATCCGCGAGCGTATGCCTGACCGCAGGGTCGTCCACCACGCCCACGCCGTGTACCTGCCTGGCGGCGAGCGACTCAACATCGGTCGCAATGACCAATGGTCCGTGATGGCCTGGGAGTTCGAGATCGACCTCTACACGGACTTGCCGGTGCGGTGGCACACCACGCGCCGCCCTGGCCAGGAGATCGAGGCACAGGTCCGGGGCACGGACGAGGACGCCGTTGCCGCCGCGTTCGCCGACGCATGCGCACAGGCTGTGGACCGGGCCAAGGCTCCTGGCAAGTACGGCGACTCGTAAGGAGGGTGCGTCCGTCTGTGACAGTCGGGCGACGGGATTCCGTCGCCCGACTGACTGCTGCCTGCCGCCATCTCCCGTGAGGCGAGCCCCTGTTGAGTGTCAGTGGCGCTTTCTATGGTGGAGACATGGCAAATGGGGTATGGCACACCGCATATGGCATAGAGATCAATCTGTCGCTGCCTGACCTCGGTCACCCGGAGCGTCCCGATCTGCTTCGGGAGCTCACTGCAAGCGTCGCCGAGCGTGATCCGTATTTGCTCGAATGCCTCGCCCATCATGATGGGCGGGAGTGCGCGTCCGAGGCAGGCGGCAAATCTCCGTGGATGTTCATACGCCGAGGCCGTGTCGGAGGCCGTCGGCCTTTAGTCGCCTCTCATCTGCCGGTCACGCACAAGGCGACACCGGCTGAGAGCGAGCAGCACAAGGCCACCAAGGAGCGGATCGTCGAGACCGCCTCCCGGTATGGCCTGGCGGCCGAGGTCGAGGTGTCCACCGCCAACCGGCGGAGCATCTCCGACGCCCTCGTCACCGGCCCGGAAGGCATACGTATCGGCTGGGAGATCCAGTACCACCACCTCAGCCCCAGCAGCGTGCATCGCCGGTCAGCCAACGCGGTGCAGCACCAGATCACGCCTCTCTGGGTGGCGAAGGACAGAACGGCGTCTCTCATCGACCGTGCGCCGTGGGCTCGCGTGGACGACATGCCCTGGAAGGAGATCGCCGGCGGCAGGGAAATGGTGATCCGCGGCGGGTATCGCTACCTCCAGGTCTGGAAGTGCGTGCCCAGTAGCCCCCGGCATTGCCCTGTCACCGAAGGCGCCGGTCACTGTGAGCGGATTCACGCCGAGTGGTTCCTGCCGGCTCTCTGTCATCCGGAGAAGCCGGCGGTGCAGCTTGAGGATCTCGTGCTGTCGAGCGCGACGGGGGACAGCGTGCCCGTGTACGTGCCCAATCGCGGCGGCGGTCGGGCCGGTAGGCACATGTGGGTGCCGGCGGACGACTGCCGGATCTGGAAGGAACTGACGGGCCAGGCGTCTCCCTTGCCCACGGCGGAGCCGCAGGAGCCGGACGACGAGATCACCTTCGCCGAGCAGGAGATCGACCGGACGTGCCGGGCCGGCGAGGAGGGCCGGTTCGTCGGCGACGCTCGGCCCATCCGTGATCTCGGCCAGCCGACCGGCGGCTTCACCCTCTCCCGGATGCCGACGCAGCGTTCCCGGAACCCGAACCTGATCACGGCTGTTGAGCGGGCCGCTGCCTCCGCCGCGCTGGGCTGCCCGCCGTGGGAGCTGGGCCTGTGCGCCGAGTGCGGACAGCTGATGCGCCGGTACGGACGCGACGCCGCCATGTACTGCGACGTGTGCCGCGCAGTTCTCAACGGCCGGTAGCCGACGGCGGCTCGTCAGAGGCAACTGCAACCAAAACTGCAACCACGGAACGACGAAGGTCCCGGCCGCTGAGCGGTCGGGACCTTCGTTTGCCCTGGTGGGCGGGTGCGGAGGATACGAGATTCGAACTCGTGAGGGGTTGCCCCCAACACGCTTTCCAAGCGTGCGCCCTAGGCCACTAGGCGAATCCTCCGCCGCAAACAATACAAGACGTCGGGCAGTGCTCGCGAACATGATCCGGAGGAGGGGGCCGGAGGGGAGGTGTGGTCGGGAGCCGGGTCGTTTTCAGGGGGGTGGATCCGCTAGTGTGGAGCGCAGCCCCTCACGTGGCGCTATCTGACTGAACTCCCCCAGGGCCGGAAGGCAGCAAGGGTAGGTCGGCTCTGGCGGGTGCGTGGGGGGCGCTTGCGTTTGCGGACGGGGCTCCCCTGCGCATGGGGGAGGCGCCGGCGGTTCGGGGACGGGCCGGTTGTCGGTGGGGCCCGATATCGTCGTATGCGTGTCGTCCCTTGCGCTGTACCGCCGCTACCGCCCCGAGACCTTCGCCGAGGTCATCGGGCAAGAGCACGTGACCGATCCGCTGCAGCAGGCGTTGCGGAACAACCGCGTCAACCACGCCTATCTGTTCAGCGGGCCGCGCGGCTGCGGCAAGACGACGAGCGCGCGGATCCTGGCGCGCTGCCTGAACTGTGAGGAAGGTCCCACTCCCACGCCGTGCGGGAAGTGCCAGTCGTGTGTGGACCTGGCGCGGAACGGCCGGGGCTCGATCGATGTGATCGAGATCGACGCGGCGTCCCACGGCGGTGTCGACGACGCGCGTGAGCTGCGGGAGAAGGCGTTCTTCGGGCCGGCCGGCAGCCGGTACAAGATCTACATCATCGATGAGGCGCACATGGTGACCTCGGCGGGCTTCAACGCCCTGCTGAAGGTCGTCGAGGAGCCGCCGGAGCATCTGAAGTTCATCTTCGCCACGACCGAGCCCGAGAAGGTCATCGGGACGATCCGGTCGCGTACCCACCACTATCCGTTCCGGCTGGTGCCGCCCGGGACGCTGCGGGAGTACCTGGCGGAGGTGTGCGGGCGGGAGGACATCCCGGTCGAGGACGGGGTGCTGCCGCTGGTGGTGCGGGCCGGGGCCGGGTCGGTGCGTGACTCGATGTCGGTGATGGACCAGCTCCTCGCCGGTGCCGGCGCGGACGGTGTGACGTATGCCATGGCGACGGCGCTGCTGGGGTACACGGACGGGTCGCTGCTGGATTCCGTCGTCGAGGCGTTCGCCGCCGGCGACGGGGCGGCGGCCTTCGAGGTCGTCGACCGGGTCATCGAGGGGGGCAACGACCCGCGGCGGTTCGTGGCGGATCTGCTGGAGCGGCTGCGGGACCTGGTGATCCTGGCGGCGGTGCCGGACGCGGCGGAGAAGGGACTGATCGACGCGCCCGCCGATGTCGTGGAGCGGATGACGGCGCAGGCCGCGGTGTTCGGCCCGGGAGAGCTGAGCCGGGCCGCGGATCTGGTGAACGCGGGCCTGACGGAGATGCGCGGCGCGACCTCGCCGCGGCTCCAGCTGGAGCTGATCTGCGCGCGGGTGCTGCTGCCCGCGGCGTACGACGACGAGCGGTCGGTGCAGGCGCGGCTGGACCGCCTGGAGCGGGGCCTGGGCGCCGGTGCGGTGGCCCTGGGTGGCCCGGCCGGTCCCGGCGGCGGTCCCGGTGGGGGCGGGCCCGTCGGTCCCGGTGGGGCGGTGCTGGAGTCCGGGGGCGGGCCGGTGGCCGCGTACGTGCCGGGGCCGGAGGCGCATCCGCCGATGCCGGCCGGGCCGTCCGGTCCCGCCGCTGCGCGAGCCGCGGTGCGCGGGGCTGCGGGCGGTGGCGGCGGCGCCGATGCCGGTCTCGGCGCAGGGGCAGGGGCAAGTGCAGGTGCTGCGGCACCGCCGGTTGCCGCGTCGGCTGCGGGTGCGGCGGCTGCCGCTCCGGGGGCGGGTGTGGCGCCCGGCGGTGCGTACGACGGTGGGCAGGCGCCGCCCCAGGGTGGTCCGCAGGGCGGTGCTCCGGGTGGCTCGCAGGGTGGTCCGGCGGCCGGTGGGCGGCCCGGGGCCTGGCCCGGAGGCGCGCAGCGGAGCGGTGGCGGTGGCGGTGGCGGTGGCGGTGCCGCGGGCGGGGTGCGGCAGCCCGGCAGCTGGCCGTCGGCCGTGGCGCCGGGGCAGGGCGGCCAGGGAGGCGCGGGGGGCCAGGCGGCGTCCGGTGCTTCCGGGGCCGGTGGCTCCGGTGAGGCGTCCGTGCCGGGTGCGGCCGGGCCGAGTGTGTCCGGGCCGGGTGCCGGGGCGGCGCCCGCGCCCGTGGGGCAGCAGGTTTCCGGTGGTGCGGCGCAGGGGGCCGCGCAGGTGCGGCAGATGTGGCCGCAGATCCTGGACGCGGTGAAGGACCGGCGGCGCTTCACCTGGATCCTGCTGAGCCAGAACGCCCAGGTGTCCGGGTTCGACGGGACGACGCTGCAGATCGGCTTCCCCAACGCCGGGGCCCGGGACAGCTTCGCGAACGGCGGCAGCGAGGAGGTCCTCAAGGACGTGCTGGCCGAGCGGTTCCAGCTTCAGTGGCGGGTCGAGGCGATCGTCGATCCGTCGGGCGGTGCCACTTCGCCGGCCGGCGGTGCCCGCGGTGGCGGGGGCGGCTTCGGCGGTGCCCCGGCCGCGCCGCCGCAGGCGGCCCCGCAGCCGGCGCCCCAGCCGAGCGCCCCGGCGCCCGAGGCCCCCGGAGGGCAGTACGGGTCGGGCGGTGGCGGAAGCCAGGGCGCGCGGATGGCGCGGGAGGCGGTGGCCCCGTCGGCGTCCGCGGGCGGCGGTCAGGGCGGGCCTCCGGTGGAGCCTTCGTACAGCGCGCCGGAGCCGCCGATGGCGATCGAGTACGACATGCCGGCCGAGGACGATCCGGATCTCGTCGACTCGGCGCTCAGCGGTCATGAGCTGATCGTGCGCGAGCTCGGCGCGACGGTCGTCGAGGAGTTCACCAACGAGTGACGCACAGTCACAGGTGAGGGGGAGCGGCAGCGGTGGGTGATCGCGAAGTTTCGCTTCGTACGGGCATATTCGGCCGCATATGACGCACGAATGGCCCGTGTTTGACCGGTCTGCCCGGAGCGGTGGAGGCGCGGGGAGGGCGGGTGTGCGGGGGCTGAGAGGGAGATCCGCGCTCCTCCCTGCGGCGTAGGGCGCGGGGCCCGGGAAACACGTAGGCTCGGGCTACCGCACCAATCGTTGTCGTATGGCAGGAGTCACGTCGTGATCCCCGGTGGTCAGCCCAACATGCAGCAGCTGCTTCAGCAGGCCCAGAAGATGCAGCAGGACCTCGCAGCCGCCCAGCAGGAGCTGGCGGAGACGCCCGTGGAGGGCTCCGCGGGTGGCGGTCTGGTCAAGGCGACGGTGACGGGCTCCGGTGAGCTCCAGGCGCTGGTGATCGACCCGAAGGCGGTCGACACCGACTCCGCGGAGGACACCGCCGAGACCATCGCCGATCTCGTCCTCGCGGCGGTCCGGGACGCCAACGCCAGCGCGCAGAAGCTCCAGCAGCAGAAGCTCGGCCCGCTCGCCCAGGGGCTGGGCGGCGGTGGCATCCCCGGCCTCCCCTTCTGAGGAGTAGCCAACTAGCGTACGCAGCACGGCAGAAGAGAGAGAAGACGTTCCGTGTATGAAGGCGTGGTCCAGGATCTGATCGACGAGTTGGGCAGGCTGCCCGGCGTCGGTCCCAAGAGCGCGCAGCGGATCGCCTTCCACATCCTTCAGGCCGAGCCGACCGATGTCCGCCGGCTCGCGACCGCGCTGATGGAGGTCAAGGCGAAGGTCCGGTTCTGCTCCGTGTGCGGCAATGTCGCGCAGGAGGAGCAGTGCCGGGTCTGCCTGGACCCGCGGCGCGATCCGGCGGTCATCTGCGTCGTGGAGGAGCCCAAGGACGTCGTGGCGATCGAGCGGACGCGGGAGTTCCGCGGCCGGTACCACGTCCTCGGCGGGGCGATCAGCCCGATCGAGGGCGTCGGCCCCGACGACCTGCGGATACGGGAACTGCTGGCCAGGCTCGCGGACGGCGCGGTCACCGAGCTGATCCTGGCCACCGACCCGAATCTGGAGGGCGAGGCCACGGCCACGTACCTGGCCCGCATGATCAAACCGATGGGCCTCACAGTGACGCGACTGGCCAGCGGACTGCCGGTCGGAGGCGATCTGGAGTATGCCGACGAGGTCACGCTCGGGCGGGCCTTCGAAGGGAGGAGACTTCTCGATGTCTGATGCCACGCTGCACAACACGACACAGAACCCGGACGACTTCGCCGTATCGATCTCCGACTCGATCGAGAGTTTCATCGTTGCGGTGACCGAGGTCGCCAAGGGCGACGAGCCGGACAGCGCGGTGCCCTTCCTGCTGCTGGAGATCTCCCAGCTGCTGCTCACCGGCGGCCGGCTGGGGGCCCATGAGGACATCGTTCCCGACGAGCGGTACGAACCGGACACCGGCCCGGAGCCGGACGTGGACGAGCTGCGCGAGCGGTTCGCGCGGCTGCTGGACCCGGTCGACGTGTACTCCGAGGTCTTCGACCCGTATGTGCCGCGCAGCGAGCCGGTGGCCTCGCGGCTCTCCGACGACCTCGCCGTCGTCATCACCGACCTGCGGCACGGCCTCGCGCACTACCGCGAGGGCCGGGTCACCGAGGCGCTGTGGTGGTGGCAGTTCTCCTACCTCTCCAACTGGGGCCCGACCGCCTCGGCCGCGCTGCGCGCCCTCCAGTCGCTGGTCGCCCATGTTCGCCTCGACCAGCCGCTGGACGCGCTGGACGGTCTGGACACCGACAGCGACGCCAACGGGGACGAGGAGCGGCTGGCCGAGGAGGCCGGCAAGGTCATGGCGGAGGAGATCGCCGCACCGCTGGGGCTGCGCGGGGTGTGAGCGCCGGGTGACCGCCGGGTGACCGCCGAGCTCCGGCCGGTGCGCGGGGTGTGACCTGGGTTACGTTCCCGTGTGTCCGGGTGTGGAGCGGGCAGGTGCTCGCCGAGCCGGTGCGACGGTGCACCGCGCGGAGCCGCCGAGGGACGCGGCGTTCACGGTGCTCACCGAGGAGTGATGTCGGTGGGCGGGATGATCGGGATGATCACAGCGTGGTCTGCGTCTCACCATGTGGTGGTAGCGGGGCGTATGCCGCCCGCTCGTTAGACTGAGCCGACCGCAGTACCCCCGTTTCCGGGGGTCCGGGAGGGACTCCCTCCCGCAGAGACAGTTGCGAGGAGCGCACGTGGGCCTTGTCGTGCAGAAGTACGGCGGCTCATCCGTTGCGGATGCCGAGGGCATCAAGCGCGTTGCCAAGCGAGTCGTCGAAGCCAAGAAGAACGGCCACCAGGTGGTCGTCGTGGTTTCGGCGATGGGCGACACGACGGACGAGCTGATCGATCTCGCTCAGGAAGTGTCCCCGATTCCGTCGGGGCGCGAGTTCGACATGCTGCTGACCGCCGGAGAGCGGATCTCCATGGCCCTGCTGGCGATGGCGATCAAAAACCTCGGCCACGAGGCGCAGTCCTTCACCGGCAGCCAGGCAGGTGTCATCACCGACTCCGTGCACAACAAGGCACGGATCATCGATGTCACGCCGGGCCGTATCCGGGACTCGGTCGACGAGGGCAACATCGCCATCGTCGCCGGCTTCCAGGGCGTGTCCCAGGACAAGAAGGACATCACGACGCTGGGGCGGGGTGGCTCGGACACCACCGCCGTGGCGCTGGCCGCCGCCCTTGACGCCGAGGTCTGCGAGATCTACACCGATGTGGACGGTGTCTTCACCGCCGACCCGCGGGTCGTGAAGAAGGCCCGGAAGATCGACCAGATCTCCTTCGAGGACATGCTGGAGCTGGCCAGCTCCGGCTCCAAGGTGCTGCTGCACCGCTGCGTCGAGTACGCACGCCGTTACAACATCCCGATCCACGTCCGCTCGTCCTTCTCGGGGCTTAAGGGCACGTGGGTCAGCAACGAACCGCAAGGGGACAGGCCGATGGAGCAGGCAATCATCTCGGGCGTCGCACACGACACCTCCGAGGCGAAGGTCACGGTCGTCGGGGTCCCGGACAAGCCGGGTGAGGCCGCGCGCATCTTCCGCGCCATCGCGGACTCCGAGGTCAACATCGACATGGTCGTCCAGAACGTTTCGGCAGCCACCACCGGGCTGACGGACATCTCCTTCACGCTGCCGAAGGACGAGGGTCGCAAGGCCATCGCGGCGCTGGAGAAGACCCGTGCCGCGGTCGGCTTCGACTCGCTCCGCTACGACGACCAGATCGCCAAGATCTCGCTGGTCGGCGCGGGCATGAAGACCAACCCGGGCGTCACCGCGACGTTCTTCGAGGCGCTGTCCAACGCGGGCGTGAACATCGAGCTCATCTCGACCTCCGAGATCCGCATCTCGGTCGTCACCCGCGCCGATGACGTCAAGGAGGCGGTGCAGGCCGTGCACAGCGCCTTCGGGCTCGACACCGAGAGCGACGAAGCCGTCGTCTATGGCGGCACCGGACGATGATTCCGGCCGAGGCGGGCCGCCCGTCCTTCGCTGATGCGGCGAGGGCGGGGGCCCGTGCGGCCGCCAAGCCGGATCTCGCCGTGGTCGGTGCCACCGGCGCCGTCGGCGCGGTCCTGCTCGGGATCCTTTCCGAGCGGGCCGACGTCTGGGGCGAGATCCGGCTGATCGCGCCCCCAAGCTCTCAGCTGCGTTCGAGCAGGGGGGACCCCCACCCCAGCTCGGCCGGCCGCAAGCTGACCGTGCGCGGTGAAGAGGTCGAGGTCGTCGGACTGAGCGAGGACGCCTTCGAGGGCATCGACGTCGCGATGTTCGACGTGCCCGACGAGGTCGCCGCGCAGTGGGTGCCGGTCGCGGTGTCCAAGGGCGCCGTCGCGGTGGACAGTTCGGGCGCGTTCCGGATGGACCCGGAGGTGCCGTTGGTGGTGCCCGAGGTCAATGCGTGCGCGGCTCGGATAAGGCCGCGCGGCATCATCGCCAATCCGAACTGCACCACCCTCTCGATGATCGTCGCGCTGGGCGCGCTGCACGCCGAGTACGGGCTGAGCGAGCTGATCGTCTCCTCGTACCAGGCCGCGACGGGGGTCGGGCAGGCCGGCGCCGAGACGCTGCGGGCACAGCTCGCGGCGGTGTCCGGTACGGACCTGGGTACCACGCCGGGTGATGTGCGGCGGGCGGTCGGCGACACCCTGGGGCCGTTCCCGGCGCCGCTCGCGCTCAATGTCGTGCCGTGGGCCGGCTCGCTCCAAGAGGATGGCTGGTCCTCGGAGGAACTGCGGATCCGCAACGAGTCCCGCAAGATCCTGGGGCTGCCGGACCTTCCGGTCACCGCGACCTGCGTACGGGTCCCGGTGATCACCGCGCACTCGCTGGCCGTGCACGCGCGGTTCGAGAACGAGGTCACGGTCGCGGGTGCCCACGAGATACTGGCGGCGGCCCCCGGCGTCGTGCTGAGCGACGACCCGGCGGAGGGCGAGTACCCGACGCCGGCGGATGTGGTGGGCACGGATCCCACCTGGGTGGGCCGGGTGCGGCGGTCGCTGGACGATCCGCGGGTGCTGGAGCTGTTCGTGTGCGGGGACAACCTGCGCAAGGGGGCGGCGCTGAACACGGCGCAGATCGGGGAGCTGGTGGCGGCCGAGCTGGCGGCCGGGGAGCCGCGGGCGTAGGGGATGGCCGGTGGGCCGGCGCGGTCGCCGGGCCCGTTGTCCCACGTCGGCCGGTCCCGGGACGGGAGTTGGCCGGATGGGGTGTCATGGCTCGGGGCGCCTGGGACATAATTTGTATGTCGTGTGAAGATTTTGTGCACTGGGCGTTGGTCCGGACCGTTTGAACTGGGCTGATGTCCTGTTCGATCATTCGCTTCCTCGGGTGCTGCAACCGTCAGTCCGTGGGGGGCGTCTCTCGGGCCACCTGCGGGTGGTGCGAAGTGTCTGCGGGGTGTTCCAGGGTCCTGGGTGGCGGGGCGAATACGTCGGGGCGAATGGGACATTGGGGAAGAGCTGGTACGCATGAGGGCATTTAACGCATCGTCACAAGCGATGCCTTGCGCGTACAACCCTTTTGGGGGGAAGCGTGTCCAACAGGCGTGGCAGAGGTACTCGGTTTCACCATCGCTCCGGCGGGTGCGGCAGGCGCGGCAGTGCGCCCGCAGCTCCCGCGGGTGTCCGGGGGCATGCCGGTGATCGCCCCCTGGCCCGCCGCGCGCCCCGCGCAGCTTCCTTCTCAGCGTGGGGACACTGACGACGCGATGGCAGCGGGCACCACAGTCGACCACCTCACCGAGACGTATCGCGCGCACTACCGCTCGCTTCTCGGCCTGGCCGCGCTGCTCCTCGACGACACCGCCTCCTGCGAGGACGTCGTCCAGGAAGCCTTCATCCGCGTGCACTCCGCGCGCGGTCGGGTCCGCGACCCCGAGAAAACCCTGGCGTACCTGCGGCAGACCGTCGTCAACCTCTCGCGCTCCGCACTGCGCCGCCGCATCCTCGGGCTCAAGCTGCTGTCCAAGCCCATGCCCGACATGGCGAGCGCCGAGGAGGGCGCGTACGACTTGCTGGAGCGCGACCAGTTGATCCAGGCCATGCGCGGACTGCAGCGTCGCCAGCGCGAGGTGCTGGTGCTGCGCTACTTCGCCGATATGACGGAGGCCCAGGTCGCGCAGACGCTGGGCATATCCCTCGGCTCCGTGAAGGCGTACGGATCGCGCGGTATCGCGGCGCTCCGCGTCGCTATGGAGGCTCCGGCGTGAGTGGAGCAGGAGCCGGGCGCGGCACCGAGCCCGGTAGCACGGACGAGACCGGCCGGGCGGCCGGTAGCGGTGGTGCGCACAGAAACGGTGGTGCGGGCGAGAGCGGTGGGGCGTACGAGAGTGGTGGGGCCGAGCAGGGCGGTCGTGCCGCGCAGAGCGGTGTTGTGCGTGGGGGGGATGGGGCCTCTTCCGGCTCCGGTGCTGGCTCCGGCTCCAGTTCTGGCTCAGGTTCTGGCTCAGGTTTCGACTTCCGCTCCGGTTTCGGTTTTGACTTGGGTTCCGGCTCCGACTCCGGTTCCGGTTCCGGCTCTGCTGACGGGGCCGGTGGTTCGGCCGGCGGTGGCCTCGGTGGTGGGAGCCTCGGCGGACGTGGCCTCGGCGGTGGGGGCTTCGGTGGCGAGGGCCTTGGTGGCGAGGACCAGCTGAGACGGTTGTTGCAGTCCCGCGTCGCCGATCTGGAGCCCGCGCCGGACGCGTTGGACGAGCTGCGGCGCGCGGTACCGGCCCGCCGTCAGCGGCGGCGGCACGCCCTCGTGGGCGCGGTCGCGGTGTTGCTGCTCGGCGGTACGGCGATCCCGGCGATGGTCCATGTCGCCGACTTCGGCGACGGCTCCGGGGACCGTTCCACCAACACCGCCAGCAGCCGGCGCGCCGATCACGACACCGCGGGTACGCGCGGCGAAGGCCCCGCACAGGCCAGTGCGCGGCCGACCGGCAGCGACGGCCAAAGGCCCGGCAACGGCCGGACCGCGGCCACGGGGGACCAGGGCGCCGTGACGCCCGGCACGGGCGAGGCCGCCGGCGTCGGTACGCCCGCCCCCGACACGACCATGGACGTCACCTCGCCGGCCTGCGGACGCGACCAGCTCGGCCGGGGGACCAGCACCGTCGGTCCGGCGGACTCCGCGGGGCGGGTCTATGGTGCGTTCCGGGTGGTCAACACGTCCGGTACCGCCTGTTCGGTGCAGGGCGGCGGGACCGTCGAGCTGACCCCGCAGGGCTCCACGAAGTCGGACAAGGTCCATCTCGTCGACCACACGACGGGTGATGACGCCACCGGGCTGCCGGATCCGGCCACGACCCCTGACCAGCTGGTGCTCAAGCCGGGGCAGGCGTACGAGGTCAAGTTCGCCTGGATCCCGGCGGGGGACGGCGGCAAGACCGGCTGCGTCAAGCCGAGACCGTCGCCGACCCCCGACCCGTCCAAGGGGCCCGCGGCGTCCCCGGGCGCTGCCGCGCCGGCTCCCGACGGAGCCGGCGGCGGCCAGGTGGGCGGCGGAGAGAGTTCCGGGGACAAGGCGCCGGCGGCCGGCGGTGTGCTCCTCAGCCACACTCCGGAGGCCGGCGAACCGGTCGCGGCGGACGCCAAGATCGCGGACGCGTGCGCGGGGACGGTATACCGCACGGCACCGCTGGCGGCGTCGTAGCGGGGCTGATTCGGGGGACTCGGGCTGTTCCGGGGGGCTGGGGCTGCTTCGTGGCGCAGCTCTGTGGTGGGGGTTGCGGGCGGCGGTTGTCGGTTGCCGGCCGCAGGCTGTGTCGGTCGCCGGTCGCCGGTCGCCGGTCGCCGGTCGTCATTCGTCGGTCGTCCGTCGTCGGCCGCTGGCCGTCGGTTGTCGATGCTCGGCTGATCGCTGATCGCCTGTCTCTGGTGGCTGGTCTCTGATCGCTGGCGGCCGTCATCTGCTGGTCGTCATCGGTGCAGGTCCAGGGGGCCGGAGTCGCGGCGGGGAGGGGGCGGTGCCGCCGCGCGGTGCGGGCCCCGTACCGTTGGTGGGGTGTACCGGTTCCTGCTGACCCCGCGGTGGTGGGGAATCAACGTCTTCGCCGTGCTGGCGATCCCCTTCTGCATCTTCATGGGCAGCTGGCAGCTGAGCCGCTTCGACGCCCGGGTCGCCACACACCAGCAGCAGGAGAACCGATCCGCCCAGGCCAAGACGGCGGCTGCCCGTCCGCTGGACAGCCTGCTGCCCGTCAACCAGGTCACCTCCGGCCGCCAGGCCAGCGCCCGCGGCCAGTACGACGATGCGCACCAACTGCTCGTACCGGGCCGCACGTTGAAGGGCAGGAACGGTGACCAGCAGGGCTTCTACGTTCTGACCCTGCTGCGTACGGACACCGGGAAGGCCCTCCCTGTCGTACGGGGGTGGCTGCCCGGCGACGCGAGTGTGCCGGCCGATACGGCGAAGGTGCCCGCGCCGCCCAAGGGGGAGGTGACGGTCACCGGCGCGCTGCAGGCGTCCGAGAACCAGGGCACGGACGGGGTGCAGGCCGGCGGCGGTCTGCCGCAGGGGCAGCTCGGCATGATCAGTGCGGCCTCGCTGGTCAACATCGTGCCGTACGGGGTCTACGACGCCTGGATCACGCTCACCGATCCGCCGGCGCCGCTGCACGCCGTCCCGCCGGCCGCCGCGGAGGGCAGCGGCCTGGACATGAAGGCGTTCCAGAACCTCGGCTACACCGGCGAGTGGTTCGTCTTCGCGGGGTTCGTCGTCTTCATGTGGTTCCGCCTCGTACGCCGTGAGGCCGAAGCCGCCAGGGACGCGGCCCTCGGAATCCTTCCGGAGGAACCGGCGGGCACCGCGGCGACCCCGGAGGCTGCGTCGGACCGGAAGCCTGCGTCAGACCGGAAGCCTGCGCCGAACCGGGAGGCTGTGTCGCACCCGGCGGCTGCGGTGACCCCGGGAGCTGCGGCGAACTCGGAAGCTGCGACGGGCGCGGCCCCCGCCCCGGCCTCGGACGCCGAGGCCGATGGGGGCGGGGGCGGGGACGGGAAGAAGACCGTGGCCCGCGCCTGAGCCCGGGGCTCGCGCCTGAGCCCGTGGCATGGCTGCTCACTGGGGCCTGGCTGATCACTTGGGCCTGGCTGCTTACTGGGGCGGGGCCGATCTCGGCGGCTTGGGCCCCGGGGGGCCTCCCCCCCCGCCCCCTCCCCTCCCCCCCCGCCCCCGCTCGGTTCTACTCCTTCGGCTTCATGTGCCTCTGTGCGAAGTCGAGTTCCAGGCGGACCTGCTTGATGCGCTCTTCCACCACCAGGGAGCCGTGGCCCGCGTCGTAGCGGTAGACCTCGTGGGGGTGGCTGCGGCTCTCCAGGCGCTGGACGTAGTTCTCGACCTGCTGGATCGGGCAGCGGGGGTCGTTGACGCCGGCGGAGATGTAGACGGGGGCACGGACCGCGTCGACGTACGTCAGCGGGGAGGACGCCTCGAAGCGCTCGGGGACCTCTTCCGGGGTGCCGCCCAGGAGCGTGCGGTCCATGGCCTTGAGGGCTTCCATCTCGTCGTTGTAGGCCGTGACGTAGTCCGCCACCGGGACCGCGGCCAGGCCCACCGCCCAGGCGTCCGGCTGGGTGCCCAGGCCCAGCAGCGTCAGATAGCCGCCCCAGGAGCCGCCCGCGAGCACCAGCCGCTCCGGGTCCGCGAGGCCGGAGGCGACCGCCCACTCGCGGACCGCGGCGATGTCCTCCAGCTCGATCAGCCCGACGCGGTGCTTGAGCGCGTCCGTCCAGGCGCGGCCGTAGCCGGTCGAGCCGCGGTAGTTGACGCGGACGACGGCGAAGCCGTGGTCGACCCAGGCGGCCGGTGAGGAGGCGAAGGCGTCGCTGTCGTGCCAGGTCGGGCCGCCGTGGATGTCGAAGACGGTCGGGAAGGGGCCCTTGCCGGGGGGTTGCTGCACCAGGGCGTGGATACGGCCGCCGGGCCCGTCCACCCAGGCGTCGGTCACCGGGACCGATCCGGGGGCCTTCATGCCGGGCGGGTCCAGGACCACGGTGCCGCTCGTCGACCGGATCTCCGAGGGCTGGGCCGCGGACGACCAGAGGAACTCGACCGTGCCGTCCGGTCGGGCCGTCGCGCCGGAGACCGTGCCGGCGGGGGTCTCGACCCGGGTCAGTGCGGGCCCGCCGGTCCGGGTGCCGCCGTCCGCGGTGCCCGGTGCGCCCAGGTCGTAGCGCCACAGCTCGCTGCGGGCCTGGTATTCGTGCTCGATCAGCAGTGCCGATCCGTCCGGATACCAGTCCGCGCCCACGTCGCCGGGCAGGTCGATCACCAGGGCGGTCTCCACGCCCGTCAGCGGGTCCCAGATCATCGGCTCCCAGCGGCCCCGCCGCTGGTGGCCCACCAGAAGCCGGCTGTCACCGTCCACCGGCGCGAACCCCATCACCGACAGGCCCAGTTCCTCGGTGCCGCCATGGGTGTCGTCCAGCTCGGCGACGGTCGAACCGTCCGGGCGGACGACGCGGAGGGCGGAGTGCATCGCATCGCCGTGCTCGGTGTGCTCCACGGCGATCAGCGAACCGTCGTGGGAGAGGTCGCCGACGCCGGCTGATTCGCGGTGGCGGTAGATCTCCACCGGCGGCTCCCCGGTCCGTACGAGGTGGACGGTCGAGCCGTCCTCGTCCGTGGAGCGGCCGATGACGGCGGTGCCGTCGTGGCCGATGGCCAGACCGCCCGGATACGAGGGGGCGAGCCCCGGCGCGGCCGGTTCGTCCGCGCCGCCCGCGAACGGCTGCCGCATCCACACGCCGAACTCGTCCCCGTCGGTGTCGGAGAACCACCAGATCCACTCGCCGTCCGGCGACAGCGTCCCGTCCGTCGTGCCGTGCGGGCGGTCGGTGGCCTGCCGCTGGCCGCCGGTCGCGCGGTCCCAGGCGTACAGCTCGAAGGTGCCGGTGGCGTTCGAGACGAACAGGGAGCGGTCCGGGGCGTACTCGGCCCACTCCGGCAGCCCGATCCGCGGGGCGCGGAAGCGCTTCTCCCAGTCCGGCAGGTCGGCGGCCGGACCGGTCGAACCGTCAGCTGCGCCGCCGGCGCCGCCCGGAGCCTTGGCCGTGGGGGTGGCGGCGGAATCGGGGGCGGGCGGGGGCGGATCGGCGGGGGTGTGGCCGGGGCCTGTGGTCTCGTCAGTCATGGGGCCATTCTGCGCCCGCCGCGGAAAATGCGTTGGCGGGGCCGACAGGCTGTGGATAACTTCGCGCTATGCGACATCACACGCCCGATGACTGGTGCGAGGTGAACCGCGCGAGGTGGGACGAGCGGGTGCCTCTCCACATCGCGAGCGATTTTTACGACCAGGACGCGTTCCGGCGGACCCGGGACGTCATGCGCGACTTCGAGGCCGCGGAGGTCGGTGACGTCACAGGCCGGAGCCTGCTCCATCTCCAGTGCCACTTCGGCCAGGACACGCTGTCGTGGGCGCATCGCGGAGCGGACCGCGTCGTCGGTCTGGACTTCTCCGCACCGGCCATCGAAGCGGCCCGCGAACTGGCGGCCGAGTTCGGCTACGGCCCGGACCGCGCGTCGTTCGTGACCGCCGATGTCCATGACGCTGCGGAGGCCGTCCCCGACGCCGCGTACGACATCGTGTACACCGGCATCGGCTCGGTGAACTGGCTTCCGGACCTGGTCCGGTGGGCCGAGACCGCCGCGTCGCTGGTCGCCCCCGGCGGGTTTCTCTATCTCGCCGAATTCCACCCGCTGTGCGATGCGCTGGACGACAGGACCGGATCGCAGGTCACCCATGACTACTTCCGCCGTGAGGCGTGGGACGAGGACGTTCCCGGCAGCTACACGGACTTCGGCGCGGTGACGGTCCACAACAGGAGCGTCGAATGGCAGCATTCGCTCGGGGACGTCGTCAGCGCGGTGGCGGGTTCCGGACTGCGTATCGCATTCCTGCATGAGCACGGCATGACGATGTTTCAGCGGTTCGGCGAACTGCGGCGGGGCGACGACGGGTTCTACCGGTTTCCGGAGGACCGGCCCCGTATCCCGCTGATGTACTCGCTGAAGGCGATCAAACCGCCCGAAGCGCCAAGCTGACCGATGCGGCCAAGCTGACCGATGCGGCCGAGCCGACCTGACGCGGTGTGCGACGCGGTCGGCGATCGGCCTCCAACGTGGTCGGTGATGCGGTCGCCGACACGCCATCCGGCGCGGTCTGCGCCCGTGGGATGCGCCGCGCGGTGCTGCCCGCGATCTGCCCCAGGGGCCACCGGAATTGCTCCGGTGCCCGCCGGTTACTGTGATGGACGCCCCGGTCGGTTTTGTCCGGTCGGCGTCAGCGCGGCAGGACCGTCGGCAGGGCAGGACGGTGTCGGCCCCGCGCGGCCGGCCACGCCGACGGGCGCTCCGGACAACCACTTCGGGCGACGGCTCCGAAGGACGACTTCACGGGGGTTCATGTGCGTGTGCGCAGAGGGATGGTCGGTGCCGCCGGGGTGAGCGTGCTCCTGCTGCTGGCCGCGGGGTGCGGCGGCACGTCCGGCGGGAAGGCGGCACCGGGGGCGTCGCCCGCCGTCGTACCCGCCAAGCCGCTCCCGATGGAGTCCGCGGCCCGTGCGGCCACCTGGACCGACACCGACCACAAGCCGTACCCGCTGCAACTCAAGCCCACCCGCCTGGCCCGCGGCGACCAGTCCGACCTCGCGCACATCCGGCTGGACAGCGGCCTCAAGGGGAAGGTGCCGTACTACCTCACCTTCTCCTACACCAACACCGGCAAGGAGACCGAGAAGGGGCTGTACCCGGAGCGGAACTTCTCGGTCACCGGGGCGGACGGCCAGGCCGGCCAGCAGGTCTCGCTGTTCCGGACCAACCCGTTGGCCACCGACTCCGGGCTGCCGCCCGAGTGCCGGGAGCCGGGGAAGGCGCAGCTGGCCGCCGGTGAGACCACGGCCGAGTGCGTGATCTTCATGCTGTCCAAGGGGCAGAAGCCGGCGAACGTCTCCTACAAGGACGACGGCGGCGACACCCTGCTGTGGCAGATCGGCGGCACCCAGGGGGGCGCGGCCGGCGTGCTGCCCGCCAACAAGCCCGCCGACGCGGCCACGACGGACAGCGAACGCCATACGGTCACGGTCCTGGCCACCCCGAAGAGCGTCCGCGCCGGGTCCCTCGACGATCTGAGCCGCTTCGACCTGAACGCGGACCAGAAGAAGCTCATCCCGTACTACGTGACGGTGGAGTACAAGAACACCGGCAAGTACGACCTGCTGCCGAGCATGAACGACAGCCTGACGCTGACCACCGTCAGCGGGCAGCAGGCGCGGAAGATGATCCTGCTGGACATCGGCGGCCCCGGGGTGGCCCAGTGCCCCGAGGCCACCCCCGACAAGATGGTGAAGCCGGGTGCCACGGTGACCGAGTGCACGATCCACATGCTGCCGAAGGGCGATCCGCCGGCCTCGCTGACCTTCCGGGGGAACGGGGACGGCGCCCAGCCGGTCACCTGGCGGGCGATCCCGGACGGCGCGAAGTAGGAGACGTGGCGGTGAAATAGGAGAAGTGGCAGCGGAGTAGAAGAAGGAGGAGAAGTGGCAGAGGGGCCCGCGGGGGTGGAGCGCGGGCTCCTCCGTTCCGCCGGCGCCTCCGCCAACCCTCCGCGACGCCTCCGCTGCCCTCCGCTAACCCTCCGCGCCCCGCCTGGCCAGCAGCGGTCCGATGTCCGGGGCGTGGCCGACCACCGCGTGGAACGCCTCCATCGGGTCGACGCTGTTGCCCCTGCCGAGCAGTTCGCGGCGGAAGATCTCGCCGCTCTCGCGGACCGTCCGGCCGTTCTCCCGGAACCAGCGCACGGTGTCCGCGTCCAGTACTTCCGCCCAGCGGTAGCCGTAGTAGCCGGCCGCGTAGCCGCCGCCGAAGACATGGGCAAAGTAGCCGGTCCGGTAGCGCGGCGGGATGGCGGGCCGGGCCAGGCCGTGGCGCTCCAGCGCGGCGGCCTCGAACGCCGCGGTGCCGTCCTTGTCCGGCAGTTCGGTGGCGGGGAGGGTGTGCCAGGACCAGTCCAGCAGCGCGGCGGCCAGGTGCTCCACGCTGTCGAAGCCCTCGCCGAACCGTTCCGCCTCGCGCAGCTTGGCCGGCAGCTCGGGCGGCATCGGCTCGCCGGTGCGGTGGTGCCGGGCGTAATGGGCGAGGACCTCGGGCCACTCCGCCCACATCTCGTTGACCTGGGAAGGGAATTCGACGAAGTCGCGCGGCACCTTGGTGCCCGCCAGCAGCGGATAGCAGACGTCCGAGAACAACCCGTGCAGCGCGTGCCCGAACTCGTGGAAGAGCGTGATGACTTCGGGCCAGGTCAGAAGTACGGGGTCGCCGGCCGGAGGCTTGGGGATGTTCAGGTTGTTGACGACCACGGAGCGCTGGTCCAGCAGCCGGGACTGGAGCACCAGCTCGTTCATCCAGGCGCCGCCCCGCTTGGACTCCCGGGCGTGGAAGTCGCCGATGTACAGGCCGACGGGGCTGCCGTCGGCGTTGTGCACCTCGAAGACCCGGGCGTCCGGGTGGTACGCCACCAGATCGGGGCGCTCGGTGAAGCTGACCCCGTAGACCAGGGTGGCGGCGTGGAAGACGCCGTCGCGCAGGACCCTCTCCAGCTCCAGATAGGGACGCAGCGCGGCGGCGTCGAGGTCGAACCGCTCCTTGCGGACCCGCTCGGCGTAGTACTGCCAGTCGGCCGCGCGGACCTCCGCCACGCCCGCCGCCTCGGCCAGCGCGGCGCCCTCGCGCTCGGCGTGGGCGAGGGCCGGGCCGATCAGCTTGCCCAGCATCTCCTCGACGGCACCGGTCGTACCGGCGGTCTGGTCGGCGACCTGCCAGGCGGCGTGGTGCGGATAGCCGAGCAGCGCGGCGCGCTCGGCGCGCAGCGTGGCCACGGCGACGGCGAGCGGGCCGTTGCTGGTGAGGCCGCGCTCCAGGGAGGCGGTGAGCAGCCGCTCGCGCAGCGCCGGGTCCTCCAGGAAGGCGAGCTGTGGTGGGTTGGTGAAGTTGCGCAGGCCGAGCACGTAGTGGCCGTCGTGTCCGAGATCCCGGGCGCTCTGCGCCGCGGCGGCGATGTCGTCCTTCGGCAGACCGGCCAACTCCTCGGCGCGCTCCACCACCAGCGCGGCCGCCGCGGTGTCGACCCGCAGGTTCTTCCCGAACTCGGTGCACAGGGCGGCGATCTTGGCATTCAACTCCCGCAGCCGGGCCTGCTGTTCGGGTGCCAGCCGCGCCCCGGCCCGGACCCGCAGGGCATGGTGGCGCTCCAGCAGTCGCCGCTGCTCACCGTCCAGCCCCAGGTGGTCGCGCTGCTCGTGGAGCGTCTCCAGCCGGGCGAACAGGGCGGGATCGAGGAGTACGACGTCCTCATGGGCGGACAGCCGCGGGACGATCTCGGCCTCCAGCGCCTGTGTCGCGTCATCGGTGTCCGCGTTGGTCTTGTTGAAGAACACCCGCGACACCCGGAACAGCACCGCGCCGCTGCGCTCCAGCGCCTCCACGGTGTTCTCGAACGTCGGGGGCGCGTCGCTGCCCCCGATGGCGGCGACTTCGGCCAGCTGGTCGGCCATACCGCGTTCGAAGGCGGGCAGGAAGTGCTCGTGCCGGATATGGGCGAACGGCGGGAGTTCATAGGGCAGTTCACTCGGCGTGAAGAAAGGGTTCGGCATCAGCGGGGCCGCGTCGGTGGCCATCGGCGCGGGTACTGCGGAAGCCGGTGGGGAACTCTTCGCAGAAGTCATGACACGCGACACTACGCGGGGGAACAGGAGCCGGTCCGGCGGTTGTGCACGGCAGTTGGCGACGCATCGCGGGACGCCATCGGGACGCCACCGCGACCATCGGGATCACCGGGACCACCGGGACGGAGCGGCCGGACCGAACCCGCGGGCCGGGACGGGGCGCCGTCCGCTGCGGCCAACGGGCGCGCCCCGGGAGTAGTACGGGCCACGCCTCCGCCCCGGGGGCAGTGCGGCCCACGCGTCCGCCCCGGGGGTCAGTACCGCCCCTGTGTCCGCCCGCCCCCTCCGATGGCGCGCAGCAGCGGCACCTGCGTCGCGAGGACGAACACGCAGAAGAGCGTGATGGGCAGCAGTCCCACCGGGCGCAGCAGCAACGCCGGATCCCGGTGCACCTGCGGCCAGTTGACGATCCAGTTCGCGGCGGTGTCGAGCACCATGACGCCGCCCGCCAGCGGCACGCCGGCCGGCCGCACCCGCCCCACCAGCACGACGAGCAGCGGGTCGAGGACGAGCAGGCAGGCGAAGAACACGCGCAACGGGAGCGGGGCGAAGGGCGCGTAGCCGTGGATCCCGCCGCGCGCCAGATCGACGATGTGCCAGCAGGCTCCCTGGAAGAAGCCGATCCCGTACAGCGCGAGCGCTCCGCGCACCCACGGTGGCTGCCGCCGCCACCGTTCGCGTAACCCAGGTTTCACCGGGCCAACTTACGGCATGCGGCCGACGGTTGGGGCCGTCAGGCCGGGGGGCGGTCCTCCGGCGGGAGCAGGGTGGCGAGCCCGTCGAGGAGCCATTCCAGGACCTGCTCGAAGGACTGGGGCTCCGGGGCGAGGCGCTGGGGATCGGTGGCCCAGCCGATGAAGTGGGGGTGCTCGCCCGCGGCGGCGATGCGCGCGAGATAGGGGGCCGCGGCGGCCTCCAGGTCGCTGTCGGAGCGCAGTCCCACCCGGGCGCGCATGGTCTGTTCCTCCAGCAGCGCGAGCCCGGAACCCAGGACGTGGCCGAGCACGGTCTTGACGAACCCCATGCGGGTGGTCGCGTCGAGCCCGAACGGTGCGAGTTCGGCGAGCGCGGCGTCGTAGAGGTGGAGGGCGTGGGGCCCCATGGGGGGACGGGTGAAGGCGAGGCGCGCGAACCAGGGGTGGCGCTGCACCGCGTCCCAGCCGGTACGGCCGAGTCCCTGGAGCGCCTGCCGCCAGCCGTGCCCCTGCGGCACGGTGATCTGGCCGTAGACCTGGTCGGTCATGAGGTCGACCAGGCCGTCCTTGCTGCCGACGTAGCGGTACAGGGCCATGGGGCTGCGTACGCCCAGCCGGGCGGCGAGCGCCCGCATGGTGATCTCGCCGGGCACCTGGTCGTCGGCCAGCTCCACCGCGGCGTTCACGATGCGCTCGCGGCTGAGCTGCTCGGTGGCGCGCGGGGGTGTGGGCTCGTCGAACCACACCAGCCCGCCAGGAACGGGCCGGCGCTCGGAAGAAGTCATGGTGGACTCACTCTAACGTTGGTGTACGTTGTCCACCATGAGTGGACAACGTACACAGACTTCTGAGGTGCTCGTGGTGGGCGGCGGACTGGTCGGCCTCACCGCCGCATTGGTGCTGCGCCACCACGGGGTGGCGGTGACGGTGGTGGAGAAGCGCGCGACCACCTCGCCGCAGCCCAAGGCCCGCCGTTTCCACATACGCAGCATGGAGATCTTCCGGGAACTCGGACTGGCCGAGCTGGTCCACCACGCGGCACGCGATCTCGCCGGCCACGACCGCATGGCCGCGGGGCGGACGCTCGCCGAGGCCGAGCAACTGCCGCCGTGGCAACCGGCGGGCCCGAACGGGGGCTTCGCCGACGTCAGCCCGGCGGCCGCCTGCCTGATCGCCCAGGACGTGCTGGAACCGGTGCTGCGCGAGGCCGCGGTCGAAGCCGGGGCCGCGGTGCGCTTCGAGACCGAACTCGTCGCCTTCGAGCAGCACGACGACGAGGTGGCCGCCGATCTCCTCGACCGCGGCGACGGGGGCCGCTCGCGACTGCGGGCGCGCTACCTGGTCGCCGCCGACGGCGCCCGCAGCCCCATACGCCAGGCACTGGGCATCGCCCGCTCGGGCCGCGGCACCCTGGGCGACCCGAGCGTGAACGTCTACTTCCACGCCGACCTCGGCGAGATCGTCCGCGGCCGGGAGTTCAACCTCTGCCAGATCGAGCACCCCGACGCGCCCGGCGCACTGGCATCGGTCGACGGCCGGCGCCGCTGGGTGTTCATGGGCAGCGGCAGTGCCAACGACCGCGACTGGCCCGCCCTGCTCCGCGCCGCCCTCGGCGTGCCCGTCCCGGACCTCGAAGTCCGCAGCGTCCTGCCGTGGCAGTCCGAGATGCTCGTCGCCGACCGCTACACCGCCGGCCGTGTCCACCTGGCCGGCGACGCCGCACACGTCATGCCGCCCTTCGCCGCCAGCGGCGCCAACACCGGCATCGCCGACGCGCACAACCTGGGCTGGAAACTCGCCGCGGTCCTCCGCGGCCACGCGGCACCGGCGCTGCTGGACAGCTACGACGCGGAACGTCGCCCGGCCGGCTGGTTCGCCGCCGACCAGTCAAGTCGCCGCACCCTGAACCTCCGTGACTGGGCGTCGGCTCCCGACCCGGCGCTCGCCCACCCCTTCGTCCTGACCGCGGGCGGCTTCCAGTACACCGAGGGAGCCCTCTGCAACGACCCGGAGAAGACCGACGACCCCGAACCGATCACCGAGTTCAGCCCCGCCGGCCGGGTCGGCACCCGCATTCCCCACCGCTGGCTCGACCGGGCCCGCACCCGGTCGACACTCGACCTCGCCGGACCCGGCTGGGCCCTGCTGACCGGCAGCCGCACCCCGCACCCCACGACCGGACACCCCGGCCTCGCCGTGCACCGCCTCGACGTGGACTTCCTGCCCGCCGGACAGTCCCTGCTCATCAGGCCGGACCACATCGTCGCCTGGCGGGGCGCGGACCCCGCCGCGGCCACCGAGGCGTTCACCGCGCTGCTGAACGGCCGCAACGGCGCGCCCGAATTCGCCGGAACCTAGGGTCCGTCCGACGGGCCAGGACCGGAAGGCCCTGGCCCACGGTACGAAGGCGGCCAGCGGGCGAGCGGCAACGCACCGCAGACCGCTTCCGGCGCCACCTCCCGACCGCGATGGCCGGACCAGGCGCCCCAAAGGCCCGGTACACACGTCAGGGGCCCGCCCCGCCCTCGCGGATCAGGCCCCTGGCCTGGTGGCGCTCCTTCGACCGGGGGCGGGACGCGCGTCCACGACCTCCTCGCCCCGAACTCCTGGCCGCAAGCTCACTCCCCGCCGCAAGCTCACTCCCCACCGCGAGGCGATTCCCCACCGCGAGGTCATTCGACGAAGAAGGACCAGAACGGGATCGTGGCGTACCGATGGTCCTCGGGCGTGGGCACGGGCCGGCCGAACTCGTGGTGGAAGTAGTCGACCAGATCGGTGCCGTAGTAAATGATGTCCGTCTGGTGCATCGACAGCACCGGCGTACCCGTGCGGTGCGGATCGGCCAGCAAGTACCGGTGCGAGTAGACCGGCGCCATGACCGGGACCTCGGCCAAGTACGCGCGAGCCGCTTCCAGGGCTTCCTCCGTGCCTGCCGGCCGCGGACTCCAGTCCGGATGCCAGAAGCGGTTGTGCTCGACGTCGAACAGCACTCCCTCCACCGGCCAGGCCAACCGCCCCGCCAGGTCCTCCGGGTCACCGTCCCGCCAGTCAGGCCAGCCACGGCTCCCCGTCGGCAGCCCGGCACCCAGCAGCGTCCGGTGCTCCGGAGCGAAACGGAAGCCCCACCGCTCCTCGACGCGATCGAGTTCCCGATCACTCATGCCCCGCTCGATCTCTACCCGGGCCGGGAGCAGGGCAAGCAACGCCTGAGCGTCTTCGGGGGTCAGCGGGTTCTCGGGGCTGATCGCGGTCATGCACGGAACGGTAGGACACCCCGGGGCCGGTACGCAGGGAGATTTCGCCGGGACCCCGGCCCGGGAAGCCCGGATGACGCGGACCGGGAACCGGGCGGCCCGCGGTGGAACCATGCCCGCCGTGTGAGCTGCGCCATGGTCCCCGTCTCGACGCTGCCGGACAGCGGCATCCCCCGCGAAAAGATCCCGCGCCCGGCCGGGCCGGGCGAATCCGGAGCCCCGGTCACGGAGTTGATCCCGCACAACGCAGGAGAGGCACCGACTCACGTGAGCCGGTGCCTCTTACCTGTGTTCCTTCAGTCGGGGTGGCGGGATTTGAACCCACGACCTCTTCGTCCCGAACGAAGCGCGCTGCCAAGCTGCGCTACACCCCGAAGCAACGAGCTCTACTTTAGCGGACTGATCCCCGTAGGTGAAATCCGGTTCCGGGGAGGCCGGGGCCGGGGTGGTGGAAGGGCCCCGGCCGGCGGCCTTCGGGGCGGTCAGTCGTGGGGGGTGAGGGTGAGCAGGGTGGCTTCCGGGGGGCAGGCGAAGCGGACCGGGGTGTAGCGGTTGGTGCCGCAGCCGGCGGAGACATGGAGGTAGGAGGTATGGCCGTCGGCGGTGTGGCTGGAGAGGCCCTTGGCGCGCCGGGTGTCGATGTCGCAGTTGGTGACGAGGGCGCCGTAGAAGGGGACGCAGAGCTGGCCGCCGTGGGTGTGGCCGGCGAGGATCAGCGGGTAGCCGTCGCCGGTGAAGGCGTCCAGGGAGCGCAGGTACGGGGCGTGGACGACGGCCACGGAGAGATCGGCGCCGGACTCCGGGCCGCCGGCGACCTCGGCGTAGCGGTCGCGCTTGATGTGCGGGTCGTCCAGGCCGGTCAGCGCGATCTCGGCGCCCTCCAGCTTGAGGCGCCCGCGGGAGTTGGAGAGGCCGACCCAGCCGGCCGCGTCGAAGGCGTCGCGCAGGTCTTCCCAGGGGTTGTGGACGGCGCCGACGACGGGGGCGTTGCCGTTCAGGCCGTGCCGGCCCTGGACCTTCTCCAGCAGATAGCGGGCGGGGTTGCGCAGCCGGGGGCCGTAGTAGTCGTTGGAGCCGAAGACGTAGGCGCCGGGGAACTCCATCAGGGGGCCGAGGGCGTCCAGGGTCTCGGGCACGGCCTCGGGGTCGGAGAGGTTGTCGCCGGTGTTGACGACGAAGTCGGGGCGGAGCCCGGCGAGCGACTGGAGCCAGCGCTGTTTCTTGCGCTGCCCGCTGACCATGTGGATGTCGGAGACCTGGAGGACGCGCAACGGCCGCATACCGCGGGGCAGTACGGGCACAGTGACGCGCCGCAGGCGGAAGGAGCGGGCTTCGAAGCCGGCGGCATAGGCCAGGCCGGCCGCACCGACTGCGGTCAGGGACAGGGGTACTCCGTATCGCGCGCGCATGTGTCCATGGTCGCAGAGTGGCGGTGGGGTGGGGAGCGGCCCTTGATCGTCGGGACGGGGACGGGGGCGTGGCAGGGGTCCTCGGGAGGGGGCGGGGGGACGGGGCGCGCGGCGGGGAAAAGGCGCGGCGGTTGCCCGTGGGTGAGGGCATACTCGACGGCATGACCACGCTCAAGGCCAAGCTCCGGGACGACCTCACCACTGCGATCAAGGCGCGTGACGAGTTGCGTTCCGCCACCCTCCGTCTCACGCTGACCGCCATCCAGAAGGAGGAGGTGGCCGGCACCCAGGCGCGTGAGCTGTCCGATGGCGAGGTCGAGAAGATCATCGCGCGGGAGGCGAAGAAGCGCCGGGAGGCCGCGGAGGCGTTCGACAAGGCCGGCCGGGCCGACTCCGCGGAGCGGGAGCGGGCGGAGGGCGAACTGCTCGCCGTGTATCTGCCCAAGCCGCTGACCGATGACGAGCTGGAGCAGCTGGTCGCTGCGGCCGTGGCGGAGGCCCGGGAGGCCGGTGCCGAGGGGCCGCGCGCGATGGGCGCCGTGATGAAGATCGTCAACCCGCAGGTGGCGGGCCGGGCCGACGGCGGCCGGGTCGCCGCGGTGGTGAAGAAGCTGCTCGCCGGCTGAGGGCCGGACGGAAACGCGGAAACGGAAGCGCGGAAGGGGCGCCCTCGTGATGAGGGCGCCCCTTCTGGATGCCGTGGTGGAGTGCCGTGTGCCGCGGTGGAGCCGGCGGGCTCGTGGGCGGGGGCCGCCCGGCGGGTCACCAGCCTCCGTTGAGGCCGCCCAGGATGTCGGGGAAGCCCGGAAGGTGCCAGCCGCCCCCGGGCTTGTTGTCGCCGCCGTGGCCGGGGTTCGGCTTGGGCTTGTCCTGCCCCTGGTTCTTGTCGCCGTCGCCGCCCGCGGGGTCGTCGATCGGGACGGTGGGCAGTGCCGGCGCGGGGCGGCCCGCCAGCGCGCCGGACATCGCGTCGCGCCAGATGGGGCCCGGGGTGTCCGCGCCGTAGACCTTGTCGTGCGCGACGCCGCCGATGGTGATGTTGTACATCTGGCGCTGGTGCCGCGGGTCGCCGACCCAGACCGCGCCGGCCGCGTTCGGGGTGTAGCCCACGAACCAGGCGGCGTAGCGGTTGTCCGTCGTTCCGGTCTTGCCGGCGCTGTCGCGGCCCTGGAGGCCGGCCTCCTTGCCGGTGCCGTCCTCGACGACGCCCTTGAGGAGGGTGTTGACCGTGTCGGCGGTCTTCTTGGACATCGCGTTGTGGCAGCTGGTCTGCGGGACCTTCAGCGACCGGCCCTGGGCGTCGGTGATCGACTCGATGGCGACCGGGGAGCAGTACGTGCCCTCGTTGGCGAAGGTGGCGTACGCCCCGGCCATGGTCAGCGGGGACATCTCCTGGCCGCCGAGGGCCATGGAGGGAACCTGCTTCAGAGGCTTGCCGTCGGCCCGCTGGATGCCCATCTTCTCGGCCATCTTGACCGCGGGGCAGATGCCCATGTCGCTGATCAGCTGCACGTAGTAGGTGTTGACCGACTTCGCGGTCGCCTCCTTCATCGCGTACGGGCCGTGTTCCTGCGGGTTCTCGTTTTCGGCGCTGTCGTGGCCCTGCCACTCGCCGGTGCAGGTCTGGACCGGGCTCGGGTACGGCATCTTGTACGGCGAGGGGTACTGCTGGTACGGGCTGGTGCCCTGTTCCAGGGCCGCCGCCGCGATCACCGGCTTGAAGGTCGAGCCGGGCTGGTAGCCGGCGCCGCCGCCCATGCTGTGGTTGACCGAGAGGTTGATCTGGGTCTGGTTCGTGCCGAAGCCGTACGGCCGGGACTGGCCCATGCCGAGGATCTTGCCGGTGCCCGGTTGGACGACGGTCGCGGCGGCGGCCACCGGGTCGTCGTCGTAGACGTGCTTGCTCAGCGATGCCTGGATCGACTTCTGGGTCTGCGGGTCGAGGGTGGTGCGGATGGTCAGCCCGCCCTCGTTCCAGCGCTGCGAGCGGATCTCGCGGGTCGTGCCGAACGTCCTGTCGTTGAGCAGCACCTCGCGGACGTAGTCGCAGAAGAAGCCGGCGCCGCTGCCGGCGGTGATGCAGCCGTTCTGCGGGCGGCTGACCTTCAGCTGGATCGGCCTCGCGGCGGCGGCGTCGGCCTGTGCGCGGGTGATGTCCTTGAGGTCGGCCATCCGCCGCAGCACGGTGTTGCGGCGCACGGTCGCCTCGTGGAGGTGGTTGACCGGGTCGTAGCGGCTCGGCGACTGCACGATGCCGGCCAGCAGGGCCGACTCCTCCAGGCTCAGGTCCTTGGCGGGCTTGCTGAAGTAGCGCTGGGCCGCGGCCTCGACGCCGTACGCCTGCTCACCGAAGAACGTGATGTTGAGGTAGTTCTGCAGGATCTTGCGCTTGCCGAGCTTCTCCTCCAACTGGATCGCGTACTTCAGCTCCTTGACCTTGCGGCCGATCGTCTGCTGGGTGGCCTGCGCGACCTTGTCCGGGTTGTCGCCGGCCTCCTCGATGAAGACGTTCTTCACGTACTGCTGGGTCAGCGTGGAGGCGCCCTGGGCGACGCCGCCGGACTGGGCGTTCTTGTTGACCGCGCGCAGGATGCCCTTGAGGTCGATGGCGCCGTGCTTGTAGAAGCGGGCGTCCTCGATCGCGACGATCGCCTGCTGGATGTAGGGCGACATGCCCTTGAGGCCGACGACCGTGCGGTCGCGGGAGTAGACCTTCGCGATCTCGCCGCCGTCGGCGTCCAGGATGGTGGTGCGCTGACTGAGCGGCGGCGTCCTGAGGTTGGCCGGGATGTCGTCGAAGCCCTGGACGGATGTCTTGGCCGCGAGGCCGAGCGCGCCGGCCGCCGGGAGCGCGATGCCGGCCAGTACCGCTCCGGCGAGGACGCTGACACCGAGGAACTTGGCGGCCTGCTGGGTCTTGGACCGACCTCCGCCCACGCGCTTCTTAGCCATGGGGAGCAGCCTACGTTCTCAATCGCCGGACAGGGGCGCACCTGTTCGTTTAGCCTGTTCCCATCCGTCACTGCGGAACGGCCACACCTCGGTTCGTCAACCCCTACTCCCTCCTCGGGCTGTGCCCCACATGCCCGCTGTGTGCCATAAATCCCTTGTCATCACAGCGAAGTGTCCCGCTTGGGAGGTAAGTGACGTATGTCGTCCGGTCACTCCGTTGGGTGATCTGCCGCGTACGCATAGTCCGTTCGGGCCATTCAAGATTGGGCCCGAAGGGGGTGTTGCGCCCTGCCCGCCTTCCGTAACGTCCTCAACTGGCAACGGTGAATATGCCGTTTGCCGCCGTGGGGGAGCCTCGATTCGGGAGAGGACGGCGCCAGCATGGGCTGGGTAACCGACTGGAGTGCACAGGCAGCCTGCCGCACTACCGATCCGGATGAACTTTTCGTGCAGGGGGCGGCGCAGAACCGCGCCAAGGCGGTGTGCACCGGGTGTCCGGTGCGCACGGAGTGCCTGGCCGATGCCCTGGACAACCGGGTGGAGTTCGGTGTGTGGGGCGGAATGACCGAACGCGAGCGGAGGGCGCTGCTGCGCCGCCGCCCGACCGTGACGTCGTGGCGCCGCCTGTTGGAGACAGCACGTACGGAATACGAGCGCAGCACCGGCATCCTGCCGGTGGACTGCGAGGACGAGGTGTTCGACGACGAGTACGCCGCGGTCGGATAGGCCGCCCGCCGGACCGCATGTGCGGTCATGTCGCCGCCGCGGCCGTTCGCCGCTGCGGTTCAGGCGTCGGCGTCGTCGGGCCGCACGGCCAGGCGGTCGCCGATCGCGCGCAGGCCCGTGAGGTCGTGGACGTCGCCGGGCAGCGCCGCGACCTGCGCGACCGGGACCTCGGGATGCAGCGCGGTAAAGCGGTCACGGGTGCGCCGTTCGCGCGCGAGGACCTGCATACGTTCCGCGTGCAACCGCAGCAGCCCGGCGGCGAGTTGTGCTGCCGAGGCCGAAGGTGATGACGCCTGCTCCGCCGGGGCAGCGGGGGAGAGGCCGCCGGCGGTACGTGATCCAGTCTTCCCGCCGTCGAGATCCACAATGCCGCCCGGCCCAAGATTTTCGACGACCGGGGAACTCGGGTCGTCGGAAGGGGAGTTGGGGGCGGTACCGCCGGAGGGCCGGCTCGCCTCTGCGGCGTCCGGATCAGCGGCCGGGTCCCCGTCCGCGTCCCTCTCCGTGACCAGCGTCTCCGTCAGGGCCTCCGCGGCGGCCAGCGCGCGCTCGGCGCTCAACTGGGCCGCGCCGCTGCCGTGCACGCGGTTCAGGACGAGACCGGCCAGCGGCATCTGCTCGGCAGCCAGCCGCTCGACGAAGTACGCCGCCTCGCGCAGCGCGTCCCGCTCCGGCGCGGCCACCACCAGGAACGCCGTACCGGGCGCCTGGAGCAGCCGGTACGTGGCGTCCGCGCGGGTGCGGAAGCCGCCGAACATGGTGTCCATGGCGGCCACGAACGTCTGGACGTCGCGGAGGAGTTGGCCGCCCATCAGCTTGCTGAGGGTGCCGGTCATCATCGACATGCCGACATTGAGGAACTTCATGCCGGCCCGGCCGCCGACCTTCGCGGGCGCCATCAGGATCCGGATGAACTTGCCGTCCAGGAAGGAGCCCAGGCGCTTGGGCGCGTCGAGGAAGTCCAGCGCGGAACGGCTCGGCGGGGTGTCGACGACGATCAGGTCCCACTCGTCGTGCGCGCGGAGCTGGCCGAGTTTCTCCATGGCCATGTATTCCTGGGTGCCCGCGAAACCGGCCGACAGGGACTGGTAGAAGGGGTTCTCCAGGATGGCGCGGGCCCGCTCGGCGTCCGCATGGCCCTCGACGATCTCGTCGAAGGTGCGCTTCATGTCCAGCATCATCGCGTGCAGTTCGCCGCCCGCGGTCTCGTCGACGCCCTTGACCCGGCGCGGGACGTTGTCGAGCTCCGAGATGCCCATGGACTGCGCCAGCCGCCGGGCCGGGTCGATGGTGAGCACCACGACCTTCCGGCCGCGCTCGGCGGCGCGCACGCCCAGCGCCGCGGCGGTGGTGGTCTTGCCGACGCCGCCCGAGCCGCAGCACACCACGATGCGGGTGCGCGGATCGTCGATCACGGCGTCGACCTCCAGCCACGGGGCCGAGGCGTCCAGCGTCGTGTCGTCCGAGGTCATATGGGCCCCTGTCTCCGCAGGTCTCTGGCCAGGCCGTAGAGCCCGGCGAGGTCCACTCCCTCGGGGAGCAGCCCCAACTCGTAGGTGGGCAGGCCGAGCGCGGTCAGCTCGGCGTACTCGGCACGCTCCAGCTCGACCCGCTCGGCGTGCTCGCGCGCCTGCTCCAGCAGGGGGTCGATCAGGCGGTCGGCGAGGCCGCCGCGGCGGGCGCCGCCCAGACCGGCCTGGGACAGCGCCTTGGCGATGCCCGTACGGGCCCCGCGGGCGGCGATGTCGAGGTCGCCGTTGTCCAGCAGGGCGGGGCGGGTCATGTTGATGACGACGCCGCCCACGGGGATGTTGGCGGCGCGCAGCTCGGCGATGCCGTCGGCGGTCTCCTGGACGGGCATCTCCTCCAGGAGGGTCACCAGATGCACCGCGGTCTCGGGCGACTTGAGGACCCGCATCACGGCCTGCGCCTGATTGTGGATCGGGCCGATCTTGGCCAGGCCGGCGACCTCGTCGTTCACGTTCAGGAACCGGGTGACGCGGCCGGTGGGCGGGGCGTCCATCACCACCGCGTCGTAGACGAACGCGCCGCTCTTGTCCTTGCGGCGGACGGCCTCGCACGCCTTGCCGGTCAGCAGCACGTCCCGCAGGCCGGGCGCGATGGTGGTGGCGAAGTCGATCGCGCCGAGCTTCTTCAGGGCGCGGCCGGCGCTGCCGAGCTTGTAGAACATCTGGAGGTAGTCCAGCAGGGCGCGCTCGGCGTCGATCGCGAGGGCGTGCACCTCCCCGCCGCCCGGGGCCACGGCGATCTTGCGCTCCTCGTAGGGAAGCGCCTCGGTCTCGAACAGCTGGGCAATGCCCTGCCGGCCCTCGACCTCGACCAGGAGGGTACGGCGCCCTTCGGTGGCCAGGGCGAGGGCGAGGGCAGCGGCGACCGTGGTCTTGCCGGTGCCGCCCTTGCCGCTGACGACATGGAGCCTGCTCACGCCAAGGAGCCTAACCAGTCCGCGTCCCGGCTACGCACGGGATACGCCCGGGGCTACCCGGAGATCCGCCGCGCGCCTGTCGGGGACGGCGTCAGGGATGTGCCCTAGGGGGCGCTGTGGCAGGGCCCGGGCGGGGCGGCGGCGCGGCCGGGGTCGGGCGGCGGCGGCGCGGCCGGGCGCAGGCATTACGCTCGGGCCATGACCAAGTGGGAATACGCGACCGTGCCGCTGCTCGTGCACGCGACCAAGCAGATTCTGGACACCTGGGGCGAGGACGGCTGGGAGCTGGTCCAGGTCGTGCCCGGCCCGAACAACCCCGAGCAGTTGGTGGCCTACCTGAAGCGGGAGAAGCCGTGAGCGGCGTCGAGGACAAGATCGCGTCGCTGGGCCTGAAGCTGCCGGAGGTCGTGCCTCCGCTGGCCACGTACCAGCCCGCGGTGCGCTCCGGCGCGTACGTCCACACCTCCGGCCAGCTGCCCATGGTGGCCGGCTCGCTGCCCGTCACCGGCAAGGTCGGTGCCGAGGTCAGCCCCGAGCAGGGCAAGGAACTCGCCGCGGTCTGCGCGCTGAACGCGCTGGCCGCCGTGAAGTCCGTCATCGGCGACCTCGACAAGATCGTCCGGGTCGTGAAGGTCGTCGGGTTCGTGGCCTCCGCGCCGGACTTCACCGGGCAGCCGGGCATCGTCAACGGCGCCAGCGAGCTGCTCGGCGAGATCCTGGGCGACAAGGGCGTGCACGCCCGCTCCGCGGTCGGTGTGGCGGTGCTGCCGCTGGACGCGCCGGTCGAGGTGGAGATCCTGGTCGAGGTCGCCGAATAGCGGCTCGCCCGTGGTGCGCTCGCGTCCGGATGCCGCCCTCGCACCTGAGGGACCCTCGAACATCCGCGCGCGAGCGCATAGCATCCGGCCATGTCGTCGACGACCAATGGCCAGTGGTATCCGCCGGAATGGCCGGACCGTATCCGGGCGCTCGCCCACGGCGAGCTGACGCCGGCCGCGCCCCGCAGGGCCGCCACGGTCCTGCTGCTGCGGGACACCGGTACCGGCGGCCCCGCCGTCCACATGCTGCGCAGACGCGCCTCCATGGCCTTCGCCGGAGGCGCGTACGCCTATCCGGGCGGCTCCGTCGACCCGCGTGACGAGCGCCCGGTGGAGTGGGCGGGGCCCTCGCGCGCCGAATGGGCGGTGCGGCTGGGCGTCGAACCGGCCACCGCGCAGGCCATCGTCTGCGCCGCGGTGCGCGAGACCTTCGAGGAGGCGGGCGTGCTGCTCGCCGGGGACTCGGCCACCACGGTCGTCGCGGACACCACCGGCGAGGACTGGGAGGCGGACCGCGCGGCGCTGGTCGCCCACGAGCTGTCCTTCGCCGCATTCCTGCGGCGCCGCGGGCTGGTGCTGCGGTCCGACCTGCTGGCCGCCTGGGCGCGCTGGATCACCCCGGAGTTCGAACCGCGCCGCTACGACACGTTCTTCTTCGTCGCGGTGCTCCCCGAGGGCCAGCACACCCGGAACGCCTCCACGGAGGCGGACCGCACGGTGTGGATCCGGCCCGAGGAGGCCGCCGCCGGCTACGACCGCGGCGAGCTGCTGATGATGCCGCCGACGATCTCCACGCTGCGCGCGCTCCAGCCGTACGCCGCCGCCGCGGACGCGCTGGCCGCGGCGGCGGCGCAGGACCTCACGCCGGTGCTGGCCAGGGCCCGCCTGGTGGGTGACGAGATCGTGCTGAGCTGGCCGGGCCACGACGAGTTCACCAAGCACATCGCGACGACCGGCGACGGGCCGTCGGCCACCACCGGCCCCTCGGGAGGAACCCCCGCATGACCGAAGCAGCCGCCCTCCCGGGCCAGCCCCGCGGCGAAGTCGTCTCGGGCCGGGCCACCCCGCGCGCGTACTGCGTCCTGGCCCCGAACCCGTCGGCGATGACGCTGGACGGCACCAACACCTGGATCGTCGCCGAGCCGGACTCCGGCCTCGCCGTCGTCATCGACCCCGGGCCGCTCGATGAGGGCCACCTCCGTGCCGTCATCGACACCGCCGAACGGGCCGGGCAGCGCGTCGCGTTGACCCTGCTCACCCACGGGCACCCCGATCACGCCGACGGAGCCGCGCGCTTCGCCGAGCTGACCGGCACCTCCGTACGGGCGCTGGACCCGGCGCTGCGCCTGGGGGACGAGGGGCTCGAAGCGGGCGATGTCATCACCACCGGGGGCCTGGAGCTGAGGGTGGTGCCCACCCCGGGGCACACCGCGGACTCGCTCTCCTTCCACCTGCCCGCCGACGGCGCGGTCCTGACGGGCGACACGATCCTGGGGCGCGGCACCACCCTGGTCGCACACCCCGACGGCCGGCTGGGCGACTACCTGGACTCGCTGCGCCGGCTGCGCTCCCTCACCGTCGACGACGGCGTCTCCACGGTCCTGCCGGGCCACGGGCCGGTGCTGAACGACGCCCAGGGGGCGGTGGAGTTCTACCTCGCGCACCGGGCCCACCGGCTCGCCCAGGTGGAGACCGCGGTCGAGGCCGGCCACCGCACCCCCGCCGAGGTCGTGGCGAGCGTGTACGCGGACGTCGACCGCTCCCTGTGGCCGGCCGCCGAGCTGTCGGTGCGGGCCCAGCTGGACTACCTGGACGAGCACGGGCTGATCTAGCCGAGCACGGGCTGATCTAGCCGAGCACGGGCTGATCCAGGTCACCCGGGGCGGAGGCCGCGTCAGGGCGCCTGCGGGCGGGGGGCCTTCGCCCCGTGGACGGCCAGGTACTCCTCCGCGAGCCACGGCGCGAGCCCGGAGAGCAGCTCGGTCAGCAGCCCGGGGCAGGCGGCGGGCGTCCGGGCGGCGCGTGCCGCGGCGCGCATCTGCTCGGCGTGCGCCGGGTAGTAGCGGCCGAACACCTCGGCGGACTCGGCGAGGTCGCTGGTCCAGCCGCCCCAGCGCGGCATCACCAGGGTGAACCCGGTCCGTACGAGGTTCCGGGCCACCCCGCGGGTCAGCCGGGTGCGCTCCTCCCCGGAGGCGACCGCGGCGGCCCGCTCGCGCAGGCCCGGCAGCCGGCGGAAGAGGTCGCCGTTGGTCTCCCGGGCGAGCAGCGAGGTGGGGCGGTAGGGGGGCAGCCCGGCGGTCACGTCCGGCCCGCTGAGCGGGGTGCACAGGCAGGCCACGAACCAGGCCCCGTCGTACCGCTCCTGCTCGCCGAGCAGCCGGTCCCGCCCGATCAGCAGGATCCCTGCGCCGTCGATCTGCGGGAAGGCGGCGTCCAGCTCCGCCTCGACGGCCCGGGCGGCGGCCCTGTCGGCGTCAACGGGCTCGTCCCGCAGGACGAGGAGTGCGTCGAGGTCGGACACCCCGGGGACGGCGGTGCCGCGCGGGATGCTGCCGTAGAGATAGCTGCTGACCACCCTGCCGGGCGGGAAGCCGGCGGTCAGGCGGTCGGCCAGCCTCGCCACCACGGGTGCGAACGCCGCCGGCACACGGTCGAGGGCTCCTTCCCGTACGAAGCAGCCGTCCTGGTCGAGTCCGGGGCCGTGGGGGCCGCTGTCGCTGTCCATGGCGCCACTATGGAGGGGCGGGGCGGCGGGCCGCGAGCGCGTTGTCCGGCGCGCGCACGGCCAAGGGCCCCGCCGGAGCGGGGCCCTTGGTGTGGTGGCGTGGACGGGAGGCGTCAGCGCGAGCGCTTGGCCAGCCGCTCGACGTCCAGCAGGATCACGGCGCGCGCCTCCAGGCGCAGCCAGCCGCGGCCCGCGAAGTCCGCGAGCGCCTTGTTGACGGTCTCCCGGGAGGCGCCGACCAGCTGGGCCAGCTCCTCCTGTGTCAGGTCGTGCACGACATGGATGCCTTCCTCGGACTGCACACCGAAGCGGCGCGACAGGTCGAGCAGGGCGCGCGCCACGCGGCCCGGCACGTCCGAGAAGACCAGGTCGGACATCTGGTCGTTGGTCTTGCGCAGCCGCCGGGCGACCGCGCGCAGCAGGGCGGTGGCCACCTCGGGGCGGGCGTTGAGCCAGGGCTGGAGGTCGCCGTGGCCCAAGCCGAGCAGCTTGACCTCCGTGAGGGCGGAGGCGGTGGCCGTACGGGGGCCCGGGTCGAAGAGCGAGAGCTCACCGATCAGCTCACCCGGGCCGAGCACGGCGAGCATGTTCTCCCGACCGTCCGGGGAGGTGCGGTGCAGCTTCACCTTGCCCTCGGTGACCACGTAGAGGCGGTCGCCGGGGTCCCCTTCGTGGAACAGGGCGTCGCCGCGGGCGAGCGTGACCTCTCCCATCGAGGCGCGCAGCTCGGCCGCCTGCTCGTCATCGAGCGCCGCGAAGAGCGGTGCGCGCCGCAGAACGTCGTCCACGAGATCTCTCCTTGTCGACATGCTCCGGGGGACTGTGGTCCCCATCATGCCGGAATGCAAAACAGTGCGATCAATCACAAGTTTGCCGGACCCGTGGCCCGAGCCATACGGCAGGGGGCCGATTGGGGTCACGAATCCTGGTGATCGGGTCGGATGTCAGTGGGTGGCCTTAGTCTGGCCGAGTGTCCAATACGCCGGTGAGAGCAGAGGACTGGGGGGCCGACAGAGTGAGCGCAGGACGCGATTCCGCTGTGGGCGAACAGTGTCCCACAGGCGTCTTGAATACAGATAAAAGTAGCAAATCGCCCTCCAGGGTGACGACCGGGCGTAAGCCGGCGAAGCGCCCGTCCGGCGCGTCGCAACCCGAGGCAAAGGAGGCGTCCGTGGCGGAATCCCCCGCGAAGCGGGCAACGGCCGGGAAGGCCGCCGCGAAGAAGGCCCCGGCCAAGAAGGCGCCCGCGAAGAGGGCCGCGTCGACGGCTGCGTCGACGGCCGCGGCACCCGCCAAGAAGACGGTGGCGAAGAAGGCGGCGGCCAAGAAGACCGTGGCGAAGAAGGCGGTCACCGCGTCCCCCGCCCGGAAGGCGGCCGCGCGCAAGCCGGAGTCGCGGGTGGCGATGGTGCGGCGGGCCCGCCGGATCAACCGCGAGCTGGCCGAGCTGTATCCGTACGCCCATCCGGAGCTGGACTTCACCAACCCCTTCGAGCTGCTGGTCGCGACGGTCCTCTCCGCGCAGACCACCGACCTGAGGGTCAACCAGACCACCCCGAGGCTGTTCGCCGTCTGCCCGACGCCCGAGGACATGGCCGCGATCGCCCCGGAGGAGCTGGAGGAGCTGATCCGGCCGACCGGCTTCTTCCGCGCCAAGGCGAAGTCCCTGATCGGCCTCTCCACCGCGCTGCGCGACCGCTTCGGCGGCGAGGTCCCGGGCCGCCTGGAGGATCTCGTCACGCTCCCCGGCGTCGGCCGCAAGACCGCCAACGTGGTGCTCGGCAATGCCTTCGGCGTCCCCGGCATCACCGTCGACACGCACTTCGGCCGGCTGGCCCGCCGCTTCGGCTGGACGACCCAGGAGGACCCCGAGAAGGTCGAGGCCGATGTCGCGGCGATCTTCCCGAAGAGCGAATGGACGATGCTCTCGCACCGCGTCGTCTTCCACGGCCGCCGCGTCTGCCACTCCCGCAAGCCCGCCTGCGGGGCCTGCCCCATCGCCCCACTGTGCCCCGCGTACGGCGAGGGCGAGACGGACCCGGACAAGGCGAGGAAGCTGCTCAAGTACGAGCTGGGCGGCCAGCCGGGGCAGCGGCTGAAACCGCCGGCCGGCTATCCGGGGCAGCCCGCGCCCCCGCTGGCGAGCGCGTAACGGCGAACGCCAGGACCGAGCGCCGTGACCGCAGGGCCACGGGGACCGCTCCACGAGGGGACACCGACCATCGACGCGATGCCTGAGGGGGCGCGTATGACGAGTGCACGGGAGCAGTACGGCGAGGCGGCGGCCGGCCGGGAGGTCACGGTCACGGCCGAGGGCCTGCCCGAGTGGCTGGCCCCGGTGGCCCGTGCGGCGGGAACGATAGAGCCGCGCCAGCTCAGCAGGTTCCTGCCGCCGGAGGACGGCGGCCGGCAGTCCGCGGTGCTGATCCTCTTCGGCCACGGCCCCCGCGGGCCGGAGCTGCTCCTGATGGAGCGGGCCGGCACCCTGCGCTCCCATGCTGGTCAGCCCTCCTTCCCCGGCGGCGCGCTCGACCCGCAGGACGGTGACCCGGACGGGCCCGGTCCGGTGCGGGCGGCGCTGCGGGAGGCCCAGGAGGAGACCGGCCTCGATCCGTCCGGGGTCCAGGTCTTCGGGGTGTTGCCGCGGCTCTACATCCCGGTCAGCGGCTTCGTCGTGACGCCCGTCCTGGGCTGGTGGCGTACGCCGAGCCCGGTGGGCGTGGTGGACCGGGCGGAGACCGCGCGGGTCTTCACGGTTCCCGTGGCGGATCTCACGGACCCCGCGCATCGGGTCACCACGCGCCACCCCAGCGGCCACACCGGCCCGGCGTTCCGTGTCGAGAACGCCCTGGTCTGGGGTTTTACCGCCGGAGTGATCGACCGGATCCTGCACTACGCGGGCTGGGAGATTGCATGGGACCGCGACAAGCAGGTCCCGCTCGACTGGCGCTCGTGAGACGGTGTCCGGCGTGAACGTCCTGGACATTCTGCTGCTGATCGCGGCCGTGTGGTTCGCGATCGTCGGGTACCGGCAAGGCTTCGTCGTCGGCATCCTGTCCGTGATCGGCTTCCTCGGGGGTGGCCTGATCGCGGTGTATCTGCTGCCCGTGATCTGGAACGAGGTCACCGACGACGCCAAACCCGGCACCTTCGCGGCCATCGCGGCGGTCGCCATCGTGATCGTCTGCGCGTCCGTGGGCCAGGCGCTCACCACCCACCTCGGCAACAAACTGCGCCGCCACATCACCTGGACACCGGCGCGGGCGCTGGACGCGACCGGCGGCGCGCTGGTCAACGTCATGGCGATGCTGCTGGTCGCCTGGCTGATCGGCTCCGCCCTCGCCGGGACGTCCCTGCCGACGCTCAGCAAGGAGGTCCGCAACTCCAAGGTGCTGCTGGGCGTCTCCCAGGTCATGCCCCCGCAGGCCAGCACCTGGTTCGCGGACTTCTCCTCGGCGCTCGCGCAGAACGGCTTCCCGCAGGTCTTCACGCCGTTCTCCAACGAGCCGATCACCTCGGTCCCGGCGCCCGACCCGCAGCTGGCCAACGGCGCGGTCGCGGCGGACGCCAAGCACAGCATCGTCAAGATCGTCGGCAGGGCGCCCAGCTGCGGCAAGGTCCTGGAGGGCAGCGGCTTCGTGTTCGCGCCACACCGGGTGATGACCAACGCCCACGTCGTCGGCGGTGTCACCGACCCGAAGGTCCAGGTGGGCGGCGAGGGGCTGCCGCTGAACGCCAAGGTCGTGCTCTACGACTGGGAGCGCGACATCGCGGTCCTGGACGTCCCGCAGCTGCGCGCCCCGGAGCTGAAGTTCGCCTCGAAGGACGCCGCGACCGGCAACAGCGCCATCGTCGCCGGCTTCCCGGAGAACGGCTCCTACGACGTCCGCCCGGCCCGGATCCGCGGCCGTATCCAGGCCAACGGCCCGGACATCTACCACCGCGGCACGATCGGCCGCGATGTCTACTCCCTCTACGCCACGGTCCGGCAGGGCAACTCCGGCGGCCCGCTGCTGACGACGAAGGGCGACGTCTACGGCGTGGTCTTCGCGAAGTCGCTGGACGACTCGCACACCGGCTATGCGCTGACGGCCGACGAGGTCCGCCAGGACATCGCCAAGGGGCGTACGGCGACCCAGCAGGTCGACACGGAGGGCTGCGCGATCTGAGGCCGGGGCCTGGGCCGCGAACCGATCCGGTGCGGACGGGGCGCGGCCCGGTCCGGGCGGCGCCCGCGCGGCGCGCGCCGACGCGGGTCAGCTGCGGGGATGGCGCAGCCGCGCGCTCATCCAGCGTGCTCTGCGGCGCAGGATGCGCGGGATGCCCATCGGGTGCGCCGCGTCGCGGGACGGACCGGACCTGAGATCCGGGGTGCCCCTGTCCTGAGTGCCCACTGCAGCGGCACTGCTGCGGCGGTTGCGTGCCACGTCACGGTAGTCGTGCGTCCAGCCCATACCTTCGACTCTGCCCGTGGCCCATGGTCCGTAACCGCCTCGGAGGGGGCCAATTGGCCTATGCGCGAGGCAATTGGCTGTTCGTCAGACGAACGTTCGCAGTGCCCCGGCCGGGTGTTCGCTCAGCGGTGCCCCGCGTTCCGCACGGCGGACCCGGTGGGCGTCGTCAGCGGTCCGGCTCCGGGTCCTTCAGCCAGTTGACCAGCTCCGTGGAGAAGGCCACCGGGTCCTCCTCGTGGGGCCAGTGCCCGAGGCCGTCGAAGAGCCGCCAGCGGTACGGGGCTTCCACGTACTCGCCGGAGCCGGCGGCGCTGCGGGTGCGCATCACAGGGTCCAGCGAGCCGTGCAGATGCAGGGTCGGTACCCGTACGGGCAGCTTCATCCGGCGGTTGAACTGGATGCCGTCGGGGCGGGCCATCGAGCGGACCATCCAGCGGTACGGCTCGATCGAGCAGTGCGCCGTCGAGGGGATGCTCATCGCCCGCTGGTAGACCTCGACCGTGTCGTCCTCCGGGAGCCGGGGGCCGGACCAGTCGCGGATCATCCGGCCGACCAACGCCGCGTCGTCGGCCAGCAGTCGGCGCTCCGGCAGCCAGGGCTGCTGGAAGCCCCAGATGTGCGAGCTGCGCGCGCTCTGCCGGACGTCGGCGAGCATCGCGGCCCGCCAGCGCCGCGGATGCGGCATCGACGCCACCGCGAGCCGGCGCACCAGCTTGGGCCGCATCACCGCGGCCGTCCAGGCCAGGTATCCGCCCAGGTCGTGGCCGACGAGCGCGGCGTCCGGCTCGCCGAGCGAGCGGATGACGCCGGTGATGTCGAGCGCGAGGTTCGCCGGGTCGTAGCCGCGCGGGGTGCGGTCGCTGCCGCCGACGCCGCGCAGGTCCATGGCGACCGCGCGGAAGCCCGCGTCGGCCAGCGCCGGGAGCTGGTGCCGCCAGGTCCACCAGAACTGCGGGAAGCCGTGCAGCAGCAGCACCAGCGGGCCGTCGCCCATCTCGGCGATGTGGAAGCGCGCGCCGTTCGCCGCGACGTCCCGGTGCGTCACCTCGCGCCCACCGGGGACGTCGAGCTGGACGACCGCGGCGGTGCTGTCAGGGGCTGTCATAACTACGAGCGTGTCACAGACTCCAGGACCGGGTGGTCCGGGAGCTCTTCGCGCGGGTGCGGCCTGGCGTTCTGGAGGACGGCCGCGGTCTCCTTGGCGGAGGCGATCGACTTCTCCGGCTTCTTGATCTTCTTGAGCTTGGCCAGCGCGATGAGGATCAGCAGTGCGGCGATGACCAGGAAGGCACCGCCCACGATCAGGAACGACCAGGCGAGCCCGAGCCCGAGGTTGTGGATGCCGTACGCCGCCGCGAAACTCAGTACCGGCAGTGCGAACAGCGCCAGTGCGCCCGCCACGACGAACGCGGCACTGCCGATGCCCGCCCGCTTGGCGTCCTGCCGCAGCTCGGCCTTGGCCAGCGCGATCTCGTCGTGCACCAGCGCGGACATCTCGGCGGTCGCCGTGGCCACCAGCTGCCCGAGGCTGCGGTCCCCACCGTCGTCGGCTGCGCTCATCGCCGTCTCCCTCTTCTCTTCTCCTGGATGCAAAGCCTCTCAGATCATGCCGGACCATCGTCCCCGGCGCGGGCGCCGGAGGCCACTTCGGCCAGACGCCGGTGCTCCGCGGCCTTCGCTTCGAGGATCTCGGCCATCCGCAGGTGGTACTCCGGCTTGTCGAGTTCGTAGATGTCGGGGATGCCGTCCTGGTCCTCGTCGCGCTCCTCCTCGTCGCAGAGGCGGCGGTACTTGTTGTTGCGGATCTTGAGGAGGATGCCGGCGAAGAGGGCCGCGAGCAGCGAGCCGATCAGGACCGACGCCTTGATCTCGTCGGCCAGTACCAGGTCCTTGGCGAAGGCCAGCTCGCCGATGAGCAGGGAGACGGTGAAGCCGATGCCGGCCAGGGAGGCGACGGCGAAGACGTCCGGCCATCTGAGGTCGGGGTTGAGTTCGGCTCTGGTGAAGCGGGCGGTGAACCACGTGCCGCCGAATATCCCGAGCGACTTGCCCACTATCAGGCCGAGGACCACGCCCAGCGTCTCGGGCCGGGTGAAGACGTCGTGGACCGCGCCGCCGGATATGGACACACCTGCGGAGAACAGCGCGAAGAGCGGTACGGCGAGGCCGGCCGACAGCGGGCGGACCAGGTGCTCGATGTGCTCACCGGGCGACTGGGTCTCGCCGTCGCGGCGGTGGCAGCGCAGCATCAGGCCCATGGCGACGCCGGCGATGGTGGCGTGCACCCCGCTGTTCTCCATCAGGGCCCAGATCACCGCGGCGAGTGGGAGGTAGACGTACCAGCCGCGGACGCCCCTGCGCAGCAGCAGGTAGAAGACCATCAGGCCGACGGCGGCGAAGCCGAGCGCCAGGAAATTGATCTTCGAGGTGAAGAAGATCGCGATGATCAGTATCGCGAAGAGGTCGTCGACGACGGCGAGGGTGAGCAGGAAGGCGCGCAGCGCGGACGGCAGAGACGTGCCGATGACCGCGAGGACGGCGAGTGCGAAGGCGATGTCGGTGGCGGTGGGGACCGCCCAGCCCCTGAGGGAGCCGCCGCCGAGCGCGTTGACGGTGAAGTAGACGACGGCGGGCGTGGCCATTCCGCAGAGCGCGGCGACGACGGGGAGGGCGGCGGCCTTGCGGTCGCGCAGCTCGCCGGCGACCAGTTCGCGCTTGAGCTCGATGCCGGCGACGAAGAAGAAGATCGCAAGCAGGCCGTTGGCGGCCCAGTGCTGGAGGGAGAGGTCCAGGCCGAGCGAGGCCGGGCCGATGTGCAGGCCGCGGACGGCTTCGTAGCTGCCGCCGAGGGTGTTGGCCCAGATGAGCGCCGCCACGGCGGCGACCAGGAGCAGGACCCCACCCACGGTCTCGGCGCGCAGCGCGTCGGCGACGTAGTTCCGCTCGGGCAGCGGCATCCGGCCGAGGAATATGGAGCGGCGGTTGCTGGGCGCAGTCACGCGGTTGACCTCCGGCAGCTGTGAACGGCAATAGCAGTTGCCGACCAGACTTCCCGGCGCACCCAGAGTTTCTTAGCGCCTCATTGACGCAGTGCCTACTTTACCGGGCGGGTGCAGGGGGTTGAGGCGTGGGGTTAACTTTACGGGCATTTCGGGCTTACGGCGGCCGGGGGAGCGGCGGCCCGGGAACGCCGGAGGGGGGGGAGGAAGC